>NZ_JBHXSY010000068.1:0-23902 GCF_042715295.1 Streptomyces sp. NPDC058701 | reverse complement strand
CGAAGCCGGTCAGCACCGTGAGCTCGGCGGTGATCTCGTCGGTCAGCTCCAGCGAGCGCAGGGTGTGGGGCATGGTGCGGGCGGCATCCGCGATGACCGCGGCGTCCTTCGCGTCGGTTTTCGCCTCTCCCGGGTAGAGGTCGGCGATCCGTCGCATGGCCAGTCCGGGTCGGTAGGCGACCTGGCAGCCCGCGTCCCGGGCGACGGTCAGGGGCAGAGCACCGATCGAGGCCGGCTGGTCCACGATCACCAGCACCGTGCCGAACTTGGCGGTCAGCTTGTCGAAGACGGCCCGCAGTTTCGGTTCGCTGTTGGGCATCGGTTTGTCGAAGACCTTCTTGCCCGCCGGCGTCAGCCCGTGGCCGTGGTGAGCTGTCTTGCCGACGTCCATACCCAGGAAGACGCCCACATCGCCGGTGTCTAACATCGCACCCCTCCCGGGTGGTTGACCGTGCCGGCCTCGGCGGTGGCACCGTGCTCGCGCATCCACGTTATGCAGACCTGCCGCCCGCGAACTGCCCGGCATTGCGCCAGGCCAGGCGGTGGCCGGACCTCTCATCAGCGTCTCCGACGGCACCCCACGGACCCGGCGACACCACCCCCCAGGTCATCACTTCGACAGAGGGGACACAGTCACACCGGGCCCGGAGGCCAGCGGCCCCATTGCAGGACCCCGAAAAGATTACGGGGGCACCCCGGCGCCATGAGGTCGGCGACGCCGGTGTCTGCCGGCGAACGGCGGGTGCTGCGGTGCGCAGTCGAGTCGCAGTGTCCGCCACCGGGGGCGGCACATGGGCTGACTGTGCGCCGCCCCGAGCACCACCCCTGTGCGGTTCGTCTCCACGGCACCTAACAAGTGGAGCAGTGATTACCCGTCTGACAAGAACGCCGCAGTCGTACTTCATCTGTGTCCGGGAACGGTACCGGTCGTTCGAAAGGGATTTCGCGATGAAGCGAGCAAGGATCGTGGCCGCTCTTTGCCTGGCCACAGGGATCATGTCCACGGCTGTTCCGGCGCAGGCCCTCACGGGCGAAGCGAACTACACGCTGACCGCCGAATTTGTCAAAGTGCGGTTCCCATACGTGCAGGACCAGGCGAACAACCTGCTGTGGGACCACACGGCGGTGATGGAGGCCCAGTACTACGCGACGGCGAACACGTACGAATTCCCGGGCGGATCACAGCCGTACCGCTCGATCGGAATGAACGACTACTTCCAGAGCTACACCGACGACAACTCGTGCACGAGCTCGCAGGTCAACAGTGCCGGCTGCGGGGCAATGATCGGCCAATCCAGCCTCTACCCCTCGGGCACCGGGTCGGTTCCATGGCCCAAGAACATCACTCCCGCGCACGACGGCTGGTACAACTTCTCCGAGTTCAAGACCTGCAAATCCGCCCATCCAGTTACCGGGCAATACGTCGGCAGCCGCATCACGGACGTGAGCGGGAAGGTCGGCTGCGTCGGGACGGACGGGTGGCCGAGCACCACCTGGCAGCAACAGCAGAACAAGATCACCCTCACCACGCACCCGGGTTATTCTACGAGCCTAGCTGCCCGTTTCCACAGTTGGGAGGCCTACCAGGCCGAGTACTGCAACGTGAGCAAAAGCCTGCCCGGGTACACGGCGTCCCAACTCAAGGCCCTGGACCAGATCATGCTCCTCTCGGGAACCTCCAACAACGGTTCTTGCGAAGTGGTCGTACATGTGACCTCGAAGCCCCAGTAATCGCGCGCCGAACCGGCCTGCGCGACCGGGGGCTTGCCCACGGCGGCACCGTTCACCGAGCGGACCGGTATCCCTCCGGCGGCCGCGAGCCGGTCTGACGCGTGCTCCGCACGCTCGGGACGCCCGTGGAGCGCCGGGATCGCTGTGCGCCGACCGTCCACGCCGACGGTCCGTGGCGCGAGCGGCACGCTCGGCAACCGCGGACCTCGTGCGCTCCGCGCCCGTGCCTCCGAGCCATGCTTCCAGCGTGGTTACCGAGAGCTCGTTGCTCGACAGGTAGCCCATGCCCGGATACGACCCGGCGGCCGGGGCCGCCACGGCGCCAGGGCCCTGCCGGCTGTCGATGCTCGCTCAGCACATGTGGTCGTCCGGTCAGAGGGCTCCGTACGGCAAGGGCGAACACTCTGCCATCGTCGTTGCGGACCGAGATGCGCTGGACAGCGTCCATCACCATGCTGTGCTGTGGCTTCACCCCACGGTCGCGGGACAGGACCGCTCCCGCGGTCCCAAGCGGACGCCCCAGACGATCGCACTGCGGCCCCGTGAACGCACCAGTGTGGTCTCGCTATCCCCAGCCGACTTCTCCGCCGAACTCATGCACAACAGTCGGGGAGAATCCCGTCGGCGTTGGATGCGATCCAAGACCCTGGCGGCCGAGGCAGGAGTGAAGGTGTGCACGGCGAGTTGATCGTGCCTCGCAGAGGCCTGTGGTCCCCACGGCCGGCATGCAGGACGCGCCGGTCCGGGGTGGTTCATTGCTCGTTCGCCGTTGATCGGCTTAGCCGTCTCCGACGCGGTCGGCCGCGCACGGGCCCGGCGGACTGACCGCCCCGTGGTGCGGCTGCCGCTGCCTGGGCATCCCGTCAAGCCGCGAATTGCTTCAAATTCGAAACACCTGCTAGCGTGCGACCGCATCTGCTTCGAATTCGAAGCGACTCCTCGGGGTGTGCCGCGGCATCTCCCGGGTTCGACCCCCTCCCGAAGAGGAACATTTGTGAAACCGACCGTCGTGATATCTGCCGCCGTCGCCGTCTTGACGGCCGTCGCACTCGGTGGAGCGGGATCCGCCGCCGCACACCCTGCCGAGCGCGCTCCGCAGCCCCGCCTCTACACCTTCGCCTCCGACGCCAACGGCTTCGACACCCAGACCCACTTCCTGGACACGGGCAAGAGCGTGGTCGCCTTCGACGCCCAGTTCACGCCGGAGTACGCACGGCAGGCTCTCGCCTACCTCAAGACGCGTACGGACCACCCCGTTACGCACGTGGTGGTCACTCACCCGAACCCGGACAAGTTCCAGGGCTTACCGGTGTTCCAAGCAGCTGGAGCGCAAGCTGTCGCCTCCGAGGCGACAGCAGGGGATCTCGAGGGCGTGTGGAGGTATAAGAAGAACTACTTCGTCAATGTGGCCAAGATGTTCGACGAGTCGTCCTACCCCGCGCTCCCGGCCGTGGACAAGACGTTCAAGCAGCACGAGCGGCTCTCCGTCGACGGCATCGACATCGACCTCGACGTGCTCGCCGCGCCGGGGGTCTCCACCAGCCAGACGATCGCAACGATCCCCGCGCTCAAGAGCGTCGTCGTCGGCGACCTCGTCCACCATGACGCCCACGCCTGGCTCGAGGGCGGAATCGTCGACGGGCGGCCGACCCCCACCTTGGCAGGCTGGCAGCGCGACCTGGACGAGATCAGGCGCCGCACCCCTGCCCGTTGGACCCTCTACGGCGGCCGCGGTACCGCGGCACCTGTGGCCGAGGCCGTGGTGCAGCAGAAGCACTACCTCGACACCGCCGATCGCGACGTCCAGCAGATGGTGGCAGCTCTCACCCCCACCCAGCGGGCCGCCGCCCTCGCCGACCCGTCCCGCCTGGTGAACAAGCTCACCGGTGAACTCACCGCCCAGTACCCCACCCACCGCCTCCCTTACATGATCGGATACGGAGCGTACGGGCTCGTGACCCAACACCTGTCCCACTGACGGAAAGGGGGCGGAATCCGGCGCAGCCTTCTGCTCGGTGACGAGCCCTCCGGGCATGTCCCGACAGACCGCTCTCCGGGGCGGGCTGCCACGGAGCGCGCCCCTTTGCCCGGCCCCTCGGGAATTGACCAGAGCCACACCCGAGGCGCAGCCGAAGGCGTTCCCGTGACACAGGAGCACCGGCCACCCGCCCTCCGGGGGCGCGCGACCGAGGGCAGGCGGCGAGCGGGAGATGCGGGGGACGAGCGACATACGGGCTCAGTCGAGGTCCGTGTCGTACATCCGGCTACCGGCCATGACCGCGGGGATTGCAACGCCTTATGTGCAAGTGAGACCGGTGTTCCCGCTGGTGCCCGCCCAACACCCCGACCCGATGGTCCGGAGATGTGGCGCTCACCCATCGGACCGACGGCCGTCCTTGGCACCCCCCGGCTGGGCCTGCGCGGCCTCGGTCGCCAGCGGTCGTTCGGGCGGGGTCGCATCTGCACGTGCGCTTCCGTGCGACGACAACACAGTCCGGCGCTGCTACATATCAGAGCCGCCCGCCCCGTCGCCCTGTCTGGGGCGCCGGGCGGGCCGGTCTCCGTGGGGCGGAGGGCGGACGCGCCCCCCTGTCATCGGCCCGGCAGCGGGCAACCGTCCCGCACGGGTCCCAGGCTGCGGCCGTGCGGCCGACGATGCAGGGGGCGGCACGTTCGGCAAGGGCCGCAATGGATTGACCGTCAGGGAGGTCGGTACGGCGGAGCTGTTGGTCACGAACAGGCTGAAATTGCCGCGTAATTCGTGCCGGATGGTCAGGTCATTACTTGCGGGTCGTCGCTGAGCCTAGCCCAGCGGGTGGGCGGTGACGGTGTCCCCCACGGGCTCTGTGTACGGCTGGACGCCTGCGAGGCCGTCGCGCTCCAGGACGCCCCGCAGCGCGACGTCGACGCGTTCCCAGGCCTGCCTGGTTCGGGCGGTCGGATGCTAGGCCATCGTCCCTTCATCCAATCCGGGGGTCAAGCGTCGGAAACTGCCGGTCGGCGGCGGAGCCGCGACGGTGCTCTCGTTGTAGCCCTCGGTCGTCTCGGTCATCGCGAGAGGGATGAGCCAGGACGGCCGCCGTGCGCATAATGATCGCTCGACCGTTCGAACCACCCCACCGGGCCGCCCGCTTCGACCAGCGCGACGATCAAGGGCGGGAAGTGGACCTGCTGGAGGGTGAATCAGCTGAGCCCGGGCGTGGTGGGATCGAGGCCGTGCCGATCCGGGCCAGGCCCGGATGGCTGTCGTTGAGGGCACGGGCGGTGTCCGACGCCGCCGTGGTGTCGAAGACGGGGCTCGCCACCAGGGCAAAGCAGGGTCCAGAGGATGTCCCTGCATCCTGGAGCGTCATGGCGTCAGCCCGGAGCGCACAGCGGAGGCTCAACGGCAGCGGGACGGTCAGGCCCGTCTCGCCGGCAGCGGTGCCGTGCTTGCTCAACGCCGCCGCGGGTCGGGGTATGAGGCCCGTAGTGTTTCCACGGCGTCCCCGAGGCCGACGGAGCGCCCGTCGACACGGAAGTTCGTCAGGCGCGCACCCGCGCGCAGTTGGCCCTTGTCCCACCAGTACTGACCGTCCCAAGCGACGAGCGGCGTCGCACCCGTGGTCGCCCGCACGCTCCAGTGGTCCTTCTGGTAGTAGTGGCAGGTCATCAGGGACAGAACCATGCGGGCGGGCTCGGCAACGAGGAAGCGCAGCGCCCCGCCGTTGTCCATGGTGATGTCGCGCTTGGCGTACTCCACGCAAAGCGGGTCCGAGAACATCAGCCACCAGGGAGGCACCTGGCCTTCACCGAACCGGTGCCAGGCGCAGGTGGCGCGGAAACCGGGCTCCGCGAACGGGCCGGCGGCGTCAGCCGCCGTCGAGGACCGTTATGCAGTCGCTGCCCGGGCCTGACTCCCGGACGTCACTCCCGAGGCCACGGCGAGGACTGCCGTCACGCCTGCCACGGTCGTGCGCCAACGCTGGTACGACACCGGGCCTCCCAGAGGTGCAGTGGATGGGTAGATGAGCCCTTTGAGCCAGAGAAGATGATATGTAGTGAGCACGTCAAGAGCGGGGTGCAATTCTCTTCCGCGCCGCGGGAAGCCGAGGCCCGGCGACCGGCCGGGCGCGCGGTCGCAGAGGGGAAGCACGTCCGGCGCTGTACGGCGGGGTCGTCACCGGCGACTGCGGAGGCGTGGGATTGGAGTGGGGTTCGCTCTCGTGGGGGTGGAGTGCCCTGCCTAGCGTGAAGCGCCAGTCGAAGCGGAGCAGCAGGCAGCCCCGCCCACGAGGTCCTCATCGGAGAGCACATGTTCACACAGTTACTCGTTGCGGCGACGGCTCTGATGGCCGCATCCGCAGGCGCCGCATCCGCAGCGGATTTCGACCCGCGAGACAGCCTTGCCGCCACCTCCCCGAGCGCGTACGTGACGGTCAGTCCGACCGAGGCGACCAGGGCGACCACGACCACCCTCGCGGACGCCGTCGTCACCAAGTACACGACGGCGCACCTCCAGCGTGACGGTAAGGGGCAGTGGACGCTGTACCTCGTCCAGCCGGACCCCGCTACGGGAACCGCCGGCATCGTCCACGTCCGGGCCGCCGGCGACGGCTCGAACGCGCAGTGCGTCCACATCGTGAACAGCTCTGTGAAGGTTCCGTGGACCTACGGCCCCGGGGACGTGCGCACGGAGAACGCTCTCGCCGTACAGATCCAGTGCGGCGACCGGGCGGCCAACCCGATTGATACCGCCTTCCAGTTGGCCTTCTCGGCCGGCGGGGCGGAGGAAGGGAACCTCCAGCAAGGTTCGTTCCTGCTCCCGCGGCTGGAAGGGGCCTCCGCCCCTGCTGACACCTACACAAGCACCTCTCTCTCGCCGAAGTCGGTCGGAAGGTTCGTGGGCACCAAGGGAAACGTGAACATGTTCTCCGTGCTGCACTACCTCACCCCCGGAGGATCGCCGGAGAACATCCAGGTCACCTCTAGGCAGCTCGGTGACACCTGTTCGGTGCGCGGAAGGGAGGAGGCGCTGCCGGACGTCACGGAGTTCGTCCTGATCGACTGCCTCAACACACGCTCGGCCACGACCGCGAGCGACTACGGACAGTTCTCCCTGTCCGTGTCCAACGACGCCAACATCATCGGCTCCATGTACCGCAACTCCGATGCCCACCTTGCGGTACCGGCCATCACGGCGCGCGGAGCTGCCACCCCCAGGGAATACCGGAACCGGCTCTACGGTGCGTCGCTGGCTGCCCCGACCGTGATCCGCGGCAGCGCGCCGGGCGTGTACACCGTGCGTCTGCCGGGCCAGGACGAGGGCATCGGCGTGATCACGCGGGGCTTCGGGATGGCCACGCCGCTGGACGCCGAGCGGGCGTGCTCCGTCCAGGGTCCTACCGGCTACCTGGTCGGGAGCGAGAAGGGCAAGCAGGTCACCGTCATCTGCCGGGACGAGTCCGGAACGCCGGCGGATTCCGGGTTCGACCTGCAGTTCATGACCGCGCAGTGAGCCTGCCCGGCGGCAGCTGCCCGCGCGCTGTGCGTGCGGTTCCCCGTCCTGATCGGTCGTGTTCGTGATGCCGCCGGACGGGCGGCCACCCGCAGGCTCCCGCTTGCCTGCGGTCGAGCCGCAGAGGCACGCACGTCGACGGAGGAGAGCAGCGGGTGCGCGTGGCACCACCTCAGTCCTGTGGGCGCTGACGGTGCTTGACCTGGCCCTGACCTGGACGGCGTGGGTTGACCCCGGGCAGTGGTTCGTGCTGCTTCACGGGCTGCGACCGCCGGACAGACCGGTGGACGCCTTCCTACCTCGGACCGGTGCCTCCTGGTTCATGTTCGCGGTGCTGGAGTGCGCTGCCGCCCTGCGGTGGCGCACGCGCCCTTGTTGGCTGAGTGCCGTGAGTGCGGTCCGCGCCAGCGATTGCCTCACCGACATCACCTACGCCGTCGCCACCCCGCTCCCCCTGACACCCGCAGGCGGAATCGCGCTGGCCGGTGCATCCGCGGTCAATGTCTGGCTCGCCTGGTTCCTCGCTTCGGGGCACCGGGCGCTGGGAACGGGAACGCCGCCATGGAGCGATCCGGCAAATTGAAGCGCTGGGTACTCACGGAGGCGTCGTTTGCGCGATCTAGCGTGAGTCGGCGGCCATGGGGCCGAAGCGCCCGCTTCGCGTGGCGTCGAGTGGACTGTGATGAAGGGTCGTGGGATCGTGTCCGGTTGGGTGAGAGGACGTGCGGGGCTGGTCGGGGCGGCGGTGTTGGCCTTGTCGGTGGGCGTGGGGGTGCCGGCGGCGTTCGGTATACCGTCTTCGGATGCGGTGCGTTCGGTCAGCGATGTGGAGGGTGCGCCGCCGGAGGGATTCGTGTCGTGGGACGCGGCGATGGCGGAGCAGTCGCGGCTGGTGGATGTCGCGGACGCGATCACGGCGTCGGACCGGGAGGCCACGGGGGGAGGTCTGGGATCGATCCGATTGGATCTGGCCGGTCGTGGGCTGGATGTGTTCTGGAAGGGCCAGGTGTCGGCTGCGGTGCAGTCGGTGATCGATGCCGCCGTGGGTCGCGGCGTGGGCGTGACGGTACGGCCAGCCGCTTATACGGGGGCGGAGCTGGAAGCCGCGGCGGGCTCGTTGATGGACCGGCGCGATGGGGCCGCGCTGCGGATCGTGTCGGCGGGTCCGTTGTCGGACTCGTCGGGTCTGGCGGTGGGGGTGTCGGGGTCGGTCAGCGATGCGACGGCGTTGCCGTTGATCCGGGATTCGCAGATCCCCATGCTGGTCTCCGGTGATCAGCAGGCCGGGACCCCGGTGGAGCGGGTGGCGCAGGCGTCGGGCGATGCGGTGGTGTCCTATCAGGACCGGTGGACCGATCTGCTGCCGGTCTACGGTGGTGCCCACCTGTCGACGAAATCCGGCGGCTGCTCGACGGCGTTCGCGTTCCAGCGGCCGGAGCCCGGTGGTAGCACGTACAAGCGGGACATCATGCTGACGGCCGCGCACTGTCTGCCGGATGATCCGGTGGGGGCCACGGTGAAGGTCGGGGCTACCAAGGCGGTCGTGCTGGACAAGTTGCCCTACAAGGATGTGGCCGTCTTGGACATGAAGGCGCTCAACACGGGTCTGGGCCGGGTCTGGTACGGCGCGTACAAGGGTATCGGAGGCCTGACGGTCAAGGACGTGAAGGGTGCTAAGGGCAACTACGTCAACCAGTACGTGTGCGCCAATGGCTCTTACACCGGCACGAGCTGCAACGCGATCGTGGACGCTACCGGGGTGGTCTTCGACTACGGCTACGGCGGGGGCCCCGTCCATGGTCTGGTAAAGGCCAGCTCGACCGACGGCACGAGCATCGCGGGCAACGGTGACAGCGGCGGCTCTTTCTTCGAACTCGCCGGCGACGGCAGCAGCGTCTACGCCAAGGGTGTGTTCGTGGCCTTCAGCACCGCGCCGCACCACCTGACGGGGTGCAAGGGTGCACCGGCGAGCTCGACCCGCGAGTGCTCGAAGGTGGTCTACTACTCGAGCATCTACAATGCGCTCAACCTTGGCTGGGGCTCACTGGTGACCGCCAGCTGAGGTACACGTGCGCTCGTTAGGCCCCCACCGCGGAGGCCGGCCTCCTGCCGTCAAGGGGCGCTGTTACCCGCGGGGTTGGTGCGCGGGTTGGTTGGTGGCCCCCTAACCGCGAAGCATTTCCACCAGGCCCCGTCCTCAGTGGTCGGTGGTCCGCCGGGCGAGCAGCGGCAGCGTCTGCAGGGAACGGACAACGGACCCCTCCTTGAGGCGGAGCTCCTCGAGTTCCACCGCGAGCTCGATGGACTCGAAGCCGCTGGCAATCCCGAAAACGGCCTCCTCCAGCTCCAGCTGTGCGAGCCAGGAGCCGAGGCACGCGTGCAGCCCTGCACCGAATGAAAGGTGGTCGGGGCGCGACGACATCGACAGGGTCTGCATGTTCGCGGCCTCGACGGAAGGAATGACGGTCTCGTCCGCCGCGATGGTCACCGATCCGATCTGCACGGCTTCACGCGCGACCCGGGCGAGCGCTCCGCCGATGACGTTGTAGGGCACGGTGCGCAGGTACGTGGTCACTGCTTCCGGGATGCGGTCCGGGTGTTGCCGCAGTGCGGCATGGTGTTCGGGGCGGGTGGCCAGGTCGAGCAAGTAGAAGCCGAGTTGGCCGACCGAGGTCTCGTACCCGGCCACCAGCAGCAGCGGGAGCAGGGAGACCGCCGCCTCGTGGCTCAGCCGGCCAGCATCCACCATCCGTGCGAGCCCGGTACGCAGCCCGGCCGAGGGTTGGTCCGCGCCCTGTTTCGGCGCGGTTGCGAAATAGCCGAGCAGATCGTCGTGCGCGGCGTAGACGGCGGCGGGCAGAGCATCCGAGCTGATCGCGAGGTCGGCCCAGAGGTAGAACTGTTCGCGGTCCGCGGCGGGCACTCCGAGCACCTCGGAGATCACGTCCACCGGCACCGGGAGGGAGTAGGCGGCGACGCCGTCGAAAGGGTGGGCATCGGGCGGGAAGGCATCGGTACGGGCGCGTACCAGCTTCCGGATCCGCGGACGCAACGCCTCTGCCGCCTCGCGGGTGAACAGCGGGGCTACACAAGCCCGGATCCGGTCGTGGTCGATGGCGTCGAGCGAGAGCAGCGAGGTGCGCACCAGAAGGCTCGGCATGACCTCGGAGACGGCGTCTCCCGCCAGTTCGCGGCTGAAGCGCGGGTCGCGGAGCACGGACTCGACGTCCTCGTAGCGCGACACCAGCCAGGCGGTGCCACCGTGCGGCAGGCGCACCGGGAGAGGGCCCTGATTCTGTCTCAGCTGCCGGTAGCGCGCCCCTGCGCCCTCCACCGTCGTGCTTTCGGCGAACGGGAACGCTGCGGGCTCGGCACTTGACACGTCAGCCTCCTTGCCACCTGCGGTATCAGGACGCGTCCACGACTGTCGTCCGCCTGGGGCTCTGCGTCCTGAGTAATCACTGCTCATCCGGTTCGCGGTACGGCTCCGGTCTCCACGGCCGCTTCCGATGCGCCCAGCGACGCCGGCTCCCGCCGAGCCTGGCCCGCCCCGCGGCACGGAAGTTCCCGGCCTGGAATGACGCAGCTGCCCCAGGAGGGGGCGGTACGGCAGGCCTTCTGCTCGTCGTGCGATCCCGGTCCAGGGTCTCCCGTCCCGGGAAGCAGGATCCGGTTGCATGCGGATCCCGGAGTTCCACGGGCACGAAGAGAACCCCCGCGTCTGCACGTGTCTGCCTCTCAGCCTTCTTGGTGATCGCTTACGGAGCGCCTGCTCTTCCGTTGTCGATTGTTCGTGCAGCGTATTGCTGGTCCCCCCGTGGCGCCGCAACCGGCAGCCGCACCGGACAGGACCGGTGCGGCTGCCATGTGACCGTGGGCGCGAGCCTCGGATAACCGGACGACCGACGCACTCGTCGACCGCCGGGGAGGAGCGGGCGGGGTGCACTCGCTCCTGTACGGGAGCGTGCTGAACTTGCCGGACACCCGTACGAGATCGGCATCGGTTGTCCTGAGAACGCCCACGGGCGCCCCCGTCCTGGGAACCAGCGAGTACGAGAAGCCGTTCTCCCAGGCGATGCCGGACGGGGCGCAGCCGCACTCGGCACGACGGCGCCGGGTCTTCCTGTTCGGCACCCCCCGAGGAGGTCGGCCGCCGCACTTCTCCGAGTACCCGCTACTCATGCACGTTGGCACCGTTGTGGGGGACCATGGCGACCGCCGGGTGGGGCGACAATTCCTGAGGGCGCGCCGCGCCCTTTGTTGCCCGCGCACCCGAAACGAAGAGGCGAAGAGGCGTTGAGCAAAGTCATCGGGCTCATAGGCGGCATGAGCTGGGAATCCACGGCGGAGTACTACCGCCTGATCAACTTGTTCACCCGGGACCGGCTCGGTGGGCTCCATTCCGCGCGTTGCGTGCTGTACTCGGTCGATTTCGCAGAGATCGAGCAGCTCCAGGCCGGTGGCCGGTGGGACGAGGCGGGTGAGATCCTCGCGTCCGCCGCCCGTGCGCTGGAGCGGGCGGGCGCCGAGATCCTGGTGCTGTGCACGAATACGATGCACAAGGTGGCCGGGCACATCACCGCGGCGGTCGGCGTGCCGCTGCTGCACCTGGCCGACACCACCGCGGACGCCGTCCTCGCAGCCGGGCTGCAGCACGTCGGTCTGCTCGGGACCGCTTTTACCATGGAGCAGGACTTCTACCGCGACCACCTGGCGTCCGCGGGGCTGCGGGTGACCGTGCCCGGGCCGGAGTCCCGTGCGCTGGTGCACCGGGTCATCTATGAGGAGCTCTGCCTTGGGGACGTCCTGGAGGAATCGCGCCGCGCTTACCAGGACGTCATCGGCGAACTGGTTGCAGCAGGAGCGCAAGGCGTCATCCTGGGATGCACCGAGATTGAACTGTTGATCGGCGCACGGCACAGTCCGGTGCCCGTATTTCCCACCACGCGACTGCACGCGCAGGCCGCTGTCGACCTGGCGGTACTGCCCTCCTGAATGCGGCTGAGTATATTTTACTCACTTCCCGAAAAATCTGCCTCCATACCGTGGCGTTATTGAGAGATTGAGTCTCGGGCGCCTACGGAATGGGGACCGGATATGAGCGTGTACGGGCAGGTGCCCCTTCGGGAGCCGCTGGTGGGGAGGGAAGGTGAATTGGAGGAATTCGAAGAGGTCTGGAATGCGGGCCGCTGCCACAGCGTCGTCATTTCCGGCCCTGCGGGAGTCGGCAAGACCCGGCTTGCCGAGGCTGCACTGGAATACGCCGTCGAGCAAGGCTGGAGGGAGGGGAAGGCGCTCGCGTCCGCGGCGGCGGCGACCGTTCCTTTGGGGGCCCTCGCCCATCTCCTGCCCCGGGACATGGACCTGTCCGACCCCGTCACGGGTTTTGCCGTGCTCGTGCAGGCCTGGAGCGGGCGCCGCCCGGCGGAACGCTTGGCCCTGCTCGTGGACGACCTGCACCTGCTCGACGCCACCTCCGCCCTGCTGCTGCGGCAGCTGACCGGCACCGGAGCGGTCCGGATGATTGCGACAATCCGCAGCGGTGAGACTGACAGCGAAGCAGTCCAGGCGCTGCTGAGCGGCGACGCCGTGCACCGTGTCGACCTCGGCGCTTTCGACGAGAAGGCCACCGCCGACATGCTGGCCGCCTCCTTGCGCGGACCCGTCGACCGGCGCAGCGTGAGCGAGCTGTACGGGGCTTCCGGAGGCAATGCCCTCTTCTTGAGGGAGATCGTCCTCGGAGCGCTGCAACGCGGGGAGATCACCACCGACGGAGAGATGTGGACGCTCACGGGGAGCGGTGTCCGGGGGTCGGTACAGCTGAGCGAGATCATCGGGGAACGCCTGCGCGCAGTCCCCGAAGCCCTCCCCGTCCTCGAACTCCTCGCATGCTGCGAGCCCGTCGCCCTGGCGGACGCACGGCAGATCGCGACCTGGGACGAGCTGGCCTCCTTGGAGGAGAAGGGCTTCCTGCACGTCACGACCGGTCGGCGGCGCACGACCCTGCACCTGGCACACCCCCTGCACGGCGAGGTCCTGCGCGCTGCCATGAGCCCGCAGCGCCGGCGCCAGGTGCTTCTGCAGCAAGCGGAGCGGATCGAGGCCTACGGGTCCAACCGGCGCGACGACGCCCTGTACGTGGCGAGCTGGCGACTGATGGCCACCGGCACGGCCGACCCCGCGCTCCTGCGCGAAGGAGCCGTACTCGCTCGCTACGCCCACGACTACGAACAGGTGACCACGCTGCTCGGGGCCCTGCCCGAAGAGGAACAGACGACCCACACGCGCCTCATGACGGGCGAGGCCTACTTCCAGATGGGCAAGTGCACCGACGGCGAAAGGGTACTGGCGCGGGCCAGTGCCCTCACCACCAACGAGCAGGAGACCGTGGCCGTCGCTCTGGCCCGGACGTCGAACCTGCTCTTCAGCGGTCGGCCCGTCGAGGAAGCGCTGGCTGCAAATGCAGAGGCGCTGGAGAAGCTTAGCGACGCCGAGGCGCGGCGGATGCTGAGGATCAACGAGGGATACATGCGGGTGGGTGCCGGTCAGCCCGTGGAGGGCCTGGCACTGCTGGACGACCTGGACGAGGACGGTGGCCGGGTAGCGGACGTGAACGCATGGCTGCGGGGCGTCTTCCTGCGACCCGCGGCCCTCGCCGCCGTGGGGCGGTCCACCGAAGCCATCCATGCTGCTGAGCGGGCCTTCGTCGTCCACAGCGCATTGGACGAGCAGGCTCTGGTGTCCCATCCCGAGGTCGAACGGATCCCGCTCGTCCTCGCCCTCACGGAGGCCGGACGCCTGAAAGAAGCCGTCACGGTGGGGGAGTACGCGTATGCCGACATCGCCGCTGCCGGTCTCATGGCACGTATCTGGGTCGCCACCTCGATCGCCCGAGCCCTATGGCTTGCCGGACGCGTGGCATCCGCGCGTACGTGGTGGGCCGAGGCGGCCGTCCTGGCCCGAGGCACCGAGCACGGCTTCGGCCTGCGGCTCGCACTCGGAGGCGTGATCGCCTGCGCCGCGCTCCTTGGCGACCTGGCCGCCGCCGAGACCGCCGCGAAGGAGTTCAACTACCTGACCGAGCGGCCCGGCCTGCTGTCGGCGGAGGAGGAACTCGGGATCGCCTGGCTGCACGCCGCGCGTGGGGACTGCGAGGAGGCCTGCCGGGTCCTGGAGGGCATGGCCGCCCAGGCGCGCGAACGGGGGCAGGCCGCGGCCGAGGCGATGTGCCTGACTGACATCGCCCGGCTCGGAGGAGCCGCCGCAGTGTCGGACCGGCTCACCGCCCTCGCCACAGTCTGCGATGGTGATCTGATGCCTGCACGTGTCAGGATGTCCGCCTCGCTCGCCCGGCAGAACGGGGACGGGCTGATGGAAGCTGCGAAGCAGTTCAAGGCTGTCGGCGCGGACCTGATGGCCGCCGAGGCGGCCGCTGCCGCTGCGGGTGCCTGGCGCCGTTGCGGGGAGCCGCGCAAAGCCGCGGCCGCGACGCAGCGGGCAGCCGTCTGGGCGGCTCAGTGCGAGAACGCCCGTACCCCGCTGCTGGACACGCACGCCACCATGGCGCTGCTCACCCCGAGGGAGCGGGAGGTGGCCGTCCTCGCCGCCACCGGCCACCCGAGCAAGGACATCGCCGCACACATGCAGCTCTCTGCCCGCACCGTCGACAACCACCTGCAGCGCGTCTACGCGAAGTTCGGCCTGACCACCCGCAGGGACCTGAGCAGTGTCCTCCAGGACGCGACCCTGACCGCCTTGCGTCCGCCGGCCGACGCACCACCCCCTGACCGACGTGCGGCAGCCCTGCCGTGCCCGTAAGTACGCGCTACTCATGGCGTGATGGTCCGTCCTGCCCAGGATGGGCCAGGCGGGGCCGGCGGCAGTCATCCGGGACCCCGCCGGAACTCATCAGGAAGGTCTATGCATGAGCGAGGGATCGGCTTCCATCGACCTCTTCACACCGGAGTACTACCAGGACCCGCTTCCGGTCCTCGCCCGCTTGCGGGAGGAGGCGGCGGTGCACGACTTCACCTTTCCCGTCGGGGACCTCCCCATGAAGGTGCTCACCCGCTACGAGGACGTGAAGGTTCTGCTGGCCGACGGCCGTTTCTCGACGGAAGGCAGGACCTGGGCGCGACAGGACTTTCGCGACGCCGGCATGGTGACGGGGGCCGGGACCGTCCTCCAGTACTCCCTGCCGGTCATCGACATGCCCGTCCACACCGAGGTGCGCCGTCTCGCGATGCCCTCGTTCACCCCGGCACGCTCGCGGATGTGGCACGACCGTATCGACGGGTTCGTCCAGCGGGCTCTGGACAGGTGTGCGGAACTCGACGGCTTCGACATCATGGACGACTTCGCGGCCGACGTGACGGCCCAGACCGTCGGCGCCCTGCTCGGATTCCCCGAGAACCGCTTCGCCGAACTCGCCCGCACCATCGAGCAGGGTTTCCCCACAGACCCCGCGCTCATGGACCAGGTGCCGATCGCCTTCGGGAAGGTGTGCGCCTATGCGCGCGAGTTGATCGAGGAGAAGAGGGTACGTCCCGGCCAGGACCTCACCTCGGACTTCGTAGCCGCGGCAGACCGGGAGGGTGGTATAGGTGAGGATTACCTGGAGGCGCTGGTGGCCGTGGTGATACTCGGCGGCGCCGACTCCTCGCGGAGCTTCATCGGCAACTCCGTCCTGGCCCTGCTCGACCATCCCGACCAGTGGCGCGGCCCGCGGACGTCCGTGTCACCCGTGGATCCGGAGGCGGTCGAGGAACTCCTGCGCTACACCAGCTCACAGGCCAGCGGATTCATCCGCTTCGCCACACAGGACTGCGATCTCCTCGGTGTCCCGGTGGAGGCGGGCACTCCCGTGCTGGCCTCCTTGATGGCAGCCAACCACGACCCCAGCGTGTATCCCGAGCCCGAGACGCTCGACTTCCAGCGCCGGGGGCCGCGCCACCTCGGTCTCGGCCACGGGCTGCACAACTGCCTAGGCGCGGCCATGGCCCGGCTCCAGGGCGAGGTGGCCTTGAAGGGGCTCACGACGAGGTTCCCCGATCTGGAACTGGCCGTACCCCGCGACCGGATCCGCTACGCGGAGCACTGGTTCATGCGGCGGCTGATCGACTTGCCCGTGTCCGAGGGCTGACATCGGCGCACGACGCGAGGTGTGCCGTAGCCGGGCCTCCTGGGGCCCGGCGCGGCGTCAGCACGCCCAGGAGCAGACGGGCGACTTGACGATGTAGTTGATAATGACCTTGCCCGAACCGCTGGTCGAGATGATCTGCCCATAATGGGGGGCCGAGCCCGGCTTCACGGTGTAGGTGAAGTTGGCACCGCTGAACTTGTCGTCCGGGTTGAGGCCGTCGTCGTGGTCCCACATGTTGCTGGTCACGTGGAAGACGTGCCCTGACTCCATGGAGTGCATGGTCAGGGTGTCGCCTTGGTCAGCGGGAGGAAGCCCGAGTGGATGGGGCCGAGGGGGACCACGATCTTGGTGGGGGTGATGCCGAAGTCGTGGGGAGGGTAGACGTGGTCCATCGGTAGGTTCACCGAGCGGCGGCCGACGCCGTTCGCGTCGACCGTCCAAAGCCGCAGACCCGTGTTGATCTCCAGGAAGCACCGTTCGCCGGTATTGGGATCCAGGTGGCTCTCGCCTACCAGATAGAGCTGGCGCCGCGGCAGTGCACCGCAGAAGTCCTCGTGCCCCTTCAGGCGAGGGTTTCCGGGTCCAGTGCGTAGGAAATGCCCGCGCCGCCCAGGAGTATCAGGGAGTCGCCCATCACGCACGGGACGTGGTTGGGCGTGTCCTGACCGACTGGTAACCGGAGCTCCACGGGATCAGTGAGGGGACGAACATCGAGAGCATGCCAGGACGTTGGCGAAGGCTCGGGAGGGAAGGCTGCGTTCGGCCATGGTGCTGAAGGTGGACCCCACGAGGCGTCCCGCGGACTGTTCGCGTCGGCGCACCGGGGTGTTGACGATCTCGCCCTGGAAGAACACGCCCTCGTCGGTGAACTTGTAGGCGGCGATGTAGGCGTCGGCGTCACCGAAGGCGTGCGCCAGGGGCGTGCCGTACGCCTCTCCGGCCATCGGGCCTACACGGTAGTGCGTGCCGCGCAGGGTGTCCGGGACTACGCCAGAGACGGGCAGCGAGGCTATCCGCAATGGTATGGCGCGGTCCTGAAACATCTGCACCCAGGGCGGTGCCGACGGCTGTGTCGTGGTCACGTGACTTCTCCGATCCTAAGAACTAGCTCTGTCGGCGGGTGACGAGTCGGGTCAGGGCCATGAGGTCTGCGGCCGCGGCCTCGTCGGGGCAGGTGGTGGCGAGCAGGTCGAGGGCGAGGCGGACACGACGGGTCGCCTCGGCGCGTGCCCATTCCCGTCCGCCCGCGAGTTCCACGAGGCCCGCGATCCACGTCACCTCGCGCTCGCGTACCGAGGCGCCTGACGCGTAGCGCTCGGCCAGCAGGGCTCCGGCGGGAGTATTGGAGGAGAGCGCGGCGACGACCGGGAGGGACTTCTTCATCGAGATGAGGTCGGATCCGGCCGGCTTCCCGGTGACTGCGGGGTCGCCCCAGATTCCCAGCAGGTCGTCGATGAGCCGGTAGCCCAGGCCCAGTTCGCGCCCGAACCGGTCCAGGGAGGTGGCGACGTCGTCGCTCGCACCGGCATACAGGGCCCCGATCGCGCACGCGGCGCCGAGCAGCGCCCCCGTCTTCGCCTCCGCCATCGCCATCGTCTCGGCGAGTCCCACGTCGTTGCGGGTCTCGAACCTGCAGTCGGCGCTCTGGCCCTCATAGAGTTCGATCAGGCATGTCGTCAGGCGGCCTGCTGCCGGCGGCGCGGCTGCGTGCTCGTCACGGGCGAGCACCATCAGGGCCAGGGTGTGCAAGGCGGCGCCCGCCAGGATGGCGTCGGTCGTGCCGAAGACCGACCAGGCCGTAGGGCGGTGCCGCCGCGTGGTGTCGGCGTCCATCACGTCGTCGTGTACCAGGGTGAAGTTGTGGAGCAGCTCGATCGCGGCCGCCGCGGCGGCGCACGCGCCACTGTCGTCCCCTAGGGCCCTGGCGGACGCCATGACCAGCGCGGGGCGCAGAGCCTTGCCCGGCGCGCCTTCCTCGGGGACCTCGAATTGGTTCCACCAGCCCAGGTGGAAGCCCGTAACCCGCCGCATGGAACGTGGCAGTTCGTCCACGGCCGCACGCATGAGCGGGTCGATCTCGCGTCGTGCCCGGGCCAGTACGGTCAGGGCTCTCGGGTTCTCCTGGCTGAGTATGTGCTGCGTCACGGGTCCACCTCGATGGGTTCAGGATGTGCTGTCGTCGCGGTGAGTCGGATGGTCGTCGATGCCCTCAGGGCAAGGCCGTATCTGCCGGTGCGTCACCACCGCCGCACCAGCGGCCGTCGGAGGACGCGTGCCTGCACCTGCGCGTCCGTGCCGAGGACGAGACCGTTGACGACCAGGAGGCTCGTCAGGGCGAAGAACACGGCTTCCTCCAGGGGCAAGCCAAGGGCGGCCCAGCCGTAGGTGTGATCTGCGGAGATGTGCCAGACGCCGACTCCGATGGCGATTCCGTCCACGGACCACAGGTAGAAGAGGGCCGGTGCCAGGATCCGTAGCCGTTCCGCGCGACGTTGCCTCAGTACGTCGGCGCCGACGAGGGACTGGACCGCGAGGAGCGGGCCGAACCACACGAGCGTGCTTCCGAGATAGGTGCCGTGCGCGTCGGCGAGTGCCAAGGCGAGACCGGCAGCTGTCCCGGCGGTCCACGCCGTGGCCCAGGCCCGGCGCAGTTGCGGCATCGGCGCCGTCAGTGACGCCGCGGATCGCTGCGGTATCCGTGCGCTGACGCACAGCGTCAGCGCACCAAGGCAATGGTCTGTCCGGCCATGAAGATGAACTCCTCCAGGGGCACCTGGAACAGCGTCGCCAGAGCCGCTCCCTTGTCGTAGTCCCAGACCCCCCGGCGGATGATCCAGCTGTCCCAGGGGGCCGTCCACAGCCAGGCGGCGAGCACCAGGACGAGCAGCAGACGCGTCCCGGTGCGGCGCAGTCCCCCTTCGGCCGCCCCGGTCGGCAGCGCACGATGGGCAGCCCAGCAGGTGCAGACCAGTGGGGCCAGCAGGAAGAGGAGGAGAAACTGGAGATAGGTCATGGGAGGTTCCGGCGCAGTCGGCGGCATTCGGCGAAGGCCGGGCCGGCGACCCGCAGGCTCGTGGGCAGGCCGACCCGCACGCGGCGGCCCAGCACCTCGTAGTCCGCGTCCTCGATCCGCTCGAGGATGCCATTGTAGAGGGAATAGGCAGTCTGGATGCAGGGGCGGCTGGTCGGGGCCAGCATGCGGATCCCGCCCACCGCATAGGCGTAGAGCTGCGGGTGCGGTCGATCTCGTACTTGAGCAGCTCTTTCACCCGTCCGCCCGTCTTCGTCCGCCTTAGGTCCTCCCGAGTGACACCGAACTCCTCCAGGTCGGTCGCCGGCAGGTAGATCCGCCCCCGGTCGAAGTCCTCCGCAACGTCGCGAAGGAAGTTGCTCAACTGGAAGGCTTCGCCCATGGCCCTGGCCCTGGGATATGCCTCCTCGGTGAGCGGCTCCAGGATGTTGACCATCTGGAGTCCGATGACGGCCGCCGAACCGTACATGTACCGATGGAGGTGGTCGAAGGTGGGGTAGTCGGTGACCGTCAGGTCGGCGGCCATGGAGTCGAGGAACGCCCGCACGTGGTCCGGCGGGATGTCCCAGCGCGTCAGTGTGTCGTGGAGGGCGGTGGCGACCGGGTCGGCACCGTCGTCAGCACGTGCGTCGCACAGGTGGTCCAGGGCCTGCCGTGACCAGTCTCGGAAGTGCTTCTCGCGGGTGTGCGGCGGTTCGTTGTCGACGATCTCGTCCGCATAGCGTGCGAAGCCGTACAGGGCGTGCACGAAGGGCCGTTTCCACGGTGGCAGCAGGCGGGTGGCGAGGTAGTAGCTGCGGCCGTGGCGCGCGTGCAGGCGGCGGCACTCGCTGTAGGAACTGCGCAGTCGCGGTCGGGCGATGCCCGCCGCGTCTAGGATGCGGCGGTCCGCGCTTCCCATCAGCCCGCACCCAGCGGTCTGCGCCGAGCAGTCCTGACCGGTCCGGTGACCCGTTCGGCGGCAAGGCGTCCGCTGATCAGCGCCATTGGGACGCCTACCCCGGGGTGCGTCCCCGCCCCCGCCAGGACGATGTTCTCGCCGGCCAAGTTCGGTGTCCGGAACGGCCAGGTCTGGCGGAAGGTGTGCGCCGCGCTGAACGGCGTCCCGGCGGGGCAGCCGCGCCGCAGCCAGTCCGCGGGTGTGATCACGTGTTCGGCGCGCGGGTCCTCGGCCAGTGCGGTGTAGCCGTTGCGCCACACGATTTTCCGGATCTCGTCGCGGTACCGCGGGGCCGTGGTCTCCCAGTCGACGCGGCCGGCGATCAGGTTCGGGGCCAGAAAGAGGACGGAATGACTGTGGCAGCCCTCGGGGGCCAGCGAGGAGTCCGTGACGGTGGGTACGTTCACCATGAATGAGGGATCCGTCATCAGCACACCCCTGTCGATGACCTCCTGGCAACCCCGGCGCCAGGTACGTCCGAAGTGGATGTTGTGGTGCGCGGGCGCTCTGCCGTCGGTGGCCGGCTGCGGTGGGCTTCCGGCCAGCCAGAGGAAGCAGGAGGGGGAGTAGCGCAGGCGGCGGAGGCGTCGGGGTGCCCTGCCGAGAAGGCGGGGGAGGGCGACGGATGGTTCCGAAGCGATGACCACGGCTTCGGCCGGGATGCGGGCACCGCTGGACGTGAGCACGGCCCGTGCCCGTCCCCCCAGGGTCGTCTCGATGAGCTCGACCGCCGTGTGGTACTTGATCTTGACTCCGTGCGCCACGGCTGCGTCCGCCATCGCCCGGGGCAGGGCGTGCATGCCGCCCTCGGGGAAGAAGACGCCGGAGACCGTGTCCATGTAGGAGATGATCGTGTAGAGCGCTCGGGCGTGATGCGGTGCTACGCCCGCGTAGAGCGCCTGGAAGGAGAAGAGCCGGATTGTGCGCGGGTCCTTGAGGTACTGCCGGACCTTTCCCTCCATGCTCCGGAAGGCCCCGTATGAGGCGAGCCGTGCCAGTTCGGGGAGGGCCAGGTCGAGGGGGCCGTCCGTGTTCCGATTGATGAAGTTGTCGTACTCGCAGGCGTAGAGGCGCTTGAGGAACGCCACCAGGCGCCGGTATCCGACTGCCTCCGCCGCCCCGCAGACTCGTTCGATCTCCGCTGCCATGGCGTGGGTGTCGGTCAGCACGTCCAGCGAACTGCCGTCGCTGTAGTGCGCTCGATAGGCGGGGGAGACGGGCAGCAGTGTCAGGTGCTGCTCCATCTCCTCGCCCACGGCGGCGAAGGCCTGCCGGATCAACTCCGGCATGGTCAGCACCGTCGGACCGTTGTCGAGCGTGTAGCCGTCCTGCCGGAAGACTCCCGCCTTGCCGCCCGGCTCGCCGCCCTGTTCCAGCACGGTCACCGACCGGCCTGCGCCCGACAGGTGGAGTGCGGTGGACAGTCCTGCAAGACCGGCGCCGATGACGACGACATGGTCGGCGGTTCCTTGCACGATGCGGATGGTCACGGGCCGCCTTCCGGACGCGGGGCCCCGGGGTGACGCCGCGTGATCGAGGATTGCGATGCACACGAGAGTTTCCTCCGTGCCGCCCGACGGGAGGTGAGTAGTCGCTACTCACCATCGAACGGTCCGTCATCGTGCGCCGGGACGGGTTCAGGACCTCCCCGATCGGGAGATTTGTCGTGCAAAGCGGGCCGTGCGCGACCGAATTCAAATGATTCATCATGGTATGGCGACGAACGTTTCCCTCGATCGAGCGTCCGAATATCGAACTGATGGTTCGGGTGAGGAGCCATAGTCGCGTACGTCCGGCAGGTAGCTACTCACCAGGAGGAACCATGGTCACGCACCACCGAATCGCATTCAGGAGCGTAGCCGTGCTTTGCGCCGCAGCCGCCGTCCTAGCCGGCGCGTGCGCCTCCGCGTCCGCCGGCTCGGGTGCCTCGGCAGCGGTGTGGAAGCCGCCCGTGGGCATGGAGTTCGTGGGCTCGGGCGGCGCGCTGAGTGCGGCGCAGACCCAAGCCGAAAGCCGGATGCACACCTGGGAGAGCGCAAACCACGCCCTGTGCGTCAAGCGCTCCTCGACGACTGGCCTGACGGCCGCTGGTTGGAACTACGCCATCCAGGCCGAGTGTTTCTTCAACTGACTCCGCGCGTCACCATGCAGGAAGCGGGGCGTTCCGTGGGCCGTCCCGCTCCTGCACCGACCCCTTGAGGTCATGCTCGAAAAGGTGCCCCTATGGTTTTCGTCAAGCCCTGATGGTGGCCGGGGGCTCGTAGAAGGTGCCGTCTTGGAGCATGGCGAAGAGCACGTCGATGCGTCGTCTGGCGAGGCAGACGAGGGCGGCGACGTGGTGTTTGCCCTGTCGTCGCTTCTTGTCGTAGTAGGCGCGTGATTCGGGCTGGGACAGAGATGCGAACGCGGCGAGGTAGAAGGCCCGTTTGAGCTGCTTGTTGCCTCGGCGCGAAGGATGCTCACCGCGTATGGAGGAGCCGGAGCTCCTGGTCACCGGTGCCAGGCCGGCGTAGGCGGCCAGGTGGCCGGCGGTGGGGAAGGTGCTGGCGTCGCCGACGTCGATGAGGATGCGGGCTCCGGTCCTGACCCCGATGCCAGGCATGGAGGATCCGTGGTCGGTGTGCATGATCGCTCCGGTCAAGTTTCCGCGGGTCCGCTCGGCGGCCGTGAGGGCGTCGATGACGAGTTCGGTTCGCATGTGACCGGCGATCGCCCAGCCGGCCAGTCGGCGTGAGGCGAGGTCGATGACGGTCGCGAGGTAGAGCGGCTTCGCGCCGCTGACCGGCAGGTAGGTGATGTCGCCGACGTACTTGGTGTTGACCGCGGCCGCGGTGAAGTCACGGCCTATCAGGTCCGGCGCCTTCGCTGCGGCCTGGTCCGCGAGCGTGGTGCGGTGCCGGCGGCACAGACGAACGCCCTCGAGTCCGATGGTCCGCATGATCCTCGCGACGCGCTTGTGATTGACCGCCGGGCCACCCTGGTCGCGGAGTTCGGCGGTGATCCTGGGAACGCCGTAAGTGCCGTCGGAGTCCTGGTGGACCTTGCGTATCCGAGCCGCGATCCGGGCTTCGACGGTCTGCCGGGCCGCTCTCGCGGCTGCGGTGCGGCGCCAGTAGTAGAAGCTCGAGCGGGCCAGGCCGAGGATGTCGCAGAGCCGCTTCACGCCGTGCCGGCGCTGGTGATCTTCAACGAACTGGTAGCGGTTCACCAGCGCGTCTCCGTCGCGAAATACCGGGCCGCCTTGCGGAGAATGTCCCGTTCTTCCTCGAGCTCGCGGATCCTCTTGCGGGCCGTGGCCAGCTCCGCCTGAACAGCGTCGCCGCCGGCCCGCGAGGCGGCCGACGGCTCGGAGTGCGCGACAGATCGGCGGCCGTCGGCGGCCCGGATCCAGTTCCGCAGCGTCTCGGTGTTCACCCCGAGATCAGCGGCGACGGACTTGACCGTCGCTCCCGGCCTCGACCGGTACAACGCGACCGCATCCGCCTTGAACTCGGCGGGGTAGTGCCTCATCCCCACGGGGACTCCGTTCTCCTGGACCATCAAGATCCAAGTCTCTCCGGT
>NZ_JBHXSY010000067.1:0-24161 GCF_042715295.1 Streptomyces sp. NPDC058701 | reverse complement strand
TGTCCATCCGATCCTCTCAGACCGCGTGGACGACCCATCGGACAGGACCTAGCCGTCCGGCGAACCGCCATTAGGCCGGCCTGAGCCGTTGCTGTCGGGGGCGTCGAGCCGGGTCGTCCCCAGGTGTGGACGCGGCCACAGCGGATGGACGGCATACCGCGGCGGACGTGGACCGGCGCGCCCGCTGGCAGGACGCGCCCAAACGCCACCGCCGTGGGCCCGGGGCTACGACCTCCACCACCGGGCGGCCCTCCCGGGCGACCCCGACGGCGGCCCGCTGCCCGGCCCCCACCGGGAGACGGCACTCCGAATCGCTTGCCAGCACGGTGCCAGGCGGCCGTGCACGGGCGGGAGCGTCGCCGTCAGTCGCTCAGTACCCGCCCGGACGCTCCGATCCCATCAACCTCCGGAGGCGGCGCCGGTCGCGTACGCCGGTCTTCGCGTAGATGCGGTAGAGGGTGTTGCTGACGGTCCGGACGGAGATCGACAACGCCTCTGCGATCGCCTTGTCCGGCATTCCCCGCGCGGCCATCCCGGCGATCTCGCTCTCCCGCTCGGTGAGCGGCACGAACGAGTCGGCCGACTGGCGGGGTGCCGGTACCAGGAGGTCACACTGTGCCAGGACGCGCTGCGCCGCGGCTGCCGCCCTCGCCGCGGCTCGTTGATCGCCGTCGCTCTGGTGCAGGCGGTGCAGTTCGGCATAGGCCTCGGCTGCCGCGGGCGCCGCTCCGACGCGCTGGAACCCCTCAGCCGCCGACTGCACGAGGCATGCCGAGCGCTCGGTGCAGCCCCGTGCGAACCGTACACGGGACACAAGGTAGTCGCCCTGAACCTCGATACGGGCGAGATCGGCTCCCGGAATCCGCAAGCCGAGCCGCGCGTGCTGGTGGGCGACGATCGCCGCATCCGTGTGGGCGCCCTGCTCCAGCGACTCCGCGAGCGCAAACCCGAGCAGTTCGAGGGCCAGGGCCCGGTCCCCCCGCCCGCACGCGGTGACGGCCTCCGCCAGGACGGTGTGCACCGTCCGGTGGGCGGGCGGGATCGAGGTGACGACGCCTGGATCGAGGGTGCGGTCCGGCACGGGGAGGGACGACTCCGCCAGCACCATCCACGCCTGTGCGGTGTTCCTCCACTGGGCGGACGGGGAGTGCGCCACGGAAGCGAAGAGCCGGACCGCAGCCCGCACGCGCCCTGTCTCCAAGCTCATGACGCCCAGGCCGACCTGACGTTCCGCAGCGATCTTGACCGACAGGTTCGACCTCCGACACTCCGCGACCAGGACCTGCTCGGCCTCGCGGAAGCTTCCTGACAAGTGCAGGGCCGATGCGTAGGCGCTCGTCAGGGAGCTCCGGACGACCGGAGGGCAGCTGCGCTGGTCGATGCACCCGACCGCCCCCCGGTAAGTCTTGAGGGCATCGAGGGGACGGCCCCGTCGGCAGTCGGCGAACATGGCGAAGACGGTCGCCCGGACCACTTCGGTCGTGTCGGCCGCGGCGCGCAGGGATGCCCGCGCGACCTTGCTGCACCGCGGGTAGTCGCGCTCGCACCAAGCCAGCTGGGAGGTCAGCAGCTCGCGCTCGAAGCGAGCGGGGACGAGGGGGAGCATCGCGCGGGCGGTTTCGTGGTCATGCGCCTGGAGAGAGGCGTTGACACGGTACGCCCACAGCAGGCCGGACGGGTCGGCATCACCGGTAGCGTGCACCGCTTGGACGTGCTCGTGGACCTCGGCGTTGCGGCCCAGGGCGATCAGGGTGTCGAGGAGTGCGCGGTGGGCGGCCAGGGTCCCGAACCGGACCAACCCGGCCCGGGTTACGGTGAGAGCCTCGGTGAGGTCGTCCCGTTCGGTCAGGATCGCGACCGCCCTCAGGAGCTCCGCCTCGGTGCACTCGGCGTGCACGGACAGACTCCACCCGACCAGCCGAGAGATCTCGTTGTCGGACAACTCCGCGCTGCCCAAGGCTTCCTTGTACGCGCGCAGATGGTGTCGGCTGCGCAGGTGAGCCACCTCGGCGCGCAGCGCGTGTGGCAGGAGGGGGTGCGCCGTTCTGACGCCGGGCGCGGCACCGGGGCTGTCGCACGAGACGCGGATCAACCGGAGGTCTTCGAGACGGAGCAGCGTCTCCTCCCCGATGACCCGCTCGAGGGCACACAGGCGCCCCGGCTCGGCAAGCGCGATCAGCTCGAGAGCACGGCGCTGCTCGGCGGCGAGTCCGTCGAGGGATGTTCGGTGGAGGGATGCCATGGATGGCACGGAGACCGGGCCGCCGGCCGCCGGCTGGTCGCTCCGGGCCAGTTCCCGCAGGAGGAGCGGGTTGCCACCGGAGAGCTTGGCGAGGTGCGGGCTCGCGGCCGCCGCCCTGTCCGTCACCAGCATCGACCTGGCCATCCGCTGGGCGTCGGCCGGTTCCAGGGGCTGCAGTTCGACACGCTGGAGTCTCTGCTCCTTCAACGTGCGGGCGATCGGAGCGGGCAGCGGCATCTCGGAGGTCGCTGCCAGCAGGACCACTCCGCGCCGTTCCCCCATGTAGGCGGCGAGGATGTCCGCCAATGGATCGGAGAGCAGATGGGCGTCGTCCACACAGAGGATCGTGCCATTGAGCTGTCTCTCCAGGGCCCGATGGAACTCCTTCGCCGAGGGCATCCGCTGCACGCCTCGCGATGCCTCATAGCCGTAGGCGAGCGCGGGAACCGAGCGGTGAGCGGACAGCCGCGCCAGGACGTGCCGGGTAAAGTGCGTTTTACCCACGCCGAGGGCTCCGACGATCAACGCACCGCGCGCCGGGACCTCGTGGTCGAGGCAGCGGAGCACGGACCTCAGTTCACGGCGCCGTCCGATGAGCTCCGGCAGCTCCGCAGCCGCCGGCCATGCGGATGGACTCTCCGGTGCCGACCGCCCTCTGTCCTGCATGCGTGCACCCCTCGCGCTGCCGACGGTGGCGCCCGCCGTGCCGGGCGTCCGGACGAACGTAAGCTCCTGGAACGAGAGTTCGCAACAGGCGGCACCCGGAACGCGCCACACTCCCGCACGACTGCGGGACGGCCGGCGACGAGGGAGCTTGCGTGCTCGCGTGCCAGTACGACGCACGAGCCCGGCAGATGGCTCGAGCCGTCCGGACCATGCGCGCACCGCGTCGGCCCAGGCGAGTTCGCCGAGTGTCGGGGCCGGGCCCGGCACGCCCTAGACGAGGGGCGTCGGAGGACGTGGTCGTCTTCTACTGTTCGTCCCAAGAGTTGATGAATCCCCGACGAGAGCCGAGGCCGATGCCCCCCTATTATTCAGCCGACTTGACGGAACAGGTCGCCGCACTCGCCGAAGGACGCGTCTCCAGCCGCGCCCTGATCGAGGAGACCCTCACCCGCATCCACGCGGCGCAGCCCGTCCTCAACGCGTTCCGGCGATTACGCTCCGACACAGCTCTGGACGAAGCCGACGACGCCGATGAGCGACTGGCGGCAGGGATACGGCTTCCGCTGCTGGGCGTACCAGTCGCGATCAAGGACGACACCGACCTGGCGGGCGAGCCCACCGCGTTCGGCTGTGCCGGCGATTTCCCGCTCAAGACAGCCGATGGCGAGGCCGTACGCCGGCTGCGGGCAGCCGGCGCGATCATCGTCGGCAAGACGAACACTCCCGAGCTGGGCCAGTGGCCCTTCACCGAGGGCACGGCTTTCGGCGCTACGCGCAACCCGTGGAACCACGAGCACACGCCCGGCGGTTCCTCCGGAGGCGCCGCGGCTGCGGTCGCCGCAGGTCTCGTCCCGGCGGCGCTGGGATCGGACGGTGCAGGATCCGTCCGCATTCCGGCTGCCTGGACACATCTGGTGGGCATCAAGCCCCAGCGTGGCAGGATATCGACCTGGCCCGATACCGAGTCCTTCGAAGGACTCACCGTTCCGGGGCCGCTCGCCCGTACGGTCGCCGACGCCGCCCTGCTGCTGGACGCCGCGTCCGGCAACCATCCAGGCGACCGGCACCGGCCTCCCAGTGTATCGATGCTGCCCGCAGCTGGCCGTGATCCGGGCCGGCTGCGGATCGCCCTGTCCCTGCGTGCCGCGTTCGCAGCCACCCCCGCGCCGCTCCACCCCGAAGTGCGCCGGGCAACCCTCGGCATGGCCGAGACCCTGTCGGCCCTCGGGCACGACGTCGAAGAAGCCACACCGCGCTATGGTTTGATCGGACTCACCCAAGTGCCGCGGGGCATGGCGGGCATCGCGCAGTGGAGCACCCGCATCCCCGAGCAGGAACTCCTTGACCCCCGCACTCGCAACAACGCGCGTCTGGGACGCGCGCTGGCCGGACCGGCCCTGCGTGCCGCCCGCGCGGCAGAGGGTCCCCTCCAGCGCCGGGTAGGAAAGATCTTCCACCGGTTCGACGTCGTCCTCACGCCGACGACCGCCACTCCTCCCCCACACATCGGCGCGATCGGCGGCCTCTCCAACAACCGCACCAACCGGACGATGATCGCCTGCTGTCCTTACGCCTGGCCCTGGAACGTCCTGGGCTGGCCCGCAGTCAACGTCCCGGCAGGTTTCACGGCGGCGGGACTGCCGCTGGGTGCGCAACTGCTAGGACCAGCCGACAGCGAGCCGCTCCTGATATCCCTCGCGGCACAGTTGGAAGCCGACCAGCTCTGGCAGGAGCACCGGCCGAACGAACCGACGGCACGCCGCTGCGCGGTCTGAGAGCGGCGGGTCCCGCCGCAGGGGCTGTTGCCGCAGGTTCAGGTGTTGCGGCGGGACCGGCTTGCCTCCGAAGGCTCCGCAGATCCCCGCACCCCACCGGATTGGCGTTCCCGTGCCGCCGCGCGCAGGACGCAGAGTCGCTTGAGGACCATCGCTCCATGACCGTGTGCCTTGGCGGACGTGCGGATAGAGGAAGGGACGCATGGCCGGGAGCAAGAACGGACAACTGGCCCGCTCCTGCAAGGGCAGGAATCCGGAACCCGAGCCGTTCCGCAGGATCCTGCACGACCCGTCCACCGCCCTCGTCATCTACGGGACGGCCGGGGTCGGCAAGTCCCGGTTGGCAGAGGAGTCCCTTGCCGAGCCGGTCGCCAACGGCGCGCGCACACGGCCTCCACGGTCACGATCCCGTTAGGTGCGGTCCGCCACCGCGTGGACGAGGGTGACCAACCGGGAAATCCAGCATCCTCAGTTCGGCACTGCGTGACATCGCAAGCCGGACGTCGTCCATCCGGCCGCACTACGGACCGTCACGAGGCCCGGGCGGCGTCCCCGACCGGCGGCGCCTGCGCTGGCAGGCGGCGGACCGCTGGCACCGCAAGGAGCTCCAGCGCGCAAGGGTGTGACAGCGCCGTCATGGCGAACAGGGTCGCCCGGACGCCTCCGGCAGTCGAGACCGGGCCCGCGAGTGCCAGTCCCAGCGGCATGAGCCCCGTCGCCAGCAGGTAGTCGAACGAGTTCACCCGGGACAATGCGTGGTCAGGGACGTGCGTCTGGAGGGCCGTCTCCCGTAGGACGAAGAACAGCGAGACCGCGGCCCCGGTGACGGCTTCGAGCAATGCGATCATGACGAGGGGAGCTCCGGACCCGATGACGGCGGCCTGGCGCGTGCCGATGGTCAGCGCTGCGGCAGCCACGGCCAGCGGCTGCGTGGGGCGAAGCCGGTAGGCGCAGGCGTTGCCGGCGAAGGAGCCGAGGCCGAAGGCGGCGACCGCGGTCGACCAGTTGGCCGCCCCTGGCCAGTCCTGTTCGGCCAGGACGGGTCCGAGGACTAAGACGGACGGCAGTACCACGACGTGGTAGACGCCCATGGCCGCCATGTAGGCCCATACCCAAGTGTGCTGACGCACGTGCTGCCAGCCCGCACGCATGTCGGCCAGGAGTGCGGTGTGGTCGGCGGACTCCGACGCGGTCCCGGCCAGGGAACGCGGGCGCAGTCCCGCGAGGAACGCGGCGCTGACGGCGAACCGTCAGGGCGGCCAGGGCCAGCGCACCGCCGGGACCGGTCAACGCCACCAGGCCGCCGGCCAGGGCCGGGCCCAACACGAGGCCGGTCGAGCGACATGCCGCGCAGGGCATTGGCCTCCGCAGCCGTCCGGCGCTCACCACCAAGGGGAGCAGGAGCAGTCCCGTGGCCGCCGGCATGAAGAACGCATCTGCGGCTCCGAAGACGCCCATGAGCACGGCGAGGTGGGTCACGGTGGCCCGGCTGGTCAGGAGCAGGAGGGCGACGGCCGCCTGGGCGCCGAGGCGCACAAGGTCACAGACCATCATGATGCGGTGCCGCGGGAAGCGGTCGGCCCACGCCCCGCCGACCAGGGTGAGCAGCAGGACGGGCACCAGCGCGGCGGCGGCAACCAGTCCCACGTCGGACGCGGAGCCTTCAGCGGCGAGCACCGCGAACGGCACCGCCACGAAGGAGACGCGGTCGCCCGGGATGGACAGGGACTGCCCCACGAAGAGGTGGGTGAACTGCGGTTCTGCTCGCAGCACGAGGGGAACCAGTGAGGGCACTGGTGAGCCAATCGGAGTGAACCGGTGGGTGGGGGCCGCTTGCCACGGCGGCTCGCGCCAGTCAAACAGAGCCCTCCGTCCCCCACGTGAGGAGCACCTGCCCATCCCGCGGCCGTACTCACGGGCCGCGCCGCGGCTGGGCAACATCAACCCCCGTCGTCCGTGCGGCCCATCGGGACGCGGGCGCGCAGGGAGTAGAGGACGGGGAGGTGGGTCCCGCTGACGGGCAGGCGGTAGAGGCCGTCGGCGTCACGGGGCAGCAGACCGCGTCCGTCGAACTCGACCGCGGTGTGCTCGCCTAGCCGCTCGAGCACCAGACCGGACCCGGCGGCGGCCGTGACGATTTCGCCCAGCGAATGGGGGTAGTTAAAGGCCTCGTACGTCGCGATGGGTACCCCCGGCCCGGCGTAGGTGCCGGTGACCGTCTCCCGTTGCGGATCACCGCCGCCGTAGGGCCAGTCGGCGACGAAGGGGTCCAGGCCCGCCACCGTCTGGTACGCGGGGTGCAGGTCGACCAGGACCAGGCTGCCACCGGGCCTCAGGGCCCTGGCCGCACCGCGCATCCACGCGTCCAGGTCCGCGACCCAGCACAGCACTCCGTACGTGCCTACGACGAGGTCGAACCGCCCTGCCAGTGCGCTCGGCAGGTCCTGGGAGTCCGCCTCGACGAAGGCCGTGTCCAGCCCCGCCCGGGCTGCCAGTTCACGGGCCCGCGCGATCGCGGTCCCAGAGAAGTCGACGCCGGTGGCCTTCGCGCCCAAGCGGGCCCAGCTCAGAGTGTCCATGCCGAAGTGGCAGTGTAGGTGCAGCAGGTCCAGTCCTGCCACGTCACCGGCCACTTCGCGTTCGAGGCCGAAGAGCGTCTGGCGGCCTGCCAGGAACGTGTCGACGTCGTAGAAGGTGTCCTGGGGGGTCGTCCCGTGGACTCGGGCCCGGGCGTCCCAGAGCGCTCGGTTGATGGCAAGGTCTTCACGCGGATTCTCGTTCATGGCCTCAGCTTCCCAGTACCCCAGCGTCCAGACATGTCTCTTTGCTGAAGGAGGCGCCCGGCGGACCGGGACGTCTGGCGTCTCGAGTGGGCTGTGATGACATACCGCCCGCCGGTGCGCAACTCCAGGCCGGTGAGCCTCATGGCTCGCCGGGCGGGCGGATACGGCGCACCAGCAGATGCATCCCGTCCGGCCATTGCGGACGAGTGACATCGAGAACCAGCAGCACACGACGCCGGCCACCTCATAGCGGGAACCATCAGCGGCAACCCCTCACACCAGGAGGTCGGATCACGCCGCTGATGGTTCTTCACGTCGGGCTCCAAGTCCACCGGCTACGACGAACTCAACGGGCGAGAGACCGGTAATTTTATCATGATCACGGCATGGCGCAAGCTCAAGAGCTCAGGCCGTCCTGCTGAAATGCGCCGACCCATCAGGGAGCGGTGGTCACCAGACCCCAGTTGTGGCCCTGCGAGGCGGAGATCGTGGTGTAGTAGATGTGGTTGGAGCAGTACCGGCTCTTCGTTCCGCCGCCCATCGTCGTCAGACCGGTGCAGGTCACGTATTCGTGCGGCCAAGAGGAGAGGGCGGACTGGATTCCGCGGGCACGGACGCCCTGGAGGTCCGAGTCAAGGGTGAACACCCCGCTGCCGCTGTCTCCCTGGCCGGCCGCATTCGATCCGTCCCAGGAATGTGCCTCCACGGCCTGGTGGAGGACACCGGAGTACGCGTGGGACACGAGCAGGTCGACCGCGTCCACGATGATCCCGCAGCGCGTGCCCGAGTAGGCGCCGTTGGTGCACACGTAGTCGTTGACATGGTTGCCGCCGACACCGCGCACTGTCATGTAGGTCAAGTCGGTGCTGCCCGTGGCGGCGCCGAACCACATGCGGGCGGCCGAGCTGGTCTGGTTCCGCAGGTCGATCACCGCCAGGTCCCGGGAGTCCCACTTGGCCTTGATGAAGTTCTTGGAGACCTTACCCACGTGCACATCGACGTCGGGGAGGTCGCCGACGGGTGTGCCTTCCAGGCAGTGCGCGGCCGTGAGCATGAGCGAGTGGCCGGAGGCGTCGTGGAGGGGGAAGCCAGCCGTGCATCCGTTGCCCTTGGAGTTGGTCCACGCCCCACCCCAGTTGGGGTTGCTGTCCGTCCGGCGTTCGAGCACCGTCGAGTTCAGCTGGGGGGAGACGGACTGCGGAACGGGCTCCCCGGGGGCCTCACCGGTGTCGACGGGCCGGTCGGGCTTCACCGACACCTGCATCCCGAGCGACTTCACGACGTCGAGGCCGCGCCCCTGTTCGACGCTGCCGGTGACTCCGATGGACAGGCCGGACGCGTCCGCGGTGGGGCCGGCGGAGACGATGTGCGTCGACTGGTCGTCGCGGTGCTGCATGACGAGCTCCGCAGCGGCGAGCATCTCCTCACGCGTGTAGGACGCCGAGGAGACCAGCACGCGTTCCGGCGCGCCGGCGATGATGCCCTGGACGTCCTGGGGCAGCGCCCCCTTCCAATAGAGCTTGATCCGGTGGTTCTGCAGGTCGATGGCGACCGAGCCGTAACCGGAGCCCTTCTCCGGCACGGTCTCGAGGATCCGGTCGGCGAGGGTGTCAAGGATCTGCTGCTCGCCCATCGCCGCCGACCACGAACCGTAGCCGGGCGGGGGCGGGGTCGCCTGGAACCAGCCGCCGCTCGGCACGCCCTTGTCGTCGTCGCCCGCGACGGCGTAGGTGCTGGCCTGGACGGAACCGGCCGCGAGCGTGAGCAGTACACTGGCGGCAGCCGCGACGAATTTTCCTTTTCGGCGAGCCGAACGACTCATCATGACGCGTTCTCCTGAGATCTTTATCCCGGCGTAGATCCCAAGCGGAACGTGCGGAATCTGATCGCAAGCGCGATCAACCGGAGGAATGAGACCTCTGCACGCTAGAGGGTTCCACCAGCGGGCCACGAGAGTATTCAATTCTCCAATTCGCGCTGTCGCCTTGGAAACGAGTCGTCCGATGAGTCGTTTCCCGTAGCTCGGTGTGGAGATGAGACCGGGAGGCGCAACACGGCCGGAAGCGGGTCGCTGCGGCCCAGGAGCGCCGACGGGTGCGGGCCCCACCGCCGCGGCGCCCCACGAGGCGTCGCGGGCCGCGCCGAACCCCTGGCACCGCAACCCCGTCGATGCACCGGACTGGTACACGCGCACCATCGTGATCGACCCGGCCGTGGGTGCGGCCACTGTCGCCGGGCCCTTCCTCACCGGCCGCTCCTGGTGCGTGCTGCTCTTCGCGGAACCGCTGACGCTCTTCTCCGCCTGTACCGCCCTCATCAGCCGCGGCCCGGACCATTGGCAAATCTCCGGTCACCGCCGCACGGACCAGACGGTCCCATCGCTTCATGCCGACCTCCTGCTGGGCATCGGTGCGGCCTGGCGGAACCACACGTACGAGCGCAACCACACCAACCCCACCGCGTGGACAAGGATCCGGACGTCGCCGCGGACGTGCTCGTCTTCACGCCGGAGCATGCGACCGACCAGAGCGGTGCCGACGGCTGGCTCACCCGGCACCCTGCCTGGTTGTTCTTCCCGTTGCTGACACCGGAGGCCTGGCCTTGAAGGTGTAAGGGTTCGGCGCTCCCGGGCAGGAAACGATTGCCGGCACGCCCCCGGGGCCCGCGCGTTCGAAGGCGGTCTGCCGTGGCCCGTCTCGGCGGGGCGTCGTGCTCCTGTCGGCTGCAGTGCCGCTCTTCAGCGTGCTGCTCCTCGCCTCGTTCCAGCAGATGCTCCTAGGGTGGGACCGCGGGGTGGCACCGCGGGGTGGCCGACGAGGGGCCCCGAGCCCGGCGTACCAGACCGTCAGTAGCTCAGCATGAGGTTGTAGAGATCCCACTCCTGGTCCTTGAACTGCGGTCCGATTTCGGCGGGTTGGAATGGGAAGGCGTAGGGCCGGTAGAGCGACGTGACACTCACCGCGTAGCCGACACCCGTCGTACCGCTCTCGTCGAAGTCGGTCATCCAGGAGCCTCCGCTGGCTCCGGGACCCATGTCGCAGGGGGCGAGCTCGATCGCCCCGGGGTGGTACGACGTCGTCGTTGTGGTCACCGGGTCACAGGTGAAGAGGTACTTGCCGTCGCCATAGTTGTGCGGGTAGCCGAACGCCCGGACCCTCTGTTGGGCGGCCTCGAAGAAGCTGATGCCCTGGGCCCCGACCTTGTCCTCGATCTCCAAGCCGTTCTGCGCGGCCAGAGCGACGAATCCGAGATCGTGTGCCGAGTCCTTGGTGGTGTGCCAGCCGCCCGTGACCCCGTATCCCGAAGCGACCCAGAGACCGCCGAGCTGGTAGTTGACGGCACCGGAGTAGCCCGGCGCGAACACCACGTTGGTGTTCCACGCGGTCGTGCCGAGGTCCATGAGGCAGTGTCCCGCCGTGAGGACTAGCTTGCCGGTCTCCGCCTCGATCACCGTGGCGGTGCACGATGCGGGCGAACCGTGCGAGTCGTCGAAGAGCAGCTTGCCGATCGTCGAGGCGGGCTTGCGCGTCGACGGCCCGGTCCACTGACGGGTGCCGAAGGTGCCGACGACGGAGGACGGTGCGGCGGTGCCGTCGACCGGACCCCGTCGGGGCGCGAGGCGGACCGGCTCGTGCGTCCTGGCATCGTACTCACCGGCGGGTCCGGTGGCCGCCGAGGGCAGTTCGAGGCTCTTAGGGGCCTCGATCGCCTGCTTGACCCGCTCGGCGCTCCAGTGCCTGCGGACGGCGCTCACCGCGTCGGCGTCCAGCGCGGCGGCCTGGTGCGAGACCTGGAGGCGCACCGCCGAGGGAGCGAACTCCTGCTCCGCGCGGGCGGTGGAGGCGGAGGCCGGGGCAGCGAGGAAGGCAGTCGTCAGGAGTCCGGCGATGGTCGTTGTCACATGACCGCGCTTGAGCATGGCTCACCTTTGTGCTGGGAGTGTGGGGGCCTCAGTACGGCCTCCCACCCGCGTTTGGGAAAAGGACAGTGGCGCGGGTGCGCGAGTTCGGCACCGAGGGGCGACCAAAACCCGGCACACAGGGGAAACGGACCTGGACCGGTTCGCCGCCGGGGCCGGAACGACCCGTCCGGTGGGGGATCCGGCCGTCTCTACGCGTCAGCGTATCCAGGCCGTTCCACGACGGATGAGTATCCCGCCCTCCACTTTCCCGGAACCGGGCGCTGGTCACGGAGGACGCCGGGACGCCCCCACGGGTCGTCCCGACGCGAACCGGATTGGTCAGCAACCTCAGCTGCAGAAGCACTCGGTCCGACTGGCGTGCACCCGACCTCCTGAGGCCGGTGCGGTCGTGGAGGACTGCTCGAGGCAGACGGCGTGGCCAGCCGCCTCCCCGCGCATCCGGACCTCCTGCGCCTCCCGCACCTCCCAGCAGTCGATCAGCAGGTCGGCCGACCGGAAGTGCGCAGTGACGGCGACCACCACCCGAAGGACCGCTCCGCCCCCGCGTGCCTCCGCACTGCGGTCAGCCCGCGCGTGAGCCACCGCTCGCGCGGCTTCGTGACGAGCGCCACCCAGGAGAGCGCAACCACGCCGTTGAGCGCCAGAAACGGGAAATAGGCAGCACGGGGCCCGTTCGCCGAGGCGGCTCGCGGCTCCGTCAGCCTTACCTCGCGGTCGGCACGCCCCCGACGATGAGCAACCACTACTCACACGTCGGCCGACACCACCGGCGGACCGCTCTCCGGCCCTACCATGCGTGCAAACGGACACGCCTGGGCGGGAAAGGACGTCATATATGCGCATCTCGGGGTCGAACGTCTTAATCACCGGTGCGACGGGGGGGATCGGCGAGACCCTCGCCCGCACGTTCGCCGCACGGGGAGCCCGCCTCGTCCTCTCCGGACGCCGCAAGGATGCCCTGGACGACCTGGCAGGACAGCTAGGGGCGGCGCGCACGGTACCGGCCGATCTGGCCGATCCGCAGGACGTGGCACGTCTGTGCGAGGAATGCGGCGACACCGACATCCTCGTGGCCAATGCCGCACTCCCCGCAAGCGGGGACGTGCTGGAATACACCCCCGAGCAGATCCGACGCGCGATCGCGGTCAATCTGGAAGCCCCGATCATGCTGTCGCGGTCGCTAGCGCCCCGGATGGCACAGGCCGGCCGCGGCCATCTGTGCCTGGTGGGGTCCATCTCCGGCAAAGCCGCTACGAAAGCGACGGCCATGTACAACGCGACCAAGTTCGGCCTGCGCGGCTTCGCCTTGGCGCTCCGTCAGGACCTGCAACCGACCGGTGTGGGTGTCTCCCTGGTGCAGCCAGGATTCGTGAGGGACGCCGGCATGTTCGCCGCGACCGGCGTCGAACTCCCATCGGGCATGCGCACCGTGTCGCCCCAGCAGGTGGCCGACGGCGTCGTCAGAGCGGTGAGCCGCAACCTGTGCGAAGTTAACGTGGCACCGCTGGAGCTGAGGGTCCTCAGCAGCGTCGCCGGGCAGTTCCCGGCCCTGTCCGAGCACGTGCAGCGCCGGTTCGGCGCAACCGACGAGGCAGTGACGGGCATCGTCGACGCCCAGCGCGCGCGGCGCTGAATCGACCCCGCTCCCCCACTCCGGCAGGACTGCAGCCGGTACCTGCCCGCACGGCGACGCGCGGTCAGGTACCGGCTACTCATGTCGCACACCCTGCTGCTTCTCCATCATGAAGACGAGGCTCGAGCCAGTGGGCTTCCCCACCGCAAAGTGGTGGGGGGATCAGCCACTCTGCGGCCCTTCGCCGGTTCCCCGAGACACTCCGGGGCGCAGCCGTCTGCCATTCCGTCCCAAGGAGAAGCCGTGCACCACCTGACAGACCGTGACGAGCGTCGCCTGCTGCTCCGCCACGAGCAACGGATCTCGACTCCGCTCGGCGTGACGCGGCACCTTCGCCGCGTCTGGAACCGCATGTGTTTCATATTCAGTTACGTCGACCCTCACGACGTCCGGGCAGCGAAGAGCAGGCTCGGTGACGCGGAGCCGGCGTGGAGCCCTGTGCCCTGATCTAACAGCAACGCCGACTCCGCCCGCACGGTCACGCCCGGCTCGGCGCCCCGTACGGCCCGATCGTCTCGGTCGGTAGTTTCGGAACATCCGGGATACTCCCCCTGAACGCGATTCACCGGCGCCTCGTCCTCTAGCAGGCCGCAGATGGCCGATTTCCACCCTGTTGACGGAGGCGTGCTGGTCCTGCAGCCACTTGCGGGCGGACTGGAGTGCTCCGTGGCGAAGACCGGCTACGCTTTCGTCGCGACCCGCTGGGGACGCGACGACGTCCTTGTGCACGGCGCCGACGGATTCGGCGGATCGCTTTCGCCCGGATTCCTGCGGCACCTGGCCGGGCCGCGGGGACGGATGCGGGTGACCGATGTGACATCGGCAGCGCGGGGCGCCGGTGGAGCGCAGCGCCCGGCGCCCCTGACCGGGTATGCCGACCACCCCGCGTCCGGCACGCCCGCCGGCTCAAGGAGGGCGTGAAGGCGTCCGGGGACGGCCGCGGACTGGTCACCGTGTCCGCTGGCCTCGCGGGCCGCGCCGAACTCGGGATGGCACTACACCGTTCCGTCAGCCCGGTCCCGGACGGGGAGGGGCCCTCATAGCCGATGCCCTGTCCCTCGTCCCACGCGGCGAGCCCGTCTTCGCCACCAACGGAGCTGCTCGATCTCCGCGCCCGCAGGCGGTCCCGCTGGCCCGTATGTCCCCGGGGCCGGAACACCGGTGTACTGGGAGCAGGTCGCGTCGCTTCGCCGGCGCTCGTCCCTCCGCAGTAGAGGAGGGACGAGCGCCGGGGGTGCGTCAGAAGATGCCGGGGCCGGGCGTGAGCACGTGGTCGGGGTCGAACCGCTGCTTGCGGTCCTGGAAGGCGCCCCACTCGGCGCCGTAATGCTGCTGCCAATCCGCCTGGCTCATCGGCGTCGACCCGATGGGGTAGAGCGTCGAGCCTAGGGCCCGCGCCTGCTCGTACAGCGTGCGGTTCCGGTCGAGCTTCTGCGCCACCCAGTGCGCCGGGACGATCTCCTCCGACGAGGTCAGGATGTCGAAGAGAAAGACCCATTCCCCGTCTTGCGGCGTCCGGAAGAACGGGCGGCTGAGCTTCGACCTCCTGATCGCGAAGAGGAGAATGCCCCCCGTGCTGCCGGCGTCGTCCGGGCGCAGCGTAGACAGCGCAGAGGTGACGTACGCCTCGGCCTGCGCGTCCGGGACGAACACGTCGAACCACGGCTTCGTGTAGCCCTTGTAGGCCCGGGGGAACTTGTCGACCACATCATTGACCCGCGCCGTGTAGGCGGCGTAGGTGCTGTCCGCGGTGATGGCCGATCCAGCGGGCTGGGTGAGTCCGCGCAGCAGGAACGCGTCGTTGGGAGTGGTGCCCTTGGCATGGGCCGCGGACGCCTGGACGACGTAAGTCACGCCGTTGTCCGCGACGGCGAACGCTCCGTTGACCGAGGTGAACTCGGCGCGCGTCAGCAGGGTCCGCAGGTCGGTGAAGAAGTTCTTGGCGTCGGCGTAGAGAAGGGTGTACTGCCGTACCGCGTCCGGAGCCGGCACCATGGCTATCCGGGCGCTGACGATCAGGGCGACCTGGCCGAGCGTGCCGAGGCATGCCTCGAACAACTCACGGTTGCTCGCGGGAGAGCAGACGACGAGGTTTCCCTGGCCGGTGACGACCGTCAGCTCCAAGACGTTGTCCACCTGCGCGCCGTGGTGGATGTTGGCGGACACCCCGCCCACGGAGAGCGTCCCCCCGACGGAGAGTTCCGTGTAGTCGGTCAGCGCAGGCGGGGTCACGCCCTGCAGCAGGCCGGCGGTGACCAGCTCGGACCAGAGGACGCCTGCCTCGACGTGCGCGGAGGTGGCTGTGATCTCGCGAATCTTCTGCAGACTGCGCATCTCGATGACCAGACCGGGGCAGAGCCCCTGCCCGAAGGTGGTGTGCGCCTCGCCCCGGGCTGACACCTTGATGCCCAGGCGCGCACAGTAGCGGACCATCTTCTGGATGTCGGAGGCGTTCTTCGGACGTAACACCGCCGCCGGGGTCACCGAGACGATGTTCCCATTGTCCGTACTGTCCTTCTGGAGCGAGGGGGCGTCGAAGACGAGTTCACCGTCCAGAGCGGGGACGAGCGTCCAGTCGGAGGCGGGAGCCGCCGCGGACGCCTCGGTGATCCACGTGCCCGACGCAGTGCTGAACGCGATGACGGTGGTCGCCGTCCTGGCGAGGAAGCCCCTGCGGCTTATGTCTTTCATCGTCAATCCCTGTATCGCTGGCTGGTATGCGCGGCAACGTCATGCCGGTCCGGCCGGGTCCGCCGGCACGGCCCGGCCATCTTCCCCTTCTCTCCGGCAGGCTTCTTGAGTACTCGCATACCATCTCTGCTCCCTCGGCGGAGCGGTTCGCTCCCGCCTGCGGTGGAACGCACTGCACCTCAAGATGAGTAGGGACTCCTCATGGTCGCCGAGTGATCAGCCCGGAAGATGCCCGTCATGGGACATGTGGAAGCCGGACACCTGGAGTACTACCTACCGGACGGGCGGGTGCTGCTCGGGGACGCGTCGTTCCGGGTCGGCGAGGGCTCCGTCGTCGCTCTGGTGGGCGCGAATGGCGCGGGCAAGACGACCCTGCTCAAGCTAATCTCCGGTGAGCTGCAGCCGCACGGCGGCGGGGTGACGGTCAGCGGGGGCCTGGGGGTCATGTCGCAGTTCGTCGGCTCGGTGCGGGACGAGCGCACGGTCCGGGACCTGCTGGTCTCGGTCGCGCAGCCGCGACTACGGACGGCCGCGAAGGCGGTGGACGAGGCCGAACACCTGATCATGACGGTCGACGACGAGACCGCGCAGATGAAGTACGCGCAGGCGCTGTCGGACTGGGCGGACGTGCAGGGGTACGAGGCGGAGACCCTGTGGGACGTGTGCACGATGGCCGCGCTCGGGGTCCCCTACGATAAGGCGCAGTTCCGCAAGGTGCGCACGCTCTCGGGCGGTGAGCAGAAGCGGCTGGTCCTGGAGGCGCTGCTGCGCGGCCCCAACGAGGTCCTGCTACTCGACGAGCCGGACAACTACTTGGACGTGCCGGGCAAGCGGTGGCTCGAGGAGCAACTGGCGGCCACCCGCAAGACGGTGCTGTTCGTCTCGCACGACCGGGAGCTGTTGTCCCGGACGGCGGAGAAGATCATAGCGGTGGAGCCCGGTATGGACGGTTCGGACGTGTGGGTGCACGGCGCTGGCTTCGGCACCTTCCACGAGGCCCGCAAGGAGCGCTTCGCGCGCTTCGAGGAGCTCAAGCGGCGCTGGGAGGAGAAGCACGCGCAGCTCAAAAAGCTGGTGATCAACCTGCGCCAGGCTGCGGCGGTCAGCCACGAGATGGCCTCCCGGTACGCGGCGGCGCAGACCCGGCTACGGAAGTTCGAGGAGGCCGGCCCGCCGCCGGAGCCGCCGCGGGAGCAGGAGATCACCATGCGCTTACGTGGCGGCCGCACCGGCGTGCGGGCGCTGACCGTGGAGCAGCTGGAGCTGACCGGGCTGATGAAGCCCTTCTCGCTGGAGGTCTTCTACGGCGAACGGGTCGCGGTGCTGGGCTCCAACGGCTCCGGCAAGTCCCACTTCCTACGGCTCCTCGCAGGTCAGGACGTGGCGCACACCGGTGCCTGGAAGCTGGGGGCGCGCGTGGTCCCCGGGCACTTCGCGCAGACCCACGCGCACCCAGAGCTGTTTGGGCGGACGCTGGTGGACATCCTGTGGGCCGAGCAGAGCAAGGACCGGGGCGGCGCGATGTCGGTGCTGCGCCGGTACGAGCTGGAGCGGGAGGGGGACCAGGCCCTCGACCGGCTCTCCGGCGGCCAGCAGGCGCGCTTCCAGATCCTGCTGCTGGAACTGTCCGGAACCACCGCGCTGCTGCTGGACGAACCCACCGACAACCTGGACCTGGAGTCGGCCGTGGCGCTCCAGGACGGGCTGGAGGCGTACGAGGGCACGGTGCTGTGCGTGACGCACGACCGCTGGTTCACCAAGTCCTTCGACCGGTACCTGGTCTTCGGCACGGACGGGGTCGTCCGGGAGACGTCGGAGCCGGTGTGGGACGAGCGGCGGGTGGAGCGCCACCGCTGACCCCCGGGCCGAGCGGGCCTGTGATCCGGACGCCATCGCACCGGTGGAACCCCGCCGCGTCGTCCGGACAGTCACAGGTATGAAAACGAGCGAGCCCGCCCGCTCCGCGCGGGTGACCCGGACAGCTTCGGGGAACTCTTCGACGAGCACGCCCGAGCCGTCTACAACAACGTCTTCCGGCTGACCGGTGACTGGTCGGCCGCCGAGGACGTGGTGGCTCTGACGTTCCTCGAGGCATGGCGTCTACGCGCCTCGGTGGATCCCAAAGGGGACTCCTTACGGCCGTGGTTGCTGGGCAGGCCGTGAGGCGCCACGAGGCCATCGTCGGGCGTCTGTCCCGCGACACGGTGGTGCCGGACTTCGCGGACGGAGTCGTCGGCCGGATCGACGACGCCAACTCGATCGCGACCGTCCGCACGGTGCTCTCGTGACTGCGCCGGGCGGAACGCGAGGTGGTCGCACTCTGCGTCTGCGCCGGTCTCGGCTACGTGTCCGCCGCCCGCGCCCTGGACGTCCCGGCGGGCACGGTCCGCTCCAGGTTGTCGCGGACGCGCAAGAACTTGCAGAGGCTGGCGCTGCCCAGTGACGAACGCACCGGCACCACATCTGCCGCCCTCCGAGAAGAAGGCCGCGGCATCGCGGCTCCGTGTCCCCATAAGGAGAAGCTATGAACCGCGGACCCGTTCCGATCAGCCCGGAAGACCGCATCGAGCTGCCCCGGCGCCTGCCCGTCCCCGCCGACCGGGGCCTGCCCGATGACCGCCGCCATGACCTCAGGGCGTTCTTGTTCCGCGAGATCCGGCTGGACGGTGCGCGGGCACACAGGCTCAGCAGGACGGGCGCCGGGCCTGGCGGTTCGGTCTGCCCCTCAGAGTGCTGGCCGCCGCCGGCCCGATGGTGGCGGCCGTGGTCGTCAGGAGCGACCCGGCCCCTGCCACCTCCCCGTTCTTCGTGGCTTGTGCCGACGCGCTCAAGCGCGATGCCGGTTCCTTCGTCGTCGACATCCGTGGCGGCGAGCCCCTGAACAGGCCTGTGTGAACCGCTCCGTGGAAAACGCCGCCCCGCGCGGGGGAGCCGTGGACGGGTCCCAGCGAAACTCGTCGTCGGGCGCGCCCTCCCGGCACGGCGTGCCGGCGCCCTACGCGTTCCCGCACTGGTGAGCTGCACCTCCCCGGACGGGATCGCGGGGCTGTTCGTCTACCCGCGTCCCGCCGTGATGACCGACCTGCAGGCCTGCCGCTCGGTCGGCCAGGTCCGGCCGGAGGACCGCCCCGTGTGCGCGGGGGCGAGTGCGAGCGCGGTCCGCGGGACTTCGTTGACTCCCGGGTACGCCGGGAAGCGGGCGGCGCCGCGCACAGGGAGGGCGCTGCCTACACCGGCACCCGGGCCGCGGTGGTCGACGGCCTCGAGGCCTTCGGAATGGACCGGTGGCGCGTCGACGACGCCCGCGAAGGCCGCAACGACACCGCCGACGTCTGGTACGTGATCCATGAGTCGACGGGTGTAGTCGACCTGCGCAGCGCCGACGACTCCGGTCATTGCACGACCCCGGGCCACGGCCAGGACGGGGTCGCTTCCGGTGAGCGGTAGACGTCGACCACCAGGCGGTTGGGGTCGGCCAGGGTGAACGTGCGGTAGCGGCTGCCGGAACCGAGGGACACGCCGAACTCGACGTGCCCCTCGAAGTCACTCAGGAGCTGCACGCCCTTGATCCCGTCCAGGGTCAAGGGCTGGACCGGCGGGTTCGTGTACGTCACCGCACCCGCATCGTCGTGGGCGGCGGCGGGGCCGACGTCGAGCACCAGGTACGAAACTCCGGCGATCTTGAAGTGCTCCGGCTCCCCCCTCGGTCCCGTGTACATCCCGTCCGGCACGACCGTCGCCCGGACCGTTGGCAGGGTGCCGTTGGTCAAGTCGAAGACCAATCGGTCGTGGTCCGGATGGGCAGCGGCCCGCACGTCGAGAAACCGGGCCATGGTGAAGGGGGCGGCGATGGCGGGAGTCGCGACCGTCGCGGTGAGCCCCACGGCGAGGACAGCCGCGGACACGGCAGACCCGCGGATCAGGTGGCGTAAAGAGAGTTTCATGTCGGCAGTTCCCTAGAAAAGTCCACGTCAACGGCCGGTGACAGGCTGCTGGTTCCCTTGCGGAATGCTCTCACGCCCTCGCGCCGGAACCGTGAGTGAGACCTACTCACGCTGCTGGCGAACGTGTGGCCCCGCCGGGCCCTCGCAGATCGACCAGCCGACCGGTCCCACCAGGACAGGACGCCTTGCAGATCTGCGGACTCAGGGCTCGCGACAGACGTTGGCCCCCCAGGACGGGGGGGTCAGGCCGGTCGACGGACTCGTGGGCCGGGCCTATGTCCTGCGGGTGGTGATGGTGCGCGTACGGGTCTGACCGGGAGCGCTCTTGGCGCAAACGATGGGGAATTTGTGTCGGGTGTCGGGCAGGTGCACCACGCTTCCGTCCAGGAACGAGTCGACCTCGCTCCCCCCATGCTGCTGGTACGCCGGGTCACACGGGCGCGGTCCAGTGATCCCCTCTCCGGCGGACCGCAGCGGCCCCGCATGACAGAGGGGTGTGCCTGCCCCACGCGTGCCGGCCCGGTCCTGGCGACATGACCGTCAGGACACCATCGCGTCCGGGTCGAGGAAGGCGTGGAACCGTACAGGAGTTCGTCGGTGTCGATGACCTGACGTAGCCGTGCAGGTGCTTGGGGCCGCCGCCGGCGTCGCGTTGGCGAACGGATCGGTGCTGTCGCGGATGTCGTCCTGAACGGTACCGTCGGTCTTCCCGCAGTGGTCCCCGTCAAGCAGCCGCAGCTGCCGACCGCGGCACGTCGTGCGCCCGCACGGGTTGTCCGCCGTGGGGCCGGGCCGTGCACAGCGAGCTCGCTCGAGCCCGCGGGAAACGAGCGCTCCACGAGAAACACGGTTCAGCGCGACGCCATCGGGGGCGCGAACGTCACCAGGCAGCCGCACCATCCGGTGCGGCTGCCTGCGGTGACATCCGCGGGGGATTGGATGGTACGTCACACGAGTATTGGATCATGGGAAAGCACCTCATCCCTGAGTGATCACTATTCCGAGGCGCGCATGCCCGAGCAGCCCACCGCGAGCCATCACCCAGATTGACGTGAGCACCACAGAGATTCTTTCTGCTCTCGCCTGGGTCCGGCCGATTGCCGACCTCTTTCACGGTCAACGTCGCTGACCATTCCCGCGCTCACCGAGCGTGCCGTGTCCGGGACCGCGGCCGCCCGCTGCACGGGAGGAAGGACGCGCCAGGAACGCGGACAGGGCCCAAGAGGTCGACAGGGCCCTAACCGGTTCAGGTAGGGAGTACTCATCCGCAGGGCCGCACTCCCTACGTTCTCCTGATCACGGGAGCGCACACGCGCCTTTCCCTCACCGCCGAACCGGCCGTGTCTGGCCCTCCTTGTCTCCATAGGCCGGATTTGGCCGGAAACGCCCCCAACTGGATGTTGCCATGAAACGACGCGCACGACTCTTGCTCCTGCCCCTCCTGGCCGCCGGGCTGGCGGCTGGCCCCGTCACTCCCGCCCTGGCGAAGCCGGGTGCGCCCACGACCTCGATCGTTTCCATAGGCGACAGCTACATCTCCGGTGAAACCGGGAGGTGGGCGGGGAACAGTGTGGGCACCGGTGGCAACAGCATGGGAACCGATCTGGCGTACAAGGATGGAAACTCGGACCCTGCGCGCGTGTACGGGTGGACGGCCGACAACGGATGCCACCGCTCGGACAAGGCCGAGACCTGACCAACTCGATCACCGTGAACAACAAGCAGAACATCGCGTGTTCGGGGGCGAAGTCCGAGGACACCTGGCGCGCTTCGCACGGCGGCCAGTGGTTCAAGGGTGAGGCGCCCCAGGCCGATCGCCTGGCTGGCATCGCCGCGACCAAGGACGTCAAGATGATCGTCCTGTCGATCGGCGGCAACGATCTCGGATTTTCCGACATCATCGAGAGCTACGTCGCGCACTTCATGTTCAGTGAGAACTCCTGCAACGCCGGGGTCCAGGAGGGGCTCAACGCCAAGATGGTGAAGGCCATGGCCGGTGTGGGCAAGTCCATCGACAAGATACGTGCCGTGATGGCCGCGAACGGATACGCGACGAAGGACTACCGCCTTATCCTCCAGGCCTACCCGTCTCCCGTTCCCCGGGCCTCCCAGCTCCGGCCGAACGTCAACCGCATTACGGCGGGGTGCCCCATGTACGACGCGGACCTCAACTGGGCCCGCCTCTCGCTGATCCCGCGCATCGCCTCCGAGCTGCGGAAGGTCGCCATCGAGAAGGGGAACGAGTTCCTCGACCTGCAGGACCTGTTCGACCGGCACGAGGTCTGCTCCTCAACCACCTTGCTGGCCGATGTCAAGCACTCCCCTTCCCGAGTCACGAGCGAGTGGGCCCGCTTCCTGGCTCCCGCCGCCCTCCTCCAGGGCGGCGACACCAGTGAGTACTTTCACCCCAATGCCTTCGGCCAGGTCAAGATGGGCAGCTGCTTCTCGCTGCTCAGCTACGGGAATAGGGGCCAGTACGACTGCAGCAGCTACGACGACATTGAGTACATCACTCCGCTGAGGCCCTGACGCGGCGCCGGTGAAGAGACCGGCAGCACCCCGACGACGAGAGAGGTACGACGACATGGCTGCATGCTCGCTGCCCCCGCGACGGCTCGGTACGACTGCGCTCCCGGACGGCAGACAACTGGGGTGGGCCGAGTGGGGCCCCGAAGACGGGCGGCCCATGCTCCTGTGCCCGGGTGCCGCAGCCAGCCGGACCGTGGGCCTCGGCACCGTGGAGCTCGACTCCCTGGGCGTACGGCTCGTCTCGGTCGACCGTCCCGGTCTCGGTGCATCGACGGCAAGTCCGCTGCGGACCCCGCCCGACTTCGCCACCGACATCGGCGAACTGGCTGCCCGCCGTGGGTGGCGGGAACTGGGGATCGTGGGGTGCTCGCAAGGCGCCCCGTTCGCCCTGGCGTGTGCCGCGGCGGGACTGGCCGGGGCGGTCGCACTGGTCGCCCCGGTTAATGAAGTGGCACGGCCGGAGACCGCTCGGCTACTGTCGCGGCAGGTGCACCAACTGGCTGAATTGGCGGCGCTGCGGCCGCAGGAGGCTGAAGCGTTCTTCGCCGGCTTCACCCCGGCCGCGATGCGGGAGCTGATCTTGCGGAACAGTCCGCCGTGCGACCGCGCCGTCTACCAGGATCCCGCCTTCAGCGCTGCCCACTCCCGGGCCCTGGCGCTGGGCTTCGTCCAGGGGTCCGGCGGCTATGCGCGGGACACGCTGCTCGCGATGCGATCGTGGGGGCGCGACCTGTCGGCCATCACCGCGCCGGTGGACGTGTGGCACGGGTCGGAGGACCGCGGCCACTCGCCCGACCCGGGCGAGCTCCTGACTACCCGCATCCCTGGGGCCGAGCGCCGCGTCGTGCCGGGCGCCGGCGGGTCGCTCCTGTGGACGCATGCCTGTCTCATCCTGCAGCGGCTGCTGGCTCGCTCGGTCCGCGACGGCTGCTGAGCGCCGGTGCCCGGATGTGCACGGTGTCCGGGCACCGGGTCCCCTCAGCCGGATTCGGGTGTCCCGGGCGTGCGGGTCACGCGGCGGGACCCGATGCCGATCCGGACGGTCGTGCCTGGCGATGTCCCTGCTCGGGAATGGCGGGTCGATCCGCTGCCGGAAGCAACAGTCGAACTCCCCATGGGCCTTGCGGACCTCGTCGACCGGTGCGCCGCCGTCCGATGCTGCAGGCGCCGTGAGGGTCGTCTCGACCTGGCGCGTGCCCGTCCGGAATCGGCGGGAGCGGCCCCGAGGAGCATGCCGAGGACCGCCACGGTCAGTGGGCGCACGAGGGCGCCGGGCACTTTTGCTCCCGGCGCGCGGAGCACCGCGTCGAGCAGGCCTGGTACGTCGTGGCGGAGCGCAGGTCGTGTTCGGGGTGATGGGCGGTCATGCCCGTCTCCTCGATCGGTGCGCGGGTAGCAGTGCCGAGGCGCGTGGCCAGCAAGGGTGCCCGCGCCTGCACGCGGTCGTCAGGCGGGGATCTCCACGACGCGCACCGAGTTGACACCCCACCAGCAGGTTCCCGCGCTGGTGCTCCGAGTCTCGCCGAAGGAGAGGACGGAGGGGCCATACAGGGTCCCACCCGCCGTGCAGTCGACCTGCACCTTCCAGAGGCCCGCCCCGGTGCAGGTCGCGCCACCGTAGTAGGAACCGAAGCTGCCACCGGTATAGGTGGAGCACTGGAGCTGGTAATACGGGGTAGTCTCGGCCATGGCGGCCGGCGCGGCCATGAGGGAGAGGGCGGCTGACGCGGCGATGCCGGTCACGGCCAGTGCGACGTTGCGTTTCATCATCATCATGCCGGAGACCATAAGCACGTCCCGACGCTTTCGACTCACGCCCCGGACCACATCGAGTGGGCATTACTCAGGGTCTCGTACGACTGCGACTGGTTCGCGGACCCCTCAGCGTGCTGGATGCTGCACGACGAGGTCGGAGGAGCCTTAACAACTCCTAACGAAATGATCTTCGGGCTGGTTGGATGGGTCTGAGGACGTGG
>NZ_JBHXSY010000066.1:0-24363 GCF_042715295.1 Streptomyces sp. NPDC058701 | reverse complement strand
GCTCGGCCTCAGACAGGACCTGATGCTCACCCACGCGGCGGCCTCGCGGGCGGGAGAGCAGTGCGTCCCGGCCGCCGGCCTGCTCGCCCACCAGTTGTCCACGGCCTTGACCGACACCTTGAACTGGGCGGCAGCCTCTACCCGGTCCCGGCCCTCCACCAGCGCGGACACCGCCAGCAACCGCGCGGCCTCCTGCGCGTCCGGCGACCAGGCCCGCGCATCCCCCACCAGATCACTCACACACCGTCAACGAGCCTGAACTCAAAGCGTTTCGGATCAATAGAAGCCGTCGAGGTATTCGACGAGGGCGAGGTTGGCCTCGGCGCGGGTGGTGAAGACGCGGCCGCGGATGCACTCGGTCTTGATCGTGGACCACAGGTTCTCGGCGAGGGCGTTGTCGAACGAGTCGCCCACCGAGCCCTCGATCCCCGCTCTGACCAAACGTGTTGTCAGCTTCACGCTGGTGTACTGGCAGCCGTGGTCGGCGTGGTGGATCAACTGGGCCGGAGTGGGCTCGCGGGAGGCGAGGGCGTGCCCCAGTATGGTGAGGACGAGGTCGGCGTCGGCGTGGGCGGGGGTCTCCCAGGCCACGACGCGGCGGGAGAAGGCGTCCCGGATCGTGGAGAGCCGCAACCGGCCCTCCACGGTGGGGACCATGGTGAGGTCGGCGACCCACAGCCGGTTCGGCACGGGGGCGGTGAAGTCGCGCTGGACCAGATCGGGAGCGAGATCGGCGGCCGGGTCGCGGCGGGTGAAGCCCCTGGTCCTGCAGGGGCTGATCCCGGCCAGGCCGGCCTGGCGCATGAGCCGCTCGACCCGCTTGCCGCCGACACGGACACCCTCCCGCTTCAGGACGGGGTGCACGCGGGGCGAGCCGTATATTCCACCGGACTCTGCGTGGATCTGCTGGATCCGGGAGGACAGTTCGGTATCGCGCCGGAGCCGCTCGCACGGGTTGTTCTCGGCCTGGCGCCACCGGTAGTAGCTGGAGGGAGGGACGGACAGTTCCCGGAGTACGGGCTCGACCCCCAGGTACGGGTGCTCAACGAGCAGCCCTGTTACCTGGGCCGGGTCGGGTCGAGCTGGGCCGCGAAAAAGGCCGAGGCCGTCCGCAATACACCGTTCGCCCGCTTGACCTGCAGGTTCTCCTTCCGCAAAGCCTGTAGCTCGACCCGCTCCGAGGTGGTCAGCAGGTCTCCTGGACCACCGGCGTCCGCCTCGGCCTGACGGATCCAGTTCCTCAGCGCCTCATGGTGCACACCAAGATCCTCGGCCATCCGGCGGATCACCGGCTTCGGCTCCGCGGTCCAGGACATCCGGACCGCGCGCTCACGCAACTCCAACGGGTACTGTCTCGGTGCGGGCATCGTCAGATCCGACGGAGACACGCTGGTGAACCACGGCTCACCAGCGCCGTGACGGCGTGAAGCAGGTCTGCGACATCCTCGGTGGCCTGGGTCAGCTCCTACTACTGGCGCCGCACCGCGGCCGCAGCAGCGGCCCGGCAGAGTGCCGAGGCCGGGCTCGCTGCCCGCATACGCAAGACCCACCAGGAATCCGACGGCACTATCGAGCGAGTCCGCCTGCACCGCCGACACCACACCACCCTGGCGAACCAAGGCGCCGCACAGGCCACGGTCCTGATCGGTCGTGACTTCACCCCAGCCGAGGTGAACACAAAGTAGGTCGGCGACAGCCCATACCTGCCGGCCAGCGGCTCGAAACCGCTTTACCTCGACCGTCATAGACCGCGCCTCGCGCCGGCTGGCCGGGTGGGCGATCGCCACGGCAGTGGGCGCGGGGGGAGGACATCGCGGTCAACGACCGCGGTCGCGTCCCCTCCGTAGGGACCTGGCTGAGCGGACCGGTCCCGACGGTGAAGGTGCCCGCCCCGGGGGTAAGCACTGCCGTCTCCGGCGTCAGGACGCCGGCACGCGCTGCTTCCTGGCGGTACGCCACGAGCGGATCCGGTGAGCACGGGCCGTCAAAGCGGCTGCCGCTTCGGCCTCGCCGCGCTTGTGCTGGATCACCGCCAGCTGCTCCAGCAGGTCGGCCACGTCCGGGTGCGCACCGCCCTGAGCGTTCTGCGTGACGGCGAGTGCCTCGTCGAGGAAGCGCTCGGCGGACCGGTCACGCCCCTGGCGCAAAGCGATGCGCCCCAGAGTGCGGAGGGTGGCCGCCACCTCCGCATGTGCGGGCCCGAGCACCCGGCGGAACGTGGTAAGTGCTCGGTGCAACTGCTCCTCGGCGTCTTCCAGGCGTCCCAGGCGCATCAGCGCCGCGGCCAGCACCGTTCTCTCCGCTGCCACCGTCAGGTGCCCCATGCCGAGTGCCCGCAGCCGGATGTCCAGCGCCCTGCGTGCCGCCGACTCGGCCTTCTCCGGGTCGCCGAGCTCAGACGCGAGGTGGCTGCGTTCACGCCAGACCGGTGCCAGCGCCGGCACATAGGCCCCGCGTGCCGCTCGCAGCACGGCATGCGCGCGATCGAGGAACACCCCGGCCTCTTGGTGACGTCCGGTGATGCGGTTAAGGGATGCGAGCTCGATGCAGGTACGGGCGATGTCGTCCGGGGCGGTGAACGGCAGCAGTTCGTAGGCGCTGAGGGCCTCCGTCAGGACCTTCTCCGCAGTGGACAGGTGGCCTTGGAGGAGCAGGAGGCCGCCCAGCCGGACGCGGACGTTCAGCTGGAAGGATACGGAGCTGGGGAGGTGACGGCTCTTGGCGCCGGCGAGTACCTGCCCGACGATGGCCGAGGCGGCACCCCAGTCGCCTGTCGCCTGCACCACGGCTGCCTGAGCGAGATGGACTCGGGCGGCGGGCTGGGGCCCGAGCCCGCGGGCGAGGGGCGCGGCCCGTTCCAGGGCGACGCGGGCGGATGCGAGGTCGCCCGCATCGACCGCGTGGTACGCCTTGGTGACCAGTTCGTCCACTATCCGGTGCCGGATGCTGCGGCCGGAGCGGTCCGCCGAATTTGAGTTCACGATGCCACCTCGCGGTCTGGTCCTCGCAGCCAGCACGGCTGACGGCCGCCCGGGCGGCGGGCCGAAGGCACTGCTTCATTACAGGCGCCTCGACGGGACCGCGTTATGAGTAGGCGTTACTCACGTTGGCTTGCATTGGGCAGTAAGGGATGTCGTGTCGTCACCCGACCGGACAACGGTGCCGTCTGAAACGGTCGCGGCTCCCCTTCTCCCGATGTCGCAACGCCCGGCCGGCCCGCCTGGCCGACACGTGTACTGCTCACCCTGTATGGGTAACTACTCAGACCCGTTCGACAGCGCGCCAATCAGATGTCGAAACCCGGCCTGAGCTGCTGTTTCTTGGGACAAAGCAGGGCCGTGAGAGGCCCTGAAACGAGACTTGGGCTGAGTAAAAAATACTCAGCCTGAGGGGCATGGCACGGGTGTGTACTTACCTCACTGCGAGGCGGCAACCATCCCTCAATGTCATCCGGGAGACGACATGCCACCCGGCCGGGATCCACGTCTTCTAGGAGACAATATGCCTGCTGGAGATCTGCCCTCACACTGGCCGATGGTGGGACGCGACGACGAGATCGAGGAACTCAAGTCCGCGTGGGGTAACGGGAGGAACCGCATCCTCATCGTTTCGGGACCGGCCGGCGTGGGGAAGTCACGGCTCGTCGACGAGTTCCTGGGACTGCTGTCGGCACAGGGAGTCTCTTGCCAGCGCGTCGTCGCCACGGTTTCCGCCGCCGCGGTGCCCCTCGGAGCTCTCGCACATCTCATTCCGGACGGTGCCGACCTGTCCGACCCGGTGCGCGGGTTCGCCGTAGTGGCTCGGGAGATGGCGGGGGAGAACCACTCGGACACCGCAATGTTGGTCGACGACATCCAACTTCTCGACGGCACCTCGGCCGTCCTGCTGCGCCAACTGCTCGACGCCGGTGCCGTGAGGATCATCGCCACCTTGCGCACGGGGCACCCCGTCCCCGAAGCCGTGGCCTCGCTGATCCACGGCGATGCCGCCCACTGGGTGAGCCTGGGTGAACTCGACGAGTCGTGCATGGACAAGCTCCTGCAGGCCACGCTGCGCGGGCCCGTCGCACGGTCGGCGTTGCAGGTTCTGCATACCGCCGCCGGTGGCAACGCGCTCTATCTGAGAGAGCTCGTCCACGCCGCGCTGGCCACCGATCAACTGAGCCACGACGGGGAGACGTGGGACCTCAGCACCGACTGGATTCCCGCCGCCACCCGGCTCAGCACCCTCGTAGGCGCCAGGATGGCAGCCGTGGAACCCGAGGCGCGGGTGGCGCTCGACCTGCTGGCCGTGTGTGGCCCGCTCTCGCTCGGAGACCTGGAAGCGGTCGCAGGCGCCGCCACCTTGGCCCGACTCGAAGCGGACGCCCTGATTCAGTGCCGTACGGCCCGCCGACGCACCGAGGTCTCCCTGGCGCACCCGCTTTACGGGGACATCCTGCGCACCATGCTCCCCGAGCACCGCCGGCGGCAACTCCTCCTCCAGGAAGCGGAACGCGTGACCTCCTACGGAGCACGACGCCGCGAGGACGCCCTCAACATCGCCACGTGGCGACTGGCCGCCACCGGGCAGGCCGATCCGGCTCTGCTGACGCACGCCGCGGCCCTCGCCCGGCACGCCCACGACTACCGACAGGTCGTCACGCTCCTCGACGCGCTCCTGGAAGGCCACCAGACCGTCGCCACTCGACTCCAGTACGGCGAGGCCCTCGTCGAACTCGGGCAGTGGGAGGACGCGGAGAAGCTCCTGGCCGACGCGGCGCACCACTGCGGCACCTCCGAGGAGATCCTGGCAGTGAGCGTCGCCCGGACCATGAACCTGCTGTGGGCCGATGCCGTCACCGAGCACGCCCTCGCCGTCAACGACGAGGCGCGCACGCTCCTTTCCGGCAGCCGGTACGACCGTGTCCTGGACATCAACGAGGCGCTCATCCGCACCGTCTCCGGGGAGCCGGTACGCGGACTGGCCGTACTGGACACAGCGTTGGAGCAGGACATCCGGCAGAGCGCGGACATGAACGTGTGGCTGACCGGAGCCATCATGAAGGGAATGGGGCTGGCGTCCGTGGGTCGCACCGAGGAAGCGGTGCGGTGGGCCCGGCACGCGTACGCCGCGCACGTCGAGGTCAACGAGCACGCGCTTGTGCCGCACCCCGCTTCCCAGCACATCGCGCTCTGCTTCGCACTGACGGAGACCGGCGACCTGTCCCAGGCGCGGCGCGTCGGCGAGGCGGCCTACCAGGCCCTGCTGGCCGACCGGGCGCCCCTGCCACGGATCTGGATGGCCTTCTGCCTCGGCCACGTGGAATGGCTGGCCGGGCATCCGGTGACCGCACGCCGCTGGTTCGCCGAGTCCGTCTCCCTGTCACGGCGTCAGAACCAGAGCAGGGCCCTGAACCTCGGGCTGACGGCTCTCGCCTCCGCTGCCGCCGCCACCGGCGACCTCGACACCGCGGCCGACGCTCTGAACGAGTCGCGGGCGTACCAGCCCATCGGTTTCCTCGCGGGTCAGGAAAGCCTCGGACTGGCTTGGGTCCTGGTCGCACAGGGGGACCTGGCGGGTGCCAAGGCGGAGCTGAGGGAAGGCCTCGCCCGTGCCCGTGGCACCGGACACACCGCGGCCGAAGCGCTGCTGCTGACGGAGCTGGCCCGACTCGGGGAGGCCCGGACGGTTCACGCGCGGCTCGACGAACTCGCCGAACAGGGGGACGGCAGTCTGCTGGCCGTGCGGGTGCGGTTCGCCAAGGCGCTCGCCGTGCGCGACCCCGAGCGCCTGATGGCGGTCGCCGAGGAGTTGAGTGAGATGGGTGCGGACCTGCTCGCCGCCGAGGCCGGTGCGGAGGCCGCGTCCCTGTGGCACCAGTGCGGCGACCACAGGCGCGCCACGGCCGCGACCCACCACGCGCTCGAGTCTGTCAATCGCTGCCAGGGCGTCCGCACACCGATGTTGGCGTCGTTGCGCAACACCAGCACCCTCACAGACAGGGAGTGCGAGGTCGCCCGGCTGGCGGCGGTGGGAACCACCAGCAAAGCCATCGCCGAGACGCTGCACCTCTCGGTCCGCACGGTCGACAATCACCTCCAGCGGATCTACTCCAAGCTGGGTGTGGGCACGAGGACGGAACTGCCCGCAGCCCTGGGCGCCACCACGGTGCCAGAGAAATCCTGGGCCTGACGTCAAGCCAAGTAGGCTCGTCCAGCCCGCGGTTGGTGCATCCGACACTCAGGGCGCCGATGGTCGACGTTTCCGAGGTCCGTGCGAGGGACACTGCCCGTGCACCGTGCCGGCGGCAACGGCGGTGGAACGAGTCGGACGAGATGTCGGCGGAACCGGCGCTGGGCCGGGCGCTCTCCGGCGGAGCGGTCGGCGCATCGGACCCGCTCCCGTCCGACGCGCAACTCCTCATAACGCCCTTCCTCAACATGCCGCCGACACAGGCGGACTGCTCGGACTGCCGGCGCTGATCCGTCCGTGGCCGCAGGACTACGCGGCGCCCTCGGCGCAGCCGAGTGCGGTGCGGTGATGGGATGCCTCGCCGCGATCACCAGTCCTCCGCGGTTCATACGGAGGAGAAGCACGAACTCGCCGAACTCCGCGCGTGCAAACCCGACCACTCCCGTCCCCCGGAGGGCTCGCACCGGGCCGGATCACCGCCGGAGAGATGGAGGCGTCACTCCAGGAGAGCCCCCACCACCGGATCACCGGCGTTCCGCACCGCCCACAGCCGGCGAGTCGTACGCGGGGCCCCGGACGTCCAGTACGGCCGGACTTGCGTGGCGATGCACGAGGAAGCCTCGATGTGCGGCGGCCCGCGCGCCGGACGGACCCCGGTCGGCCGTCCCGTGAGTACCCGCTACTCACGATCCGACCCGGTCAGGAATGTGACCGTGGTGGGGGCCGCGTGGCCCCGACCGGTCGTGCCGGACCACCAGCACGCGTCCGTGGCCGGTCCGCGGCCCAGCCGCAAGCAGGTGAGGAGGTCCGCCATGACCGCAACGCGTCCGTTCGACCCGTTCGGCGAAGACCTCGCCGACCCCTACCCCTATCTGGCCCGGATGCGGCTCAGTCAACCCGTCTTCTACTCCTCGTTCCACGAGGCGTGGTGCGTCACCCGGCGCGCGACCGTCGAACGCGTCGCACGTGACACCCGCACCTTCTCGTGCGGTCCGGTCTCTGCCGGGCCGCGCGGACTACCACCGGTGGCCGAGGCGTATCTCGCGAAGTTCTTCGAAAGCGCCCCGCCGTTGCCCTTCCTCGACTCCCCGCAGCACGGCCAGGTGCGCGCCCGGGCACTGCGGTGCCTGTCGCCCGCCGCTGTCGCCCGGGCGGAAAGCGCCCTGCACGCCGCCGTCGACGCGCTGGTACCGCCCGGCCCGCACCTCGAGGGGTACGACCTCCTCCCCCGCTTCGCGCACCCGCTGGCACTCACCGCGACCCTGGTGGCCCTCGGGTTGCCGCTGCAGGACCGGCCACGGCACGATGCGGGCCTACGGGCTCACCACGCCCTCCTTCTGGGGAGGCACCGGATCGACAACCACGAGTTGGAAGTGTTCGCGCACAAGGCCACGGCGTGGCGGGAGCACCTGCTGGAATGGGTGCACGCGAGCGGCGCGGGGCCGGGTGGCGGTCTCGCCCGATCGATGACGGGCCACGGGGCGGGACGGGCGCGGGCGCCCGAAGACGTGGCATCGCACGCGATCAGCATCCTCAGCGCCGGGTATGAGACCACGGCCCACGCCTTCGGGAACACCTGCCGGCTGCTCCTCGCCAACAGTGCGTGGAGCGCCGACGGGCCTTCGGCGCCGATGGTCGAGGAGGCCCTCAGGCTCGACACGCCGGTCATGGCGCTGGTGCGCGTGGCCAGGGCGGACGCCGAAGTGGGTGGCGTGACCGTCAGGGAGGGTGAGCGGGTGCTCCTGATGTGGGGCGCCGCCAACCGGGACGAGAGCGTCGCGGGGCCCTTCCCTGACGAGTTCCACCTGGGCCGCCCCCCAGAGTCCTCGGTCAGCTTCGGTACCGGTCCGCACTCCTGCATCGGCGCGCCGCTGGCGCGTTGCGTCCTCGCCCGCGGGCTCGACACGTTCCGCGGGCGGTTCCCGAAGCTGTCGCTCGACGAGGCGGAGCCCGAGCGGGTGCCCCACAGCCAGATGCGGGGCTACGGCAGGCTTTGTGTCTCGGCCTGAGGCGGGAGGACATACTGCCTGGCCTCCTCCGTCCCGACCCGGACCGCCCAGCCTGCCGACGGGGTCCTGCGTGATGGTCCGCGTCGGCCGGTCGAAGCCGCTCACCGGGCCGCTAACGGTCAGTGGCAGGAAGCCGTGCACGGCCGTTCTGCACCTCCACCGCGGTGCAGACGCCGCTGTGCGCCGGTCATGCGGACCGCAAACTGCGACGGGGAGTGGTGCACCGCATATCCGGACGTACGCGCCAGCCCGGATATGCGGAGGATCGGCGGGGCTCCTGCGGCCCCCTTCCAGCATCAGGGGCCGGAGGACCAAGTGAGTGAGCAAACGGTGCCTATGTGGGTCGCCGGGCCTATCCGGTCACCGGACTTCGGTGGTTCCGAGGCACCGGTCTTGTAAACCGTGAGGAGCCGGGGAGGGCTTCGGCAATCAGGGTCCGCCGGGGTCCGGCGTACGCACCCGCGCCGTTGGCTGCCGCCTCTCACCTGCGGACGGGCAGCTCCGCGACTCCTTGCGGGGCATCGCACCGTCGCCCCCGACCGGCGCAGCATGTCCTGGACGGTCGGAGGCAGCAGAGCGACGTGCCAGCGACACCTGCTCGGTGCGTACCACGGGATCGTCGCGTTTCCGAGGTCGCACCTGGCGCACCACGACATCGGTGAGGCTCGTAGAGGGGAGCCCCGAGGCGTCCAGGCGTGACGGGGCGGCGACGGTTACGCCGGTGGGGGGATCCGGGGCGCGGCTACCAGGCGGGGGAAAAGGTGAGCGCGGCGAACGCGGCACTGACGGCCCGCCTGCACCACGTGATCCTGGTCAGGTAGAGGTCGGGGTAGTCGCCCGCAACCTGGCCCACCAAGGGGTAGAAGTCGTCCACGACATGCGAGGCGAGCAATTCGTCCACAGCGGTGCGCACCGTCTCGTCGTCCGGCTCGTCCTGTACTCGCAGCGACGTGCAGAACAGAACGGCCGACAGGGCCCCCAGTCCGTGATCCTCGCTCTCGGCCAGCCCTGCGTACACGGCGGTGGCTGTTTCGGTGGTCATCATCCGTCCCTCCTCGGTCCGGACTTGGTAACCGACGGCGGCCTCGCGGCCGTCCTTGTCACCAGCATCGGGAGGAGGGGTCGGCCGCGCCTGAGTAGTCACTGCCTGTTCCGAGGCTTCCGGGCCAGCGGTCCATTGAGCATCCAGTACTCATGCAGGCGTCCGTCGTGGAATTTGTAATGCAGGGGACCAGGACGAGAAGGGGGTGCGGCAATGGGACAGCCGACGAAGACGATGCCCGGACGATTCGACTACACGCAGGTTTGGCGCCCGAATGCCGCATGCGCGGGGCCCGGTATCGATCCGGAGCTGTTCCACGAGCACGGCGGTGACGGCGCCGTCGCCCGGGCCAAGGCGATCTGCCACACGTGCCCGATCATGGACGCCTGCCTGACCTTCGGGTTGCGCAACGAGAACTCCGGGATCTGGGGCGGGCTGACAGCCCACGAGCGGTACCGCATCGGGGGCAGGCGTCCTGCGGTCCGCAAAGGATGACCCTCCTGCAGGCGGGCGGCCTCAATGCTCCGGCAGTCGGGCATGGGCTGCCACCAGAGGCGGGAGGGGAAGGACGAAAGCCGCGTCGGTGTCGAGAGCGAGCTCCCTGAGTGACACCGTGCGAGCGGCAGGGCGGGCCCGGGGCGCGTCGGACGGCTGCGCGCCACGGAAGTGGTTGTCGGCGCCGGCTGTCGGGTATCCGTACCCCTGCCAACCGGGGCCGGCGCCTTTGGGCGCCTAGAGTGCCGGGTGCGGTGCAGGTACGCCGGCGTTGGGGAACGCCCGTGTGCAGCTCCAGCCCCATCCCGGTGCCGACGGAGCATGGGGTGCCGGTGCCCGCCGGCAAGCGTGAGAACTGAGAGCCCCTCCAGGTCCGCGGGGTGTAGGGAGGAGAAGCGCCGATGGGCCGACGACGGAACTCCTGGAAGGCGACATCGCCGTCTGGGCGTACGAGGCGGATCAGGCTGCGCAGCAGGCGGTCGGCCCGTGGCAGGTGAGCCAGGACCACCGGTCGGCCACCGCGTCGTAGTCGCAGTCGTGGAACGCGGACCTGAGGTCCGCATGGGCGAACTGCGCGTTCTCGCGTCCCTGCCGCCTGGCCTCCGCCCGGGCGGAGGCGATCACCACGGGATCGTGGCCCACTCCGGCCACCGATCCGCCCTGTCCCCCCACCGCGTCTGCGAGGAGGAAGCTGAAGTTGCCCGCCCCACTGCCGATGTCGAGCACCTTGAGCCCCTGGCGATGTCCGCAGCGGCGAGCAGACTGACGGCCCCGCAGAGGATGCTTCGCAGGGCGACCCGGCTCAACTGATCCGGAGTGCTTACCGACCTCCCGGCGAGGTTCGCAAGACTTGTCGACGCATTGTCATTTTTCTAGGAGAGACAATTCTTGCTCAATCATGGTTGGACAATTCGGCCAAGGTCTTGAACAGTCGGTACAACCGGTCCGTGCGTAGAACGCCAATGACGTCGGAGAGCCACTGGAAACGGAGGATTGCGTCACCATGGACGAACGAAGTGAACTGCGGATCCGTGAGGTCGGATTCAGCGACCTCGGTATCAATCCGCCGTCCGCGGAGCGGGAGGCGATGTTGGAACACGTGACTTCGCTGGTGTTGGGACACTTGGACGAGGTGAACGACCTGCCGATCGCGCCGACCGCGACCGCCGCGCAGATGCGGGCGCACATCGCGGGTTACGACTTCGCCGGACCTCTGCCGTGGGCCGAGGTCCTCGACGACGCGGCAGCGATGCTCACCAAATGGAACCTGCACACCAAGCACCGGCGGCACTTCGGCCTCTTCAACCCCCGCCCTGCCTACTCAGCGGTGCTGGGCGACATGCTGTCGGCGGCCTATAACCCCCAACTCGCGGCGTGGTCACATGCGCCGGGGGCGGTGGAGATGGAGGCGCACCTGATCCGGTACCTGGGGTCCCTCGTGGGGTACCCGGCGGACGCGGTGGCCGGATCGTTCACCAGCGGCGGGGCCGAGGCCAACCTCACCGCTGTGCTCCTGGCGCTGTCCCGACACTTTCCCGCGGTCGCCGAGCGTGGAATGAGGGCGTTGTCGGGGCAGCCGGTCTTCTACGCGAGTGCGGAGAGCCACCTGGCCTGGCTTAAGATCGCCCATTCCACGGGGCTGGGCCGCGACGCGGTCCGACTCGTCCCGGTCGACCAGGACCTAAGGATGGAGGTGGCGCAGCTCGACCGCCTCGTCGAGCTCGACAAGGCCGGGGGTTGTCTCCCCTTCCTCGTGGCCGGGACGGCGGGCAGCACCAGCGCCGGCGTCGTCGACTCCCTGCCCGAGATCGCGCAGACGGCCCGCGCGCACGGCCTGGACTTCCACGTGGACGCGGCCTGGGGGGGTGCCGCACTCGTGTCGCCCCGGCTTCGCGGTGCCCTCGCCGGCGTGGAACAGGCGGACTCGGTCACCATCGACGCGCACAAGTGGCTCTCCACGCCTCTGGGCGCGGGCGTGTTCGTCTGTCGTGACCTCGACGGCTTGCGCCGAACCTTCCGGGTGTCCGCGGCCTACATGCCCACGGCGGTGAACGAGACCGTCGATCCGTACTCGTCGAGTAACCAGTGGTCGCGCCGGTTTGTGGGGCTGCGGCTATTCACTGCCCTCGCGGTATCGGGGGGACCCGGGTTCGCCGCCATGGTGGAGCACCAGAGTGCCATGGGGGAGCGGCTGCGCCGCCTCCTGGCCGAAGCGGGATGGCAGTTGCTCAACACGACGGCCCTACCCGTGGTCTGTTTCACCGGACGGGGACTCGACACCGGGGACGACGCGGCGGCCCGCCTCGATCGTGTTGCGGCGCGGGTGGTGGAGCGGGGGAACTGTTGGATCTCCGCAACGCGGCTGAACGGACGGGCGGCGCTGCGCGCCTGCATCACGAGCTTCGAGACGACGGAGACCGATCTGGCCGCCCTGGTCACGGAGCTCGACGAAGTGTTGGACGGCGGGTGAAGAACAGACCTCAGGCAGTCGGGAGCCGTGCCCAGTGGGTCGTCGCACTCCAGGGTCGTCGTGGTTTCTCTGCAGGACCATCCTCACGGCTTTCTCCCACATGGTCAGAAACGGCATGGTCCACCCGAGCAACAGCGACCCAAATGGACCGGGTACTGCGGGAGCGGAGGGGACTGGGGGATCCCCCTGGGGGCGCAAGGTGCGGGGCGGAGCACCCGTGCGACTCGGGTCCCCGCGGTGGAGGTGGGCACGTTCGTGCCGGTCCGGGAGACTTGGAGAGATCAGTACGGCAAATCAGATGATCTACCAATACGCCCCTGCAGGGTTGAGTCAATCGTTTCCCGCAGCACTGTTTCTTCAGTATCTTTGAGGTGGCGGTGACCCGTACGAACTGCGGAAATTCCCTCCTTCCCACCGGAGTCGGCGCGCTTGAGCAAACGGCAGCAGGAAGCGGACTGCGTCGTTCTAGCGGAAGGAATGCAGGGCGGGGCGGACGCCCGTCGAGTGCGGCACTATGGATCGGGCGACGTGGACCGGTCGCCCCGAGTGCCACACGACTGGAGAACCGGTCCCTGCTTGGAGGAAACGATGATGCGAGGCCGAGACGGCAGTGGAACTTGGCCGTTGGTCGGGCGGCAGGCGGAACTGGGCCTGTTCGTCTCCCTGCTGAAGGACAAACACAGCCACGGGCTCGTCATTTCCGGCGGAGCAGGAGTGGGCAAATCCCGCCTCGCGGAAGAGTGCCTAGCCAAGGCGTCGGCGGCGGGATTCGCGGTGGCCCGCGCCGCGGCGTCGAGCGCTGCGGCCTCCGTTCCCTTGGGAGCCATCGCACACCTCGTTCCCCCCGGCGTGTCCCTGTCGGACCCGGCGATCGGTTTCGCCCGCATGGCCGAGGAACTGCGGGGGGCGGAGAACCGGCGATGGGTCGTCCTCGTCGATGACATGCACCTGCTCGATGCCACCTCCGCCGCACTCCTGAAGTTCCTCATGCAGGACGGCGCGGTCCGTCTGGTGGGCACCATCCGCGCGGACGAGCCCGTGCGCGATGCTGTGGCTTCCGTCCTCCAAGGCGACGCGGTCAGCCGCGTCCACCTCCCGGTCCTGAGCGAGGAACAGGTCGCGACCCTCCTGCGGAACGTGCTGGACGGTCCCGTCGGGTCCGCGACGGTGCGGCAGCTCTTCACGTCCTGCAACGGGAACGTTCTGTACCTCAAGGAGATCGTCACGGGCTCGCTCACGGCCGGCACCCTCGCCTCCGACGGTGAGGTCTGGGAACTCACCGAGCGCTCCTTCACGGGCACCCCGCGGCTCACCGAGCTCATCGAGTCCCGTCTCTCCGGCGCGGGGACCGCCGCCCGGCCCGTCCTCGAACTCCTCGCGCTGTGCGCCCCCGTACCCGAACAGGACGTACGAGAGGCCTCCCCGTCGTCGGGCACCCTCGACGAGCTGGTCGAAGCGGGGCTGGTCCGCATCACGAAGGACGGAAACCGCTCCGCCGCCCAGCTCACGCACCCCCTGTACGGCGAGATCCTGCGCGCGAGGCTGCCCACACTGCGCCGGAGGTCCATCCTCACCGAGCAGGCCGCCCGGTTCCGGCGGCACGGTGCGCGCCGCCGCGACGACTCGCTGCACATCGCCTCCTGGACGCTCGCGGCCACCGGCACGGCCGACTCCGAGCTGCTCATGCGCGGCGCGGAGCTCTCCCGGTACGCCCACGACTACGAGCAGGTCGTCACCCTGCTCAGTGTCGTTCCGCCCGACGAGCTGACCGTCCGCAGCCGCATCCTGCTGTCCGAGGCCCACGCCCAGGCGGGGCGGCTGGAGAATGCGGAAGCCGATCTGGCTGAGGCCGAGTCCAGGGCGCAGTCCGAGGAGGACCGGCTCGCCGTCGCCCTCGCCACCACCTGGAACGTGCACCTGCCCGCCGGGCGCGTGACCGAGGCCCTGGCGGCCAATGAACGGGCTCGTGCCTACGTCTCGACCGAGCGCGGCAGGCGGGTCCTGCGGGTCAACGAGGGCGCGATCCGGGCCGCATCCGGGCGTCCTGCCGATGGGCTCGTCCTGCTGGAGGACCTGGAGGCCGACATCCGGGAGTCCCTGGACGTGAACGTCTGGGTCCAAGGCGCGCTGACCCGGACGGAAGTGCTGGCACTGACCGGCCGATCGCAGCAGGCGGTGGAGTGGTCCGAGACCGCGCACCGCTCGCACCTCACGGTCACCGAGTCCTCCCTGACCCCGCACCCGGCGCTCCACCTGGCCGTCCGCGCCGCCGCCCAGGCGGAGTCCGGCGGTCTCGGGGAGGCGCGCGCGACCGCTCTGGAGGCGTTCCGGCAGGTGATGGACGACACGGTCGACCTGCCCCGCGCCATGGTCTCGCTCCAGTTGGGACGGATCGAGTGGCTCGCCGGCCGGGTCGTCACCGCCCGCCGTTGGTATGCGGAAGCAGCCGTCCTCGCACGGGCCCACGGTCTGACGCACGTGGTCCCGCTGGCCTGTGCCGGTCTGGCGGCGGCGGCCGCCGTACAAGGCGATGTGGCGTCGGCCGAACGGGCCCTGGGAGACAGCGAGGAGTTCCCGGAAAGTCGGCTCTTCGGTGTGGAGCCCTTCTTGGGTGCCGCGTGGGTCAACGCCGCACGCGGCCGACTGACCCAGGCCCGCGACGTGCTCACCGCCGGAGCGGAGAAGGTTGCCAACAAGGGGCTGACCACGCTGGAAGCGGTGCTGCTGACCGAGTCGGCGCGGCTGGGCGGAGCAGCCACCGTCGCGCGGCGGCTGGCGGAGCTCGCGCCGGGGGACGAAGGGCTGTTCGCCGCCGCACGCGCCAAGTTCGCCGAGGCGCTCGCCGGCGGCAAGCCGGACCTGCTCATGGAGGCGTCCCAGGACTTGGAGGACGCGGGCGCGATCCTGCTGGCGGCCGAAGCGGCCAGCGCGGCGGCGGCGGGGTGGACCCGGCTCGGGCGTCCCCACCCTACCAAATCGGCCGCCCAGCGTGCCAAAGAGCTGAGCGCCCAGTGCGAGGGGGCACGCACTCCGCTGCTCACCACGGCGGAGGCATCGGCCGCCCTCACGGCCCGCGAGACCGAGATCGCCCTCCTCGCGGGCGACGGCATGAGCAGCAAGGACATCGCGGACGCACTCGGCTTGTCGGTGAGGACCGTCGACAACCACCTGCAGCGGGTCTACAACAAGCTCGGGGTCACGACCCGGCGTGATCTCGCGGACGCACTGGACCTCAAGCGGCGCGGTCCGGGTGGGCGCGGGGCGCGGCCCAGGGCGTGACGGCGGGGTGTCCCGGTCCCCTAAGCGCCGGGTCGCCCGCCGTCGTCCTTGCCCCGCTTACGACGGGCGTGCATGGTATGCGCCCTGCTGACCAGGCCTGACAGGTTCCGATCCTCGCGTACGGCATAGTTTGCCCCGATGATGCCGACATAAAGCGTGTCGATGGTGCGCTTGGAAAACTTGCAGATGCAGCTGGGCTTGTGGCCGGCAGGTTCACTCACGGCTGTCTACCTCCTGTGGCGGAATTCCCGTAGCCATGATGTTCGCGAGGGGGCGTGAGTGCGGAGTGAGCAGAGTTTGCTCACTTGCTTCCGGTGGTGCGGTATGCCGTCCTGTCTGCGGCGTGCCGGATGGTTCAGGAATACCCGTGGGCTATTCTGCGGAGGAGTATCGGCTACTCACTGCATCGCGTTTGCCTGAATATAGGATCGAGTCGCCGCAGGGTGCGGTCGTCGTTTGCCCGCTCACCCCTCCCTGCGTCCGTAGGGCCGAGGAAGACCCGCGTCTCGGGTGTCCCTCGGCTCTACGCCCGCACCGAGCCGGATCGGTCGCTGCCCTGCCGGTCCGGCCGCAGGCTGAGTACCCGCTACTCATGCTGGGTCGCCGCCTGGTGGACACGCTGTAGTTCTGCGAAATTCTCGGAACGGTGACGCGATATCTGGGGTGTGTGAATGATTTCGCTAGAGGGCTCCCATGGAGAGAAATGACAAGCGGCGTTCCGCTGCTCGCAACCACGTCGAGATTCATCTTCTCTTGACGTGGTGGATCTCGGACGAACGCCGGTTTCCGATCATCGTCCGATTCTCCTATTGCGTGGAGGATCCGTTCGCCGCCGTAATAGAATTTATGCCCCAGGGTTTCCCGGGCGCTTGCTGGAGGGTGGCCCGGGAGCTCCTCGACGTCGAGTGCGGCGTGTCCGGGCCCGGCGACGTGCAGGCCTGGGCCGGGGACGGCAACGGCGGGGAGCGGACAGTCTTCCTGTGCGTCGTCTCGGCTGGCCGGAGCGCCCTCTTCGAGGCGCCCCGGGCCCCGTTGCGCGCGTGGTTGGCGTCGACGTACGACTTGGTGCCCGCGGGAACGGAAGGCGAGCGCATCGACTGGGACGGGCTCTTGGAGCAGCTGCTCGGCTGACTCAGGTCAGCGGCGCTGCCCCGATGGGGAAGGTGGCGGCACCGTTGCCCGCGCCACGACCTCCGGTCCTCGGAACGGGTGGGAAGGGCCGCTCCCTGACGGCGACGGGGCGAGGCGACGCCTGCATTCCTGACGGCGATCAGGGCGGCGCGTGAGCCGGTCGCCTCTGCCGCGCAAGCGGGCTCGCCGTCCCTCTTGTGTCCGGTCGCCGGGCATGCCAGCGCGAAGGGGGCCTGCCCCGGGGCAGTCGTATGGCGCCGGGGCGGCGCCGCCATGGTCCCCTGTGGTCGACCTTTCGCCGTCGGGCACCGATGTCAGGTTCCCACCCCGTCGTGAAGTGGTCCTTCCCCCCACGACAGGGTGGCGATCAGGGCCGCGGAAGGCTCGCGTGCGGACGGCCCGACGTGGTCCAGTTCGTCGCACCAAACCCTGGCCTCATCCTCGTAGGACGTACGTGCGCCGTCGTGCACGCCAGGGCCGTAGGTCACGGCGAGCAGCAGCCGGCCGGCTCGCCGGGCGAGGTGCAGGCGCAGTGGCGTCGCTCCCAGGGCGATCGCCGCACGTACCAGCACGCCCGCCAGCGGGACCGCCCGTCGCAGGACGTCCGGATCGGGTCGCCACAGACGCAGCACTCCTTCGAGCTGCACTCGCGCTTCGTCTGCCGCCCATGCGACGGGTCGGACGTCCCAGATGAGGGCCGGGCCGAGCACGCCGCAGATGGGGGGCAGGGGATGCAGCGCGTGCGGGCGGGCGGAACGCGTCAGCACATCGGCCGCTGTGGGGATCATAGGAGGAGGAAGGATGGTCACCATTCCAGTCAACTCAGCCTCCCGCCCCTGGCCGTGAGCAATGGCTGCCCAAACCGCCGCGTCCACCGACCGATGCGCTCCGGGTCCGAACGCCGCGTACTGGGCATCGAATACTCACGCCCGATCGACCGGTGGCCGTGACCATGTCCAAGTGCCGCGCGCCGAGGTGCGGCGCAGGCGCGGCCGAATCCTCCAGCCGCTCCTCCGACAGCGGCGGTTACTGGAGTCCGGATGAAGTTCGGCGTACATTTCCTCCTTCCCTGCGGTGCCGGCCAGACACCTGCCGCCCGGTACCGCGACGCGCTGGCGCAGGGCCGGCTCGCGGAGGACCTCGGCTTCGAATCGGTATGGCCCGCCGAACAGCACACCATCCCCTCCCAGTCCGTCCTCTCTTGCCCGACGCTGTTCCTCGCCGCCCTGGCGGCGCGCACCGAGACCATCCTCCTCGGCACTGCGATCGTCCAACTGCCGCTCTTCCACCCGCTGCGGGTGGCCGAGGAGATCTGCACGCTGGACGTGATCAGCGGGGGCAGGGCAGAGCTCGGAGTGGGCCGCGGAACCCACCCCGCCCACTACGCGGGCTTCGGCGCCGACCTCGCCGTGAGCCGGGGGCGGCTGGAGGAGGGACTTGACTACCTCCGGGCGGCGCTGCCGGGCCGGCCGTTCGACTTCCAGGGCAGCAACTACACGGCTGAAGCCGTCCAGGTCGTGCCGGGGCCCGTCCAACCCGGAGGCCCGGTGATACGGCTGGCCGCGAACAGCGCCGACAGCTTCCGTGCCGCGGGGCGAGCGGGGATCCCGGTCCTGACGGCCCTCCACATCAACCCCCCGGCCGTGCTGGTGAGGCACCTCGACATCTACCATGCGGCCCGCGCCGAAGCCGGGCATCGGGCCGCTGCCCCGGATGACATCACGGTGCTCGCACCGACCTTCACCGCGCGGAACGAGGGCGAGGTGGCACGCCTCATGGGGCCGGCCGTCGACCACTACACGGCACTGATGCGGACCAACCTCACCACCGCCATCGGGCGGACGGGCGACCCGGACGGTCTCTTCACCCGGCTGCTCTCCGGACTGGACCGCCTCGACCTGGCTGCCATGCGCACCGAACAAGCCGTCTTCGGCACGCCCGAAACCTGTGCCGAGACGCTGGCATCCCTTGCCGCACGGCTAGGCACGGGACGGTTCCTGGCCTGGTTCGACTTCGTCGGTACGACGCCCGCTGCCGAGGTCGAGCGCTCCATGCGCCTGTTCGCAGCCGAGGTCGCCCCGCGACTGGCGACGCCCGCCGCCTCGTCAATCGACTGACGCGGCGGCCGCGGGCCCGCCGACACCGGGACGCGGGGAAGGCCTCCGGGTACGTCCTACCGAGGCGCCAGAGGTCCACCAGTCACAGGATGAACGACCGGCGCGAACTTGGGACGACGTCACGCGGGCGGAACGTCCGGAACGAGAGGCCTCGGAAGCCGACCACCTCGACGTGCTCGCCATCGCCGAGTGCTGCCCCACCGAGGCGGTCATGGTCACCCCGTCGCGGGCGCCCGCCGATGACGGGCTGATCATTGCGCCGTCCTCGGACTGATCGGACGAGCGTCTGGCACCCTCCTCCGGCACATGCCGGAGGATGTGGCCGGATCGGCATGGAGCGGCGCCACCGCACCTTGCGGGTTGAAGGCGACGCTCTTTACAGTCCTGGCCCAGTGGTCCAGCCACTGCTCCAGTGACAGCCGAGGGGGCGCACTTGCACCAACACACCGATGCTGCGGCGACAGGTCCGTCCGGCGAGAGCGACAGGGCGTCGCGGACCGTCCTCCCCGAGGCGATCAACATCGCCACCTGGCAGCTGATGGCGCTGCGGCGGGCGCTCGGTACCGCCGTCGGCGTGCAGGCCGCGGCCTCGGCGGGGGCCGACCACAAGCGGGAACTGCAGCGTCGAATGGACACGCTGGCCCAGACCCGGGGGGAGGAGGCGGTCCAGTGGGCCACGCTGCGCGTCCTGCTCCTGCTCGCCCGGGCGAGCAGGATCGACGGACTGCTGTCCTCGACCCTGATCATCGACGAGGCGTGCACCCCGCTGTACCGTGCCACGGCAGCGTTCTTCCGCAACGGCACGGTCGCCCGTGACCGGCTCAAGCCGCTGGAGGACGCCGTCCGCGCGAACGACCCCGGAGCCGCGCGCCGGGCCGCCGACGATTACTTCTCTGCCACCGAGGCCCTGATACTCGTCGGGCTCGCATGACGGAACCGCACCGCCCAGCCGTCGCGGACGCGGCCGGTGCGGGATACCCGCTTCCGCGACACCATGACCGGCGGCACCGGGCCGGTCGGCGCATGTATCCGGGTCCCACCCGGGCGTCCGGTACGCCTGCGACTCTCATGGTCGCCGACGGACTGCGACCGTCCGACTTCCACGTCCTGGGCCACGCACTGCTGACCGCCGGCACCCTCGCGGACGCCGCCGACCTAGCGGGCCGCTACCACGCGCTGGTCAGCCAGGCCGGTACAGTGCGGGTGCGCGCTGCGGCAGACCGCACGGAGGTCGTGTACCGGCTGGATCCCGGTCCGGGCGCCATGATGCACCGTCAGCAAGTGGAGGCAGTGCTGGTCGGCATGGTCACGGCAGCCCGTTGGGTGGCGGGACCCTCGTGGACACCCGAACGCGTCGTCTTCGCCCACGCCTGCGACACGGATCCGTCCGTCTATGTCCGGAGCCTTGGCTGTCCGGTCCAGTTCGACGGCCACGAGCACATCATCGTAGTTCCCACGGCCGCCCTGCGCAGGGCGCGGCGGACGGTGGACGAGCCCCTCGCCACACTGCACCGCAGGCATGCCGAACGGATGCTCGACGACCTGGAGGAGCCCGGCTCCGTCACGGTGCTCGTCCGCCGGGTGCTGGCGCAGCAGGACCTGGCCGGGATTGCCATGCAGGACGCCCTGCGCGCGGCCTGCATGAGCGAACGACGCTGCGCCGGGCATTCCTCGACGAGGGGACGACCTGGCGGGCCGCGCTGGAGCAGGTCCGCGACCGGCGTGTGCGGGACCTGTTGGAAACGACTGGTCTGCCACTGGAGGCGATCGCCCGTGACGTCGGGTTCAGCGGGGCCGCGGCGTTGGTCCGCGCCTTTCGGCGACGACACGGCAGGCCCCCGGGAGCCCATCGCTCGGCCGCTAACCCGTGGCGCACCGAGGGCGCGTCTGAGTAGCACCTTCCCCACATACGCCGCGGTGCGCCGGTGCCGTAGCGAACGAGAAGTCCAGGCCTAGCTAGCGCGTCGATCATTCCATGACGGTCCATGCCCACTTCACGGCGTAGACCGGCATGGTCGGTGATGGTGTCTGAGCCGTCAAGTGCTCGACAGCTCGCTGTCGTTGGTCGCACCTCGAACCCGCGTCGGGCTCAGTCCCGCACCCCCGACCGCCCGGGGGCGCACCCCGGAGCCCTCCTCCGCGGTGCGGGCCGGCCGCCTCATCCCCCGAGCATGCTCTGCAAGGCATCCTTGACCGTCCGTAGGAGCGTCTGCCCGGGCTTCACTGTTCCGGTGAGCAGTTCATGCGCGCGCTGGTACAGGGCCGCGGCGTCGGCCTCGCCGCCCTGACCGCGCTGTGCCAGGGCGAGGTTGACCATCGCTTGGGCCAGGTCGGGATGGTCCGCACCGACGAGCGCGGTCTTTATGGCGAGCGCCTGCCCGAAGTACCGTTCGGCTACCCCGTCGCGTCCGAGTCGCAGGGCGATGCCGCACAGGTTGTTCAGGACGACGGCGACCCTGTAGTGCTGAGGACCCCTCACCCGGCGCAACGTCGTCAGTGCACGGTGCAGTTGGCCCCCCCTCTTCACGGCGCAGCCGCGAAAGGGAGTCGGCGACGGAGACGCGGTCCACGGCCGTGGCGAGATGGTCGGGGCCCAGGACACGCTCCCGGATGCGCAGTGCTCGGGGGAAGGCCTCGTGAGCCCCCTGCGGGTCCGCCCGCACGGCGGCCAGGCGGCCGATCTTGTGGCACACCGGGGCCAGCGGGAGCCCATCGTGTCCGTGTGCGGACTCCAGTGCGGCCATGGCGCGGAGTAGGTAGGTGCCCGCCTGGTCGAACTGATGGGTACGCAGGTGCAGCAGGCCGAGCTCGTCGCACACCTGGGCGACCTGGTCGGTGGTCGTGTCAGGTGTGCGTTCGTAGGCTTGGAGCGTCTCTTTGAGGAATTGCTCGGCTTGGGGGAGCCAGCCCAGCAGCCGCGCCAGACTACCCGCCCCGACCCGTACTTCGAGGAGGAACGCCGTGGGGGTCGGGACCGCGTTGTTCTCCGCGTTGGCGAGCACCTGACCGAGAAGCGTCTCGGCCGTCCTGAAATCAACGAAGGCGTGTGCGTGGAGCGCGTCGCCCAGGCGCACGCGGGCGAGGGCGAATGGGCCGAGTGGCCCGGCCAGGGTCCGGACTTCCTGCAACAGCCGGGAGGCCTGCTGGATCGGCGGCTTCTCGGGCCCTGGAGGCTTCGGCGAGGAGCTCGTCCAGTCTCCGGTGGCCGTGTCCGTCTGAGTCGCCATGAGCGCGTCCGCGGTCGATCGGGATCGGAAGGACTCGGTCGGCGGCCCGCCGCGTGCTCATCCGCCCGTTTCGGTGAATTGCTCCAGGTCACTCCCCCTTGAAGGAGCCCCCTCCATGCGGGGAGCGAGTAGAGGCTACTCACGGCACGACGGGCGTGATTCAGCTGCCCCGTGCGCGCCGTCCCTCAGCAGGTGGCGCCGCATGCCGCAAAATGGCCGATTCTGACGGCCGGCTCAAAATGAATTCAGCGTTTTTGAGGCTTCATTACTCATTCGATTCGAATTTTCGGAGGACATAGTTTCCGCGTCCCGAAAACATTTCCGGGCTCCGGATCTAGGAGTATTCGTGAACTTTGCAGTCAAAAGGGTCCTGCTGTCGGGTCTCACCGCAGCGGCGATGGCGTCCGTTCTGACGACCGTCCCGGCGTCTGCCTCTGAGGCGCCCGCCGTCCAGAAGCCCGGCAACTCTGCCTCGCTGGTGGTTTCGCCCTATTCCTACGAGTACGACTACTCGCTGGGGTTCAGTCTGATCCTCGACCCGGCCAGCGTCATGACCGCGGCGGACACGACTTTCAAGAGCACGTTCCCGTTCGCCTCCGACTGCGGCGCATGGTCGGACCTGCCGCCGGTGACGGACCCGCCGGTCCGGTGCGACCTCTTCTTCCTCGGCACGACCAACCCGGTTTCGGTGGTAGACCGTACGGCGACGAGCTTCACGCTCAAGTCACTTCCCGGCCACTCCGAAGGGGCGGACCGCTTCATCCGCTTTACCTTCTACCAGCAGCCCGCCACCTTCGCGCTCCGTATGAAGGTGGAGGGGTGGGGCCCGTGGACCCTGGCAGCGCAGGCGTCCGTCGACAGCGGCGCCGTCAACAAGTTCTGGACCGACTACGCCGCCAACCTCAAGAACCGTCTTCAGCTCTGGTGACCCGCGCATTGGAGCACTGAGTACTCTCGAGCCCTTATCCGGAGAGCCATACGGTCATGGCGACGGGCAAGTGACGGAAGGGCAGACGCGGCAGACTTAAAATCTGCGGCCCCTCGGGGCGTGTGGGTTCGAATCCCACCTTGCCCACCGGTCACCGACGCGGTACCGCCCGAGTGATTCTCCGCTGTGGGGTGGAGGGAAGCGCCGCCATGCGTTCGCGTGGCGGCGCTTCCCGTGTGCCGAGCCTCTATGCGGTTCGAGTGGGAGCCTCTCGCTCGGGTTCGCAGATTGGGCGCCGGATCCACGGAGCGCTGAACCCGGGCGCAGCGCGCCGTGCGTCGCTTCCCATCGGCCGGACGCGGCGGTGATGGACGTCGAGTCGTCGGTCTCCGCTCGCTCCGCCCCGAGCTTTCGTGTCTCGAGATGTCAGCCCCCTCCGTCGCGAGGGGGCCGACGGCCTCATGCGTGCTCGCCGGGCACCGGCCTCCTCGGCGAGCCGCGCCGCCCCGGCAACCACGCGCCGGCGACCCCGAAGGCGACAGCGGCCACGCCGATCAGACCCGTGGTGAGGAGGGCCGCGACGTTCCAGTCGGTCATGGTCGACACCGGTATCCAATGGGGTGGACTCCGCACGGAGGGAGGAGCGTCGGGCGGAGGATTCCTCCCTCCGCGCGGATTTCCAGGCAGTGCAGGGCAAGGGGGGCGGTTGCACGCCCGGACGTTGAGCCCGAAGTGTCTCCGAAGCACCCCCTTCCCAGTGGGAACCGGGCCCGAGTACCAGTGTGGCGGTGGCGGCGGGCCGGTTGATGAGCAACCGGTACCCAACTGCGCGTCCCGAGCCGATCACCGAGCGCGGTCCGGCCGGCACGCCAGGAAGTCATCGCACCCGGGTTGGGACCGCCCCGTTCCCGCACGCTCGCCGTCGTGACCGCTGGCATCGCCCTGCCGTGGATCCGGCTGCGCAGAGTCGCGGCAGGGATGGAGAGGCCTTCGGCTCGTGCGGCTGGCCCACCCCGCCCGCCGGTCCTCGTCCGCCGAAGCCGTCGTCTGCGTAACCAACATGCCGCTCACACGTGAGGTCGTGCAGGGCCTCGAGAACCGCGGGATGCTTGCGACCGGCGCCGCTTGAGACTCCCGAAGCGCATCCGTCGCCCGGTCCGCGTCCGCTCGAATCACGGGGTGAGCACGGACCGGTGGGAGCGGAGCACGGCGAGGTAGGCCTGTGCCAGACGGTGGCAGTCATCCGGCCAATGGGCGAAGACGTAGTCTCCGTCTCGGACCACGAAGCCACGGCCGGGCCAGGCCGCGGTGTCCCGCGGCGGCAGCACCGGACCGGGTTCGAAGTCACTGGGCGAGGCCAGGGCCGCGGTCACCTCGGCCTGCACCTAGGTCTGGTACGTCCAGCAATACCGACCCAGCCTCAGGCGCGTGAGGTTCTAGGTGTGTTGTCCGGACAGGTTGGTGGCGCGGCTGGCGGGTGTTTGGCCTGCG
>NZ_JBHXSY010000065.1:0-24587 GCF_042715295.1 Streptomyces sp. NPDC058701 | reverse complement strand
CCAAACAACGACTTCACCTCGACCTGCCGGTTGGGCTCTCTCTACATGTTTCGTGTGGTCGCGTCCCGGTCGCCGCGTCCTCTCCCCCCCCCCCCCCCCCCCCCCCCCCCTCCGGCGTTCCGGGCTCCGGGACCGCGGCGGCCCTTACCCCGCCCAGTCCGCCAGCGCGTCGAAGTCGGCACGGGTCAGCCCGACCTGCTCGTCGACGCGCAGGAGCAGCGCCCGGGCCGGGTGGTGCATGGCCACGTACTCGCGGTCCGCGGCCCGGATGTCGTCGTCGATCCATGCGAAGGGGCGCGTCCCCGCGTACGGGAGGACGTACTGGGTCTTCCAGAAGGTCCCGCGCGGGGCGCGCCCGTGCATCACCGGCCAGTCGACGAAGGGCAGCCGGGGCAGCCCCAGGTGCGGGCCTATCCAGTCGTTGGCCTCGTCCTTCCACGTCGTCGCCCACACCAGGTCGTACGTCCGCGCCAGCGCGCGCAGCTCCGCGCCGTGCCCGTGGTTCAGCCAGACCCGCAGCGGCTTCGCACTCTCGGCCTCGCGCCAGCCCGTCGGGCGCATCCGGTGGGTGGTGTAGCCCTCGGGGCGGCGCTGGGCCTTCGCGGCGTACGGGTTCAGCGGCCCGTCCACGTCGATCAGCAGGAGCGGCCTGGGCGGGTTCGGCGGATTCATCTCGGCAGCATTCCTTCCGGGCGGCCCGGGGGCAGCCCATTTTCCTGTCCCATGAGACAGTGGCGTCTCATTCGGGTTATGGTTGTCTCATGGCCATGGATCGTGACCAGGTGCTCCGCGACGCGGCGGCCCTGCTCTCCCGCAAGTCGACCGCGACGATGGACGAGGTCGCGCGCGCCGCCGGGATCGGGCGCGCCACCCTCCACCGGCACTTCGCGGGGCGCGACGCCCTCGTCCTGGCGCTCGAAGAGCTCGGGATCCGGGAGTTCGAGGTGGCGTTCGACAACGCCCGCCTCGACGAGGGCACGGCGGTGGACGCGCTGCGGCGCCTCGTCGCCGAGGCCGAACCCAACGCGGAACTGCTGGCCTTCCTCGTCACCGAGAACCAGCTGTTCGAGGGGGACGGGATCCACGAGGGATGGGCCCGCCTGGACGCCCGCGTCGGCGCGCTCTTCCGGCGCGGCCAGCAGGAGGGCGACATCAGGATCGACCTGAGCCCCGCCTGGCTCACCGAGGCCCTTTACGGGCTCATCGGCACCTGCGCGTGGGCCGTGATGGACGGCCGCGTGGCCGCCAAGGACTTTCAGTACATGATCATCGAGCTGCTGCTCGGTGGTGCACGACGGAGCGTGGAGTGATGAGCCGAACCGAAGAGCTGAGCAGGCACAAGGGGGCGGAAGGAAAGGGCCCCGGACGCTGGCTGGCGCTCGGCGTGCTGGTCCTGGCCGTCCTGCTGGTGGCGGTGGACGCCACCGTGCTCGGGCTCGCGACCCCGGCCCTCAGCGAGGACCTCCAGCCGTCCGGCACCCAGCTGCTGTGGATCGGCGACATCTACTCCTTCGTCATCGCCGGCCTGCTCGTGTCCATGGGCTCCCTCGGCGACCGCATCGGCCGCAAGAAGCTGCTCCTCGTCGGCGCCACGGCCTTCGGCGCCGTCTCCGTCCTGAACGCGTACGCCACCAGCCCCGAGATGATGATCGTCGCCCGGGCCCTGCTCGGCGTGGCCGGCGCCACCCTGATGCCGTCCACCCTCGCGCTGATCCGCAACATCTTCCAGGACCCCCGGGAGCGCAGCCTCGCGATCGGCATCTGGGGCGCCGCCGCCTCGGCGGGCGCGGCCGTCGGACCGGTCGTCGGCGGGGCCCTGCTCCAGCACTTCTGGTGGGGCTCGGTCTTCCTCATCAACCTGCCCGTGATGATCGTCCTGGTGGTCGTCGGCGTCAAGCTGCTGCCCGAGTCCAAGAACCCGGTCGCGGGCCCCTGGGACCTGGTCAGCGTCGTCCTCTCCCTCGTCGGCGTGATCGGCGTGGTCTACGCCGTCAAGGAGGTCGCCACCCACGGCCCGACCTGGGGCGTCTGGGCGGCCGCCGTCATCGGCGGCGCGTGCCTGTACGCGTTCGTCCGGCGCCAGTTCAGCCTGCCGTCCCCGCTGCTCGACATGCGGCTCTTCAAGCACCGCGGCTTCTCCGGCGCCGTCCTCGCCGACCTGCTGACCGTTTTCGGCCTTTCCGGACTCGTCTTCTTCCTCTCCCAGTTCCTCCAGCTCGTCCAGGGACGCGACCCGCTGGAGGCGGGCCTGGCGGAGCTGCCCGCCGCCGTCGGCGCGGTGGTCACCGGTCTGCTCGCCGGCCGGTACGCCCGCAGGTACTCGGTGCGCTCCACGGTCGTCGGCGGTCTCGCCGCCATCGGAATGGCCCTGGGCGTCCTCACCGTGATCCACAAGGACACCGGCTACCCGCTGCTCGGCGCGGCCCTGCTGGCCGTCGGCCTCGGCGCCGGCCTCTCGTTCACCGTCACCGCCGACGTCATCCTCTCCAGCGTCCCCAAGGAGCAGGCCGGCTCCGCCTCCGCCGTCTCCGAGACCGCGTACGAGCTCGGCGCCGCGCTCGGCATCGCCCTGCTCGGCTCCGTCGTCACCGGCGTCTACCAGAGCTTCACGGCCCCCGCCTCCGTCCCCGCACCCGTCGCGGACGCCGCCCACGAATCCCTCGGCGGAGCCGTCGAAGCCGCCAAGCAGCTGGACCCGCAGACCGCCGGGCAGATGGTGGGCGCGGCCCAGGAGGCCTTCGTGGACGGCCTGCGGCTCGCCTCGGGGGTCGGCGCGGCCGTCCTGCTGGCCACCGCCGCGGCCGCCTGGTTCCTGCTCAAGGGGCAGGAACTCCAGGACGGAATCGAGCACTGACCAGGTGCGATCCGGCCAAAAGGTGCCGCTCTGAACACAGTTGACAGTTCGTGGACCGCGGGACACCATCCCCAGCGATGGAGATCAACGATCTGACCCCGGCCGAACGCCGCGTGTGGGACGCCTTCCCGCGCGGCGAACGCGTCGACTTCCGGACCGGCCCGGACGAGGACGCCGCCGAGGGCGACGGCTGGGGCCCGGAGCGCACCGTGCGCGCCGAGGTGGTCACGGCCCTGCTGCTCAACGGCCCCAGCACCCCCGGTCTGGTCGCCGGACTCAACGTCCGCGGCGCCCGGATCACGGGCAAGCTGGACCTGAAGTACGCCGTGGTCCAGCACGCGATCCGGCTGCGCGGCTGCTGGTTCGAGCGCAAACCCCTCGTGTACGGGGCCCAGCTGCGGGCCTTGGTGCTCAGCGACTCGGCGCTGCCCGGGCTGACCGGCACCTCCGTCAGCATCGACGTCGTCCTGCGGATGCCCTGCTGCACGATCACCGGCCCCGTCCGGCTGTCCGGCGCCCGGATAGCCGGCGGACTCTTCCTCCAGCGCGCGGTCATCGGCAGCCCGGGCGGCGAGGACGAGGCCGCGGAACCGATCCTGCAGTTCAACCACGCCGACATCGGAACCGACGTCATCGCGATGGACCTCACCGTCCACGGCGAGACCCGCATCAACGGCGCCACCGTCGGCGGCCAGATCAACCTCGACGGCGCCCGGCTGCTCGCCCCCGGCGGCACCGCCCTGCACGCCGAGACCCTGACGGTCGGCACGGACCTGCGCGCCATGCGGATGGAGGCCCGCGGCCGCGTCAACCTGACGGGTGCCCGCATCCCGGGTCAGCTCAACTTCGCCTACGCCCGCTTCCTCAACCCCGGTGGCGTCGCCCTGCGCGCCTCCAGCTGCCTGGCCGGCGAGGTGTGGCTGCGCTCCTGCGAGACCATCCAGGGCGGCCTGAACCTGCGGCGCTCCCAGTTCGACCGGCTGCACATGCCCCCCGAGACCTGGCCGCAGGAGATCCGCATCGACGGACTCACCTACCGGACCCTGGCCCCGCACCTCCCCGCCGAGGAACGGCTGCCCGCTCTGGAACGCGAGGAGGCGGGCTACCTCCCGTACGCCTACGAACAGCTCGCCGCGGCGTACCGCACGGCGGGCGACGAGGCCGCCGCCCGCACCGTCCAGCTCGCCAAGCTGCGCCGGCACCGCCGCACCCTGCCCCGGCACGCCCGCGCCTGGGGCCTGCTCCAGGACGTCACGGTGGGCTACGGGTTCCGGCCGATGCGCGCGGCGGGCTGGCTGCTGGCGCTGCTGGCCACCGGGGTCGTCGCCTACTGGACCGGTCCGCCGAGGCCCCTCAAGGCGGGGGAGGCGCCGGACTTCAACCCGGTGTTCTACACGCTCGACCTGATGCTGCCGATCGTCGGCTTCGGACAGGAGTCCGCGTACGCGCCGAGCGGCTGGCACCAGTGGCTGTCGTACCTGCTGATCGTGACCGGCTGGATCCTCGCCACCACGACGGCGGCGGGCGTCAGCCGGTCCCTCCAGCGGCAGTAGGCCGGGCCCGCGGCCCGGCCCGGCCTCAGGCGGCCTTCGCCTTGGTGGCGTACATGTCGACGTACTCCTGGCCCGAGAGGCGCATGACCTCGGCCATCACCGAGTCGGTGACGGCGCGCAGCACGTACCGGTCGCGGTCCATGCCCTCGTAGCGGGAGAACTCCATCGGCTCGCCGAAGCGGACCGTGACGCGTCCCGGCCGCGGCATGCCGGCGCCGCCGGGCTGGAGCTTGTCGGTACCGATCATGGCGAACGGGACCACGGGGGCGCCGGTCATCAGCGTCAGCCGGGCGATGCCGGTGCGGCCGCGGTACAGGCGGCCGTCGGGGGAGCGGGTGCCCTCGGGGTAGATGCCGAAGACCTTGCCCTCTTCGAGGACGCGGCGACCGGTCATCAGGGCCGCGACCCCGCCGTTGGCGCCGTCGCGGTCGACGGGGATCATCCCGGAGCCGGTGAAGAACCACGCCATGAGGCGGCCCTTGACCCCCTTGCCCGTCACGTACTCGTCCTTGCCGATGAAGTGGACCGTGCGGTCGCACACCAGCGGCAGGATCATCGAGTCGATGAAGGTGAGGTGGTTGCCCGCCAGAATCACCGGCCCGGTCCCGGGGATGTTCTCGATGCCCTCCACACGGGTGCGGAACATCATGCGCATGACCGGTCCGACAGTGGCTTTGATGAGCGCGGTACGGAACAACGTGGGCCCTCCGGCATCGAAAAGCGGGTTCGCACACGCCACCACACGGCGGTAGTGCAGGTGAGGACGATACTCGCGGGTCGGCTCTGATCGCACATCGGGTTCACGCGTCGGATACGCAGTGTTGACGCGCGTTTCCGCCATGTTCCCTCCGCACACGTCCGCCGGCCACCACCCCCTGCCTACCATCGGCACGCCGATCGGGGGCCGCGCGACACCAGAGATCCCGGGACCCGCGGCCCTTTTACGACGGGGAGTGGCACGCATGACGCAGCGTGGGGCAGCACGGCGCACGGTCCTGGGAGCGGCCGTCCTGGCGGCGGGCGCGGCCGCGGCGGGCATCCCGGCGGGAACCGCGGCGGCGGCGGAGGCGGACCGCGGCGACGGCGGATACCGGGACCTCCCCGTACCGACGGTGATCGGCCACCGGGGCGCCAGCGGCTACCGCCCCGAGCACACCATCGGCTCCTACCAGCTCGCCCTCGACCTCGGCGCCGACGTCATCGAGCAGGACCTCGTCCCGACCCGCGACGGCCACCTCGTGTGCCGTCACGAGAACGAGATCGGCGGTACCACCGACATCGCCGACCACCCCGGGTTCGCCTCCCGGCGCACCACCAAGTCCGTCGACGGGGTCTCCGTCACCGGGTGGTTCACCGAGGACTTCACCCTCGCCGAGCTGAAGACGCTGCGGGCCAAGGAACGCATCCCCGCCGTCCGCCAGCGCAACACCCTCTACGACGGCCGCTGGGCCGTGCCCACCTTCGACGAGGTGCTGCGCTGGGCCGACCGCGAGGGCAGGCGGCGCGGCAAGCGGGTATGGCTGCACGCCGAGACCAAGCACCCCAGCTACTTCCGGAGCCTCGGCCTCGGCCTGGAGGAGCCCCTCGCGAAGCTGCTGCGCCGTCACGGACGCGACGGCCGCGACGCCGCGCTGTTCCTCCAGTCCTTCGAACCGTCCAGCATCCAGCGGCTCTCCCGGCTGGTCTCCGCCCCGCGCGTGGTGCTGCTCTCCGCCGCGCACACCCGCCCCTGGGACTTCGAACTGGCGAAGGACCCCCGTACGGTCGCCGACCTGGTCACGCCCGCCGGGCTGAAGTGGATCGCCGGCTTCGCCCAGGGCATCGGCCCGACCATGGACCTGATCCTCCCGCGCGACGCGTCCGGCCGGCTCGGCGCCCCCACCACCCTGGTCCGGGACGCCCACGCCCGCGGACTCCTCCTGCACCCCTACACCGTGCGCAACGAGAACAGCTTCCTGCCGGCCGAATACCGCAAGGGCACCGATCCGGCCGCCTACGGCGACGCCTTCGGCGCGTTCCGCACGTACTTCGAGCAGGGCATCGACGGCATCTTCACCGACAACCCGGACACCGGTCTGCTCGCCGCCGAGGACTTCCGTCCGGGCCGGCGGCCCGTCAACCGCTGACCGCTACCGCTCGAACGGGTGGCCCGGGCCCGGCGCGGAAACCGCCGGGCCCGGCCCGCTCGTCCCGCCCGGCATGGACCTGCTGATGAAGGCCGACCTCCTCGAGAACCTCGGACCGCTGCTCTCCGCCGAAGCGGCCGCGGAGGCACCGGGCACCGGAGTCGACGCGGCCGACCTGGAACAAGCCGTCTGGGTCAGGCTGTTGGAGAGCGGCCGCCGCGCCCCCGACCCCACCGACCCGGCCGAGCCCGCGCGCTGGCTGCGCCGGGCGGTACGCGCCGAGGCCCGCCTGGCCCGCCGCCGCGTCCGCCGGGAGGTTCCGTACGACCCGAACGACCGGCGCCGCCCCGTCGCCGAGGGCAGGCGCCGCCGCTCGGGGGACGGCGGCCCGCCGTCCGGGCCCGCGGCCGGAGCGGCAGCGGGCCGGGGAGCGGAGCCGGAGAACGCGCTCCTGCACGGCGAGTCGAACCGGGCCCTGCGGTCGGCGGTGGCCCGGCTGCCGGGACGCTGTCCGGAACTCATGCAGGCACTTCTCTCGCCCCGAGACCTCACTTACCGTGAAATCGCAGGAGAGTTGGGTATCTCACAAGGAAGTTTGGGGCCCGTCCGTTCCCGTTGCCTGGGATGTCTGCGCAGAATGCTGGCTGCAGAGGTTGCGGCTCCTGGCCTGCGGGGAAAGGAGCGGTAGACCGACGGGCTACCAGGTGAGCGGGAGGCATGCGCACATGGGCATGAGCGTGACCATTTCGGCGGCGGCCGCCGAGGACGCTGAGCAGATCTTCAAACTGCAGTACCTGGCCTTCCAGCGCGAGGCCGAGCTGTACGGCAACTACCTCATCCAGCCGCTCACCCAGTCCCTGGACTCCCTCAAGGGGGAGCTCGCCGCGGACACGGTCCTGGTGGCCCGGCTCGGCGACGAGGTCGTCGGCTCCGTCCGCGGCAGCGTCGACGAGGACGGCACCGGCAAGATCACCAAGCTGTGCGTCCACCCGCGGCTCCAGGGCCACGGCCTCGGCGCCCGCCTGCTGCGCGCCGTCGAGGAGGCCCTCGCCGGCGGCGGCGGCACCGTCCGCTTCCGCCTGCACACCGGGCACCGGAGCGAGTCCAACCTGCGGCTCTACCGCAAGGCGGGCTACACCCGGGTCGGCGGCCGCACCGCGTCCGACGGGGTCCAGCTGGTGATACTGGAGAAGGAAGCCAAGGACGCCGCCGACTTCGCGGTCAGCGCCTAGGCGTCCCTTCGGATCGTGCCGGGCGGCGGTTCAGAGCGCCGGCCCGTGCGTCAGCGCCTGCGCAGCCAGAGCATCCCGGTGATCGGCAGGATCACCGGGATGAACAGGTAGCCCATCCCGAACTGCGACCACACCGTCGTGTCGGGGAAGGCCTCCGGCCGGACCAGGGTCCAGGTCCCCACCGCCAGTACGCCGGCCAGCTCGGCCGCGCAGCAGACCAGCGCGGCCCGGCGGGCCCGCTCCCCGCCGCGCACGAGCGAGTAGGTGATGAACGCGTACGCCAGCGCGGCGACGCCGGACAGCGCGTACGCCAGCGGCGCCCGGTCGAACTCGGTGGAGATCTGGTAGGCGGACCGGGAGACGGCGCCGACCACCATCACCCCGTACAGCCAGACCAGCAGCAACCCGGGCCCCGAGACGAGCCGCCTGCGGCCGGCCGGCGTGTCGGTCGTCGTGTCAGGCACCGGTCGTTCCCCAGATGTCGTAGAGCCGTACCTCGAGCACGGCGAGGACCAGCGCACCCGCGGCCACCGTCACCGAGCCCCATTTCGTGCGCTCGGTCAGCGAGAGCATCCCGGCGGCCGGGACCGTCGCGAAGGCGCCCAGCAGGTAGGCCACGAAGATCACCGTGCCCTCGTCGGGCTCGCCGCCGCCGGCCAGCTTCACCAGCCCGACCACCAGCTGGGCCAGGACCAGCGCGGTCACCACGGCCATGCCGATGAAGTGCCAGTCCTTGGTGGGCTGGTCCCGCCAGGCGGCGTGGCCGCACCAGGCGGCGAGGGCGAGTGCGGCCACACCGATGGCGACCGTCAGGGCGTCGAGCATGCAGCGAGGGTATTACGGGCCGAAAGACCCGATGCGCGCACCCCTGGGCCCGCGCTGTGCTGGACGGCATGAACCTCCACGCCGACGCCCTCCTGCTCGACAACGACGGCACGCTCGGCTGCCGCCCAGGTCACCCGCGGGAAGCCCGACCCGGAGACCTTTCCCGCCGGCGGCCTGGGCGCGGACCCGCCCCGGTGCGTGGTCTTCGAGGACGCCCCCGCCGGTCGCGAGGCCGGAAGGGCGGCCGGAATGCGGACCGTGGCCTTGACCACAACGCGCCCCGCGGCGGAGCTCGACGCGGACGTGGTCGCAGGGGACCCGTGGCCGTGTCCGTGCAGGTCGGCGCCGCGGTTCTCACCGTCGGGACAGACGGCTGACGCTGACCGCTGTAGTCCGGTATGTGGTCGAAAGGCGTCCGGATACCGGACGGCATTGATCGGTCACGGGAGAGGTCTGCTTTACTTGAACCCATGACCACGACGAGCAGCCGCACCCTTGCGACCGAGGCGACGATGACGCCCGGTGCTCGTTGTATGTGTCGAATGCGCGCCTTCTGAGGGCCCCCCACCGCACCTCGCGCCCCGAAGCGAGACCGGCTGAGCCGCTCCGCCACCGCTTCCCACAGCGGGGACCGCTCCTGCCCCACGCGCGAGTCGACATGATCGTTTTCTGACGGTCCGACCCGTATCGCGTCCCCCAGATGTTTGCCCCGTGCCCGGCACCCCGCTGCGCCGTGCACTCGACAGCGACGGAAATCCTGTGATCACCACATCGGGCCTCACGAAGGTCTACCAGTCCCGTGGCCGCGAGGTCACCGCCCTGGACGGCGTCGACCTCCACGTCCGTGAGGGCGAGGTCTACGGAGTCATCGGCCAGAGCGGCGCCGGCAAGTCCTCCCTGATCCGCTGCGTGAACCTGCTGGAGCGCCCCACCACCGGCACCGTCAGCGTCGACGGAGTCGACCTGACCGCCCTCGCCGGCCGCGGCCGCCGCGCCTCCAAGGAGCTGCGCGAGGCCCGCAGCCGGATCGGCATGGTCTTCCAGCACTTCAACCTGCTGTCCTCGCGCACCGTCCAGGGCAACATCGAACTGCCCCTGGAGATCCTCGGCGTCTCCGGCCGCGAACGCTCCCGCAAGGCCCTCGAACTCCTCGCCCTGGTCGGCCTCGCCGACAAGGCCAAGGCCTACCCCGGCCAGCTCTCCGGCGGCCAGAAGCAGCGCGTCGGCATCGCCCGCGCCCTGGCCGGCGACCCCAAGGTGCTGCTGTCGGACGAGGCCACCAGCGCGCTGGACCCCGAGACCACCCGCTCGATCCTCCAGCTCCTGCGCGACCTCAACCAGCAGCTCGGCCTGACCGTCCTGCTCATCACGCACGAGATGGACGTGGTCAAGTCCGTCTGCGACTCGGCCGCCCTCATGAAGAACGGCCGCGTCATCGAGTCCGGCACCGTCTCCGAACTGCTCGCCACCCCCGGCTCCGAGCTCGCGGGCGAGCTCTTCCCGGTCACCGGCGCCGCGACCGGCCCCGACCGCACGGTCGTCGACGTCACCTTCCACGGCGAGGCCGCCGCGCAGCCGGTCATCTCCCAGCTGTCGCGGACGTACAACATCGACATCTCGATCCTCGGCGCCGCGATGGACACCGTCGCCGGCCGGCAGATCGGCCGCATGCGCATCGAGCTGCCCGGCCGCTACGAGGACAACGTCGTGCCGGTGGGCTTCCTGCGCGAGCAGGGGCTCCAGGTCGACGTCGTCGACGCCGGGGCAGACGCCGACATCGACGCGGAGCTCGACTCCGAGATCGCCGCACTGGTCAAGGATGGTGCCAAGTGACCTGGTCCGAGATGCAGCCCCTGCTCACCCAGGGCACGTACGACACCCTCTACATGGTGCTGTGGTCCACTCTGGTGACCGTCCTCGGCGGACTGCCCCTCGGCATCCTCCTGGTCCTCACCGACAAGGGCGGACTGCTGCAGAACCAGCCGCTCAACAAGGTCCTCGGGGTCATCGTGAACATCGGCCGCTCGCTGCCGTTCATCATCCTGCTGATCTTCCTCATCCCGGTCACCACGGCGGTCGTCGGCACCTTCATCGGCCCCACCGCCATGATCGTCCCGCTCGCCATCGGCGCCATCCCCTTCTTCGCCCGACTCGTCGAGACGTCCGTCCGCGAGGTGGACCACGGCCTGATCGAGGCCGTCGAGTCCATGGGCGGCTCCGTCCCCACCATGGTCGGCAAGGTTCTGCTCCCGCAGGCCCTGCCCTCCCTGGTCGCCGGCGTCACCACCACCGTCATCACGCTGGTCGGCTACTCCGCCATGGCGGGCGCGGTCGGCGGCGAAGGGCTTGGCTCCAAGGCCATCACCTACGGCTTCCAGCGCTTCGAGACCGGCTTCATGGTCGCCACCGTCGTCGTCCTGATCGCCCTCGTCACCGTGATCCAGCTGATCGGCGACGGCGTGGTCCGCCTGCTGGCCCGCCGCGGCCGGACCGCCTGACGGCCCCCCGGCCCGGCCCCACCGACTTTCCCACCCCCCAGAACGCCCGCACTTGTCGTGCTTGGGCCACCACCAGCAAGTCTTCGGGACTTGTTCAGCAAGAAAGGCACTCTTCGTGCGTAAGAACGTCAAGCTCACCGCCCTCGCCGCCGCCACCTCCGCGCTCGCCCTCGGCCTCACCGCCTGCGGCAGCTCCTCGGACCCGTCCTCCACCAAGGCCGAGGGCGGCAAGACCGACGAGAGCAAGCCGCTCGTCATCGCGGCCTCCCCGAGCCCGCACGCCGACATCCTGAACTTCGTGAAGGACAAGCTCGCGGCGAAGGAGGGCCTGAAGCTCGAGGTCAAGGAGTTCACGGACTACGTCCTGCCGAACACCGCCACCGAGCAGGGCCAGGTCGACGGCAACTACTTCCAGCACAAGCCGTACCTCGACGACTTCAACAAGAAGAACGGCACGCACATCGTGCCCGTCGTGAACGTGCACCTGGAGCCCCTCGGCCTGTACTCCAAGAAGGCCAAGGCCGTCACGGACATCAAGCCCGGCCAGACCATCGCCGTCCCCAACGACACCACCAACGAGGGCCGCGCGCTCCAGCTCCTCGCGGCCAACAACCTGATCACCCTCAAGGAAGGCGTCGGCACCAGCGCCAAGCTGTCCGACATCACCGACAAGAAGGGCCTGGAGTTCAAGGAGCTGGAGGCCGCCACGGTCCCGCGCGCCCTGAACGACGTGGACGCCGCCGTCATCAACGGCAACTACGCCATCGAGGCCGACCTGTCGCCCGCCAAGGACGCGCTGATCCTGGAGAAGGCCGAGGGCAACCCCTACGCCAACTTCCTCGCGGTCAAGGACGGCAACCAGAACGACGCCCGGATCCAGAAGCTCGCCAAGCTCCTCAACTCCGACGACGTCAAGAAGTTCATCGAGGAGAAGTACCAGGGCTCGGTCACCCCGGCCTTCGGCACCCCTCAGGCCTGACCCTCCCGGCCCCGCGCGCCCGGCGGCGCGCGGGGCCGAGCCGTGCCCGCTTCCGGGCAACCCCGGCCCTGCACTTCCCCCGGGCGATGCTGCATGCTGTGGGCTACGACCCGTACGACGGTCCGTCACCAACGGTCCCGCACGGGGTCGTACCGCACCACGGTCGCACCACGGTCCCAGGCTTGGAGCTGCGCATGACTACCACCTTCCCGGACGTCACCATCAGCACGGACCGGCTGGTGCTGCGCTCCTTCGAGGAAGAGGACGTCACCGCGCTCGCCGAGATGATGAACGACGAGCAGATCACCGCCTGGACCTCCGCGCCCCACCCCTACACCCTCGCCGACGCACGCGCCTGGGCCACTCGCCAGTCCCACGCCGAACGCACCGAGGGCCGCGGCATCGTCCTCGCCGTCACCGAGTTCCTCACTCACCGCCTCGTCGGCATCGTCCACCTCCAGAACACCAACTGGCGCACCCGCGCCACCGAGGTCGGCTACCTCACCGCACCCTGGGCCCGCGGCGAGGGCTACGCCAGCGAGTCCGTGCTCGCCGTCGCCCAGTGGCTGTTCCGCGACCAGGGCTTCGAGCGCCTCGAACTGCGCACCGCCGCCGGCAACACCGCCTCCCAGCAGGTCGCCCAGAAGATCGGCTGCATCAGCGAGGGCGTCCTGCGCAACGCGTGGATAGTGCGCACCCAGACCGCCGACGGCACCTGGACCGACACCCGCACCGACCTCATCGTGTGGAGCCTCGTCCCCGAGGACCTCGACGACACGGACGACTACGAGGGCTACGACGGGTACGACGCCTACGCCGGCGGCACCGTCTTCGGGCAGCGGGCCGACGCGAACGGCTACGCCGTCGGCGCCGACTGGCACTGACCCGACCCGGTGCCCACGCGATGACCAGGTAGTCTCACCGTGCCCGCTCCCCCCCGACGAAGCTTCCCCTGCCCCCACACCAGGAGACTGACGAAGATGGCCGACCGGGTCACGGTGATCGGCTGGGACGGCTCGCCCCTGACCGCGGCAGCCCGGTCCGCGCTCTCCGCCGCCACGCTCGTGGCCGGCGCCCCGCACCACCTCGACCTCCCCGAGGTCCCGCCCACCGCCGAGCGCGTCCGCCTCGGCAGCCTCGGCCTCGCCGCCCGCCGCATCGCCGGCCACCGCGGCACCGCCGTCGTGTTCGCCGACGGCGACCCCGGCTTCTTCGGCGTCGTACGCACCCTGCGCGCCCCGGAGCACGGCCTGGAGGTCGAGGTGGTCCCGGCGGTCTCCGCCGTCGCCGCCGCCTTCGCCCGCGCCGGCATGCCCTGGGACGACGCCCAGGTCGTCGTCGCCCACCCCCGCACCCTGCGCCGCGCCGTCAACGTCTGCCGCGCGCACGGCAAGGTCGCCGTCCTGACCTCACCCGGCGCCGGACCCGCCGAACTCGCCCTGCTCCTCGGCGGTATCCACCGCACCTTCGTCGTCTGCGAGGAACTGGGCACCGACCGGGAACAGGTCAGCGTCCTGACCTCCGACAAGGCCGCGGACCACACCTGGCGCGACCCGAACGTCGTCATCGTCATCGGCGGCGCCGGACAGGCCGCGGCCGCCGACTCCGGCTGGCTGTTCGGCCAGAGCGCCGCCCAGTCCGCCGCCCAGAGCGCAGACCGCGGTTGGGCCCGCCCCCGCGCCGACACCCGGGAGGGCGAGACCGCGCAGCTGCGCGCGGCCCAACTCGCCCGGCTCGGCCCGCGCCCCGGCGACCTCGTCTGGGACATCGGCACGGGCTCCGGGAGCGTCGCCCTGGACGCCGCCGCCCTCGGCGCCGCCGTCATCGCGGTGGACGCCGATCCCGACGCGTGCTCCCGGCTTGCCGCGGCCGCGCGCGACCGGAGCGTACAGCTCCAGGTCGTGGCCGGGCGCGCGCCGTACGTACTGGAGGACCTGCCCGAGCCCGACGTCGTCCGCGTCGGCGGGGGCGGCGCCGAGGTCGTCCGCGCGGTCGCCGACCGCCGCCCCGAACGGATCGTCGCCCACGCCTCCACCCGCGACGAGGCGGAGGCCATCGGCCGGGCGCTCACCGAACACGGCTACGCCGTCGAGTGCGCCCTGCTCCAGTCGGTGGGCCTGGACCCCCACACCTGGGCCGAACAGGAGCGTTCCGTGGTCTTCCTGCTGTCCGCACAACGCCCTGTGACCCGCTGAGACGGGCCCCGGGGTAGGCTGGCCGATCGTCGTACCGCCCAGGACGATTCGGGCACCGCGACACCGCCGGAACGCGCGACGTGGCGCAGTCCACAACGGACCGCGGCGGTAATGGCCGCCACGGTGGCGAACGGGCGCGACAATGCTTAGTGGTTGTCGCCGGGGCGTGCGTGAGGCGGACGCGCCGGACGGCGACCCGCACGGCAACTCCGCCCGTCGGCCTCGTGGGCGACCGGGCGATCGAAGAGGCAACACCGATGGGCGAGGGGTACGCATGACTGACACCGGCCAGGTCCCGGGCGAGGGTCTCCCGGACAACGCGGGCATGGTGGATCAGCCAGGCATCCCCGCTCCGGTCCGGATCCCGGCGCCGCTTCCCCCCGGCTACGCCTTCCAGGACCTCGTGGACGACCCGGCCGGGCCGGAGGACGAGGAACTGCTGCTGATGCCGAGCGGCCAGGGCGCCTGGAGCGACCCCCAGGTCGTCCCGCCCGCGCCCGTCTTCCCCGCCCCGGCCCCGTACGCGGACGCGCCCTACGGCACCGAGTCCGCCTACCCGGGCGCTCCGGCCGCGTACGCCGAGCCCGCCGCGTACACGGACTTCCCGCAGCCGGTCTTCCCCGACCAGTCGGCGTTCCCCGACCCCTCCGGCCTCCCGGAGCAGCCCGGGTTCCCCGACACCTCCTACCGCGCCGGCGCCCACGAGACGGGCGGCCGTGACTCCGGGGCGCTCGACCTCGGAGGGCTCGTCGGCCAGGCCCCGGCGGAGCCCGTCGCGCAGGCGGCCCCCGCGGCTCCGCTCCGCCGCCCGCTGCACATGGGCCCGCCCGTGCCGGAGGCCACCGGCGGCGTCGTACGGTCCCTCGCGGACCGGGGCCCCGCCGCCGCCCCGGCGCCCGTCGCCCCGGCCGTCGCGCCGGCCGTCTCCTTGCTGAGCACCCCGTCCGTGCCGGCCCCCGCCCATCAGTCCGGACCGCCGACCACGGGTCCCGAGTACCTGGACGCCCCGCGTGCGGAGGCCGCCGTGCCGCCCGCCCCGCAGCCGGGCGAGATCCCGCCGCAGGCCGGTGCCGCCTGGGCGCCGGAGCCCGCCGCCGCGCCGGAGCCGGTCCCCGCGCCGGAGGAGCCGGTCGCGGACCCGGCCGAGGCCGCCGTTGAGGCCGCCGAGGCCCCCGCGGCCGCCGAGCCCCAGCCCGAGCCCGCCGCCGTGCCGGAGGCGGAGCCGCTCGCGGCGGCCGCCCCGGAGCAGCCGCTCCCGGCCGGTGCCCCCGTGCCCGGGGCGGCCCCGGTCGAGCCGGTGGCCGCCGAGCCCGCCGCCGAAGCCCCCGCGGCCGAGCCGCTGCCGGCCCCCGCAGACACGGTGGTCCGGACCCCCGAGGCGCCCGTGGCCCCGGAGGCCGTCGAGGCCCTCGCCGAGCCCGGCCCCGCGGACCCGGCCCCCGCGCCGGCGGAGCCCGAGGCGCCCGCCGCGGCCGCCGACGCGCCCGCCCCCGCGGAGCCGGTCGCGTTCGAGGCACCCCCGGCCGAGCCCGCGGCGACGCCGGAAGCCGCTCCGGAAGCGGCTTTCGAAGCCGCCGCGGAACCCGTCGCCGTACCCGAGCCCGTCGCCGTACCCGAGCCCGATGCCGTACCCGAGCTTGCCGCGGTACCGGTGTCCCCGGCCGGAGCCGAGCCGCAGGCCGCCGGTACCGAGCCCGCGCCGGAGCAGGCCGCCGTTCCCGAGACCCCCGCCGCCGCCGAGACGGACCCCGCCGACGGGACCGTGCCCGAAGCGGTCGCCGCCCCGGAGCCCCCGGCCGAGCCCGCCGCGGGCCTGCCCGGACAGGAGGCCGCTCCCGAGCCGCTCCTGTCCGCCGAGCCGGCCGCAGCCGCACCGGCCGCCGACGATCACCCGGTGCGCGAGCAGGCCGGCGAAGCCGCCCCCGGCTACGCCGACGCCGAGCGCGAGGCCGTCCTGCGCGTGATGCGCGAACGCCGCGACATCCGCAAGGGCTTCCGCACCGACCCCATCCCGCACGAGGTGCTGCTCCGCGTTCTGGAGGCGGCCCACACCGCGCCCAGCGTCGGCCACTCCCAGCCCTGGGACTTCGTCGTCATCCGCTCCGCCGAGACCCGCCGGACGATGCACGAGCTCGCCGAGCGCCAGCGCGAGGCCTACGCGAAGTCGCTGCCCAAGGGACGGGCCAAGCAGTTCAAGGAACTGAAGATCGAGGCCATCCTCGACACCCCCGTGAACATCGTGGTCACCGCCGACCCGACCCGCGGCGGCCGCCACACCCTCGGCCGGCACACCCAGCCGCAGATGGCCCCGTACTCCTCCGCCCTCGCGGTCGAGAACCTGTGGCTCGCCGCCCGCGCCGAGGGCCTCGGCGTCGGCTGGGTCAGCTTCTTCGACGAGCGCGAGATGGTCCGCGAGCTCGGCCTCCCGGACCACCTGGAAGTCGTCGCGTACCTGTGCGTCGGCTACGTCGACGAGTTCCCGGAGGAGCCCGAGCTGGCGCAGGCCGGCTGGTCCCAGCGCCGCCCGCTCTCCTGGGTCGTCCACGAGGAGACGTACGGCCGCCGAGCCCTGCCCGGCGAGGAGCCGCACGACCTGCTCTCCGAGACGGTCGCCAGCATCCGCCCCCTCGACGCCAAGGCGCTCGGCGAGGCCTGGGAGCGGCAGAAGCGCATGACCAAGCCCGCCGGGGCCCTGGGCATGCTCGAAATCATCTCCGCCCAGCTGTCCGGCCTTTCGCGGGTCTGCCCGCCGCCGATCCCGGAGCCCGCAGCCGTCGCGATCTTCGCCGGCGACCACGGCGTCCACGCCCAGGGCGTCACCCCCTGGCCGCAGGAGGTCACCACCCAGATGGTGGCCAACTTCCTCGGGGGCGGCGCGGTCTGCAACGCGTTCGCCAACCAGGTCGGTGCCGAGGTCTGCGTGATCGACGTGGGCGTCGCGGGCGACCTTCCGGCCACGCCCGGCCTCCTGCCCCGCAAGGTCCGCGCGGGCACGGCGGACCTCTCCACCGGCCCGGCGATGACCCGCGAGGAAGCCGTCGCCGCCATCGAGGTCGGCATCGAGACGGCCCGTGACCTGGTCGCGGCGGGCAACAAGGCCCTGCTCACCGGCGAGATGGGCATCGCGAACACCACGGTGTCGGCAGCGCTGATCTCCGTCTTCACCGGGGTCGACCCGCTGGAGGTCACCGGCCGCGGCACGGGCATCAACGACGAGACCCACGCCCGCAAGGTCGAGGTCGTCCGCCGCGCCCTGGAGCTCCACCAGCCCGACCCGGCGGACCCGATCGGCGTCCTGGCGGCCATCGGCGGCCTGGAGCACGCGGCGATCGTCGGACTCCTCCTCGGCGGCGCCTCCCTGCGTACGCCGGTCATCCTGGACGGCGTCAGCGCCGGAGCGGCCGCCCTGGTGGCCCGCGCCATCGCCCCCGAGTCCCTGTCGGCCTGCATCGCCGGCCACCGCAGCGCCGAACCGGGCCACGTGGCGGCCCTGAACACGCTCGGCCTGCGCCCCCTGATCGACCTGGACCTCCGCCTCGGCGAGGGCACCGGCGCCCTGCTGTCCCTCCCGCTGGTCCAGAGCGCGGCCCGCGCGATGCACGAGGTCGCCACGTTCGACTCGGCAGGAGTAACCGAAAAGTAGCCCCGCCCAGAAGGGCAGCCCCGGAGTAGACCCAGGGGCTGCCCCGGCCGGCCGCACGACCCCTGACGACGCCCGGGGGCCGGGCCCCGGGCGTCAGAAGCCGAGCATCGGCCTCCCGGTCCTCAGCGGACGTACCCGGGCACGCCGAGCCCCGGCCGCCGACCACGAGCCGGGCAGCCCCGAGGCGTCCCCGGGACCGGCCCCAGGCCTCAAGCCCACCGCAGGCCGGGACGGGACCAGAACAGGCTCCCCGGCCCCACCCGGACAGCGGGTCAGCCCGGGGCTCTCGGGGGTCGTCGGCTCCCGGGCGGGGACACTGCGGGGTGTCCCCGCAGGCCGAGCGAACGCACCGCCGACCGGCAAACGGGTCCGGTTCAGGTTCGCGAGCCGAGGAGACACCCCGGAGGGGCACCGCCCCCACCCCCGCCCCGACCCGGAGCCCGGCCCCGGCACCCCACCCCCCAACCCCGACCCACCGGCATCCACCGCAGCCCCGCCCGGCAGCCCCGCCCGGCAGCCCCGCCCGGCCGAACCGCGGCCCGAACCCGCCCCGCCCGACCGGTCGCCGCCGCGCCACCGCACCGCCCCACCCCGGGCCCCGCCCGACCCGCCCGCCCGGCGGGTCGTATCGTGGACCCGGACACCCGAAACCGCACGTCCCAGCCGCTCCAGCGCAGCAGCGGCCCAGCTGATTCACCGCCGCACCAGGAGCCGCAACCGCCATGGCCGACACCCCCGCCTACCCCGTAGGTCTCCGCCTGGCCGGCCGCCGCGTCGTCGTCATCGGCGGCGGCCAGGTCGCCCAGCGCCGCCTTCCCGCGCTCATCGCGGCGGGCGCCGACGTCCTGCTGATCTCGCCGTCCGCGACCCCCTCCGTGGACGCCATGGCCGAGACCGGCGAGATCCGCTGGGAGCGCCGCCGCTACCAGGACGGCGACCTCGCCGGAGCCTGGTACGCCCTCATCGCCACGCAGAACCGCGAGGACAACGAGCGCGCCTCCGCCGAGGCCGAGCGCGAGCGGGTCTGGTGCGTGCGCGCCGACGACGCCTCCGCCGCCACGGCCTGGACCCCCGCCACCGGGCGCACCGAAGGCGTCACCGTCGCCGTGCTCACCGGCAACGACCCCCGCCGCTCCGCCGCGCTCCGCGACGCGATCGTCGAGGGCCTCCGCGAGGGAACGCTCGCCGCCCGCGGGCACCGGCACACGCCCGCCCCCGGCGTCTCCCTCGTCGGGGGCGGCCCCGGCGACCCCGACCTGATCACCGTGCGCGGCCGCCGCCTCCTCGCCGAGGCCGACGTCGTCATCGCCGACCGGCTCGGCCCCCGCGACCTGCTCGACGAGCTGCCCCCGCACGTCGAGGTCATCGACGCCGCGAAGATCCCGTACGGCCGGTTCATGGCGCAGGAGGCCATCAACAACGCCCTGATCGAGCACGCCAAGGCCGGTAAGGCCGTGGTCCGGCTCAAGGGCGGGGACCCGTACGTCTTCGGCCGCGGCATGGAGGAGCTCCAGGCCCTCGCCGAGGCCGGCATCGCCTGCACCGTCGTCCCCGGCATCTCCAGCTCCATCTCCGTGCCCGGCGCCGCCGGCATCCCGGTCACCCACCGGGGCGTCGCCCACGAGTTCACCGTGGTCAGCGGCCACGTCGGCCCCGACGACCCGCGCTCCCTGGTGGACTGGGCCTCCCTCGCCAAGCTCACCGGCACCCTGGTGATCCTCATGGGCGTCGACAAGATCGGCCTGATCGCCGAGGCCCTCGTCCGGAACGGCCGCTCCGCCGACACCCCGGTCGCGGTCGTCCAGGAGGGCACGACCGCCGCCCAGCGCCGCGTCGACGCCACCTTGGCCACCGTCGGCGAGACGGTGCGTGCCGAGGGGGTCCGCCCGCCCGCGGTCATCGTCGTCGGCGAGGTGGTCCGCGTCGGAAGCACCGGAGACACCGGGACCACCGGAGCCGCCGGTGACACCGGGACCACGGGAAGCGCCGGGGCCACCGGAAGCGCCGGTGCCACCGGGACTCCAGGGGCTGCCGGAACCACGCCCGCCCCCACCACCGGCGCCTGACAGGCCGTTGGCACCGCACCCAGGACAAGGCAGTATCACCCTGTGGCTGATCTCATCACCGTCGAGGACCCCGACGACCCGCGCCTGCGCGACTACACCGGCCTGACCGACGTCGAACTCCGGCGCAGGCGCGAGCCCGCAGAAGGGCTCTTCATCGCCGAGGGCGAGAAGGTCATCAGACGCGCCAAGGACGCCGGCTACGAGATGCGCTCCATGCTCCTCTCGGCCAAGTGGGTCGACGTCATGCGCGACGTCATCGACGAACTCCCGGCGCCGGTCTACGCCGTCAGCCCCGAGCTCGCCGAGCGCGTCACCGGCTACCACGTGCACCGCGGCGCCCTGGCCTCCATGCAGCGCAAGCCGCTGCCCACGGCCGCGGAACTGCTCACCACCGCCCGCCGCGTGGTCGTCATGGAAGCCGTCAACGACCACACCAACATCGGGGCCATCTTCCGCAGCGCCGCCGCCCTCGGCATGGACGCGGTCCTGCTGTCGCCCGACTGCGCCGACCCGCTCTACCGGCGCTCCGTGAAGGTCTCCATGGGCGCGGTGTTCTCCGTGCCGTACGCCCGCCTGGACGCCTGGCCCAAGAGCCTGGACTCCGTCCGCGAGGCGGGCTTCAGGCTGCTGGCCCTCACCCCGCACCAGAAGGCGTCGCCCATCGACGTGGCCGCCCCGCAGTCCCTGGACCGGGTCGCGCTGATGCTGGGCGCCGAGGGCGACGGCCTGTCCACGCAGGCCCTCGTCGCGGCCGACGAGTGGGTACGCATCCCCATGGCGCACGGCGTCGACTCGCTGAACGTCGGCGCGGCCGCCGCCGTCGCCTTCTACGCGGTGGCCCAGGGCCGCAAGGACGCCTGACCCCACCGGCGCCGGCCGGGCGGGCGCGCTACAGCTTCTGCGCCAGCGCGATGCCGAGCGCCACGATCAGGGTCACCACGACGAACACGATCAGCCGCTGCCGCATCAGCTTCGGGTCGGGTCGCGACGGCCGCCGTCCCGCCCCCGTCGTCCGCGGGGCCGGACGGCCGCCCGTACGCCCCGAGGTCGGCCGGGAGGACGGACCGCCCGGGTTGCGCGAGGACGACGGGCGCGACTGCGGCCCGCCCCGGGCCCGCGGCGTGGTGGAGCCGCCGGTACGGCGCTCCGTGCGCTGCTCGGCGTACGGGGTCTCGGTGAGGCGGCCGGTGGGCTGCTCCGCACGGCCGCGCTGCGTCGGGGGCCGTCCGTCGGGCAGCCCCTGCGCCTCGCGGGCGGCGATCTCCTTGAGCCGCATCGACAGCTGCAGCGTGCTCGGCCGCTCCTCGGGGTCCTTGGCCAGGCAGGCCTGCACGAGGGGCGCGAGCGCGTCCGGGACGCCCACCAGGTGGGGCTCCTCGTGCACGACGCGGTACAGCATGACCTCGGAACTGCCGTGCCCGAAAGGCGAGTCGGCGGTCGCGGCGTAGGCCAGGGTGGCGCCGAGCGCGAACACGTCCGTCGCGGGGGTGACGGCGGCGCCCCGCACCTGCTCGGGCGCGAGGAACCCGGGGGAGCCGACAGCGGTGCCCACGTGGGTGAGGGTGCTCGCCCCGGTGGCCCAGGCGATCCCGAAGTCGATGATCCGCGGGCCCTTGGGGGAGAGGAGGATGTTCGACGGCTTGAGGTCCCGGTGGACGACCCCGGCCTCGTGCACGGCGACCAGTCCCTCGGAGAGCGCTGCGCCGATGGCCGCGATCTGCACGGCCGTGAGGGGGCCCTCCTCGGCGACCTTGTCGTGGAGGGACGGCCCGGGAACGTACTGCGTGGCGAACCAGGGCCGCTCGGCCTCCAGGTCCGCGGCGACCAGGCGCGCGGTACAGCCACCCCGAATGCGCCGGGCCGCGGAGACCTCACGGGCGAACCGCGAACGGAACTCCTGGTCCTCGGCCAGGTCCGGCCGGATGACCTTGAGGGCGACGCGTTGACCGCGCCGGTCCGATCCCAGGTAGACCACGCCCATGCCGCCGGCACCGAGCCGCCGGTGCAGTCTGAACGAGCCGACGACACGCGGGTCCTCGCGCCGGAGCCGCATCATCGCCATGTCCACCCCGCTGACCGGTCGTCCTGTTGACGTGGCACAGCTTACGGACCATCCGGCATGCTCGCTCAGAGGCCGCGCCCTCGCCGCGGGATTCGATCGTCAGTGCGCCACCACACACTTGAGGGTCTTTCAGTACCGCTTCCGGGTTACCGGACCGCGTCCGCGCGCAGCCCCAAACCGCCCTCGCGGCACGGGCCTTGGGGCGCCCGCGGGCGGTTCGACCCGGTTCGGTGAACCCACGGGTCCACCGTGCCCGAGTGGATCTTCGCGTGAGCGGGCGGACGGACACGTGTGAACAGGGAGTGACGTAAGTGAGAGAAGTCACTACCCTCCGGTCACCCCCTCCGGGAAGACCCCGACGCGGGGTGACGCGTCTCCACCCAGAGGAGTACACGGGGTAGTCCCCGTCATCCTCCTGGAGGCCCGCCAATGGGTACGAGGGCATGAGGTCAGGGGACTTCCGCCCGCCTAGTGTGGAGACAAGCGGCGGGCGGAGTACTCGTCCCCCGAGGTCACGAGCCCGCCGCTGCCAAACGACAGGGAGAGGACCATGGCGGACATCGCACGGCAGGGACGCAAGGCATTCGCGTTCAACGGCCATGAGTCCGGTACGCGCCACCCGCTGGTGGCCGCGGCCATGGTCCTCCCCCTGGCCGCCCTCCTGCTGTTCCTCTTCGGAGGCTTCGAGCAGGTGGCGGCGCAGGCGTCGTCCGTGGGTGTGATGCTGGGGCGCTGAGCGGCGCCCCGGGTCCGGGAGAGCGGCCCGGACCGGGACATCATCCGGTCGAACCCCGTGGGGACGGGGGCGCGACGACGGACGGCAGGTGAAGGGTGCTGCCCGTACGGCTGGGGAGCCGGACGGGCAGCACCCTTTCTCATGCCCCGCGTTCGCATCTCCCGCGTTCGCATCTCCTCCCGTTCCGTGTCCGCACGTCCCGCCCCGCCCCTCGCGCCCCCGCCCCCGTGCCTCCGCGACGGCCGCCGCCGTATCCTCCAGTCGGAAGAAGGGGGACCCGGATGCTCCGTACCGCCGACACCCGGCTGCCCGCCCGCCGCTGTGTTCCGGTGGGCGCGACGGCCACCGGCGACGCGCCGGCCGGGACGTGAGCGCCGCCGGGCTCCCCGCCGCGCTGCCCGCCGACCTCGCGGCCTGGGCCCGCGGCGGCGGCCCCCCGCAGCCGTACGCCCTCCTCGCCGACCGGGACGACGGGATCGTCGTGCGCTGCGGGGACACCGTGGCGAAGGCGCACGCGGCCGACAGCGACCGGGACGCACTCGCGCTCCGCGTGCGCCTCGCCGGCGCCGGGGCGCTGGCCGGGGTGCTGCTGCCCCCGCTGCGGACCGGTTCCGTACGGGGCCGGCCCGCCTCCCAGTGGCCGTACGGCGCCCCCGTGGACCCGGAGCGGCCCGGGGACGCGCCCTGGGAGGAGGCCGGCCGTCTCCTCGCCGCCCTGCACCGGACCCCCCTCGGGGCCCTTCCGGTCCCGGTCCCGCCGATGCGCGGCCCGGCCAAACTCGCCCGCGCCCTGCGCAGCCTGCCCGCCGCGTGCCCGCCGCGGGCTCCGGCCGGTCTCGCGGCGGACGCGGCCGCCGTACGGGCCGCCGCCCGGACCCTGCCCGCCTGGGCACGGGGCGAGGCCCCGCCGCCGCCCGGCGGGGTGCTGTGCCATGGTGACCTGCACCTCGGCCAACTGGTCCGGTACCCCGCCCCGGAGGGGCCCTGGCTGCTGATCGACGTGGACGACCTCGGCCTCGGCGACCCCGCCTGGGACCTCGCCCGCCCCGCCGCCTGGTACGCCGCCGGGATCCTCGCCCCCGAGCCCTGGCTGCGCTTCCTCGGCGCCTACCGGTCCGCCGGGGGCCCCGCCGCCGGGCCGCCCGGCTCGGACCCGTGGCCGCAACTCGACGCCGCCGCCCGGGCGCTGACCGTACAGACGGCGGCCCGCGCCCTCGCCAAGGCGGCCCGGGGGCGCCGCGGGCCGGACGGGGTGGAGCGGCTGATGGTGGACGCCTGTGACCGGATGGCCTCCCTCCCGGCCGACTTGGAGTCCGCGGCACCGCCGTAGGGTGAGTCTCCCGTCACCGGGCATGCATCCGGTGGCGGCTGTCCGACGGCGAGGAGTTGATCCGGTCATGCAGTGTCCGAAGTGTCACGCGATGATGCACACCTACAACCGCAACGGTCTCCAGATAGAGCAGTGCAGCGGCTGCCGCGGCATCTTCCTCGACTACGGCGAGCTGGAGGCACTGACCCGACTGGAGTCCCAGTACACGGCCCAGGCCCCGTACGGCCAGGCACCGCCGCCCCCGCCGCCCGCCCCCTACCCGGGCCAGCACGCCGCCCCGGCCCCCGCCTGGGGCGCGCCGCAGCACGGCGGTCACGGCCACCACGGCCGCCACAAGGGCGGCTTCGGCCGGATGCTCTTCTCCTCCTGACGGGGGAGCCCGAGCACGCGAAAGCCCCGGCCGTCGAAACGGCCGGGGCTTCCCGGTGGTGCGCGATACTGGGATTGAACCAGTGACCTCTTCCGTGTCAGGGAAGCGCTCTCCCGCT
>NZ_JBHXSY010000064.1:0-26228 GCF_042715295.1 Streptomyces sp. NPDC058701 | reverse complement strand
AGTGCACCGAGAACTCCACCCAGGCCAAGGGTGACGAGCCGCTCTCGCACATCCTGGAGAACATCCCGGTCCTCTCGGGCAACGCGTCCGCCGGCAGCTGACCTCCGCCGCCCCCCGCGTGAGGTGACGAGGGCCCCGGCAGCGTCCAGCTGCCGGGGCCCTCGTGCGCGTCCGTCCGGTCAGGAGGTCCAGAAGTCCCACCACCGCGTGAGGATCAGCATGCCGATCACGCCGGTGTGCAGGGCGGGCGGGGCCCAGCCGAACTCGGTGAAGAACTCCCGCAGCGGGCCGGGAGCGGGCAGCAGGCCGGCGGCGACGGTGTGCGCGGTGACCGCCCAGAACATGAGCAGGGTCGCCACCCAGGCCAGGCAGCACCACAGGCAGAGCGCGTTGACCTCGTAGAGCGACTGGACCATCAGCCAGGTGCAGAACCCGACGCCGAAGAGCATGCCGGCGTTCAGTCCCAGCCAGAACCAGCCGCGGTAGCGGGCGCCCGCCAGCAGGCCGGCGCCGACGCACACCACGACGGCGTACGTGACCAGGCCCAGCATCGGGTTGGGGAAGCCGAAGGCGGCCGCCTGATCGCTCTTCATCACGCTGCCGCACGAGACGACGGGGTTGAGGCTGCAGGCGGGCTTGAAGTCCGGGTCCTCCAGCAGGAGGAACTTGTCGAGGGTGATCACCCAGGAGGCCAGCACCCCGGCGGCCCCCGTGAGGACCAGCAGCCAGGCCAGCCCCCGTGACCCCGCTTCCGGTCCGCCCTCGGGTCGCGTGCGGGGCTGCCCCTGCTGGCGGGGGACGCCCACTGTATTCGTTGCCATGCGGTCCATAGTCCCGCGCTCTCTACCAGAGCGGCGCTAATCATGCGCATTCGTACGGAAGTTGACCTGAAGGTGTGGCGGGAACCCCTGATGCTTCCCGGACGTTTTACCGAACCCCGGACGTGATGTCAGAGCCAGGGGCTACGTTGAGCTTCCGCGAAGTCACAAGCTGCGACGGCCTGGAGACCCACCTTGAGCGATCCGTACGAGACAACCGAGGCCCACCTCGATCGACTCCTGGGCCGCGCCCTCAACTCCTTCGACCTGCCCGACAGGCTGGTCGGGCGTCTCAGGACGGCGCTCGCCCACAGCTCTTCGCTCTACACCACCCACCACAGCCCGGCAACCGGGCTCTGGCGGGAGAGCCACCGGCACACCTACCTGCTGGCCGACGGCGGGTCGGCCTCACTGTGGGAGCTGGTGTACCGGCAGGAGGGTGACCGGACGGTCCGGCACGAGGTGTTCGCGAGCAAGGCGGAGAGCTGCCTGGCCGTGTCCCGGCTGTTCGGGGAGACCCCCGCCGAGGAGGCGCTGGACCCGGCGCTGCTGTCCGGCGACGAGGAGCCGGACGACGACATCGCGGTGTTCAGCGCGCTGTTCGCGGCTTCGCCGCCGGCGCGGCGCCCCCGGGACTACGCACCGGAGGAGTCGGCCGACCACGCCCGGCGGGTGCTGCGCCGCGCGGAGAACGCGGACCGGCCCGGCGAGGAGGTCGCGGCCCGGCTGCGTTCGGCGTTCGCGCACCAGATCACCCAGGCGTTCGGCGCCCGCCAGTGCCTCCTCGACGGGCGGGACGCCGGCTTCAGCCTGTACGAGCACGCCTTCGTGCTGCTCGACGGGACCGAGGTCAGCCTGTGGGAGGTCGAGCACACGGCGACGCCGGACGGCCGGCACATGTGCGAGGTGTACGAGACCGAGGCGGTCGCCCGCGGAGCCATGGAACTGCGCGCCCGGGTCCGCTGACGCCGGGCCGCCCGGCAGCCGGGCACGGCTGCCGGGCACGGCTGCCGGGCACGGCTGCCGGGGGTTCAGCGCGCCGCGCGCCCGTCGCACCGCTCGGACAGGACGAGGTCCAGCGGGAGCACGTCGGTGACGCGGGGCGCGGCGGGGTCGAGGTCCGAGGGGGTCGGCATGGCGCTGCCCGGAAGCTGTACCGCGGCGGCTCCGTGCGCCAGGGCCGAGGCGAGGGCGGCCGGGCCGCTGCCGCCCGCGATCAGGAACCCGGCCAGGGCGGCGTCGCCGGCTCCGACGTTGCTGCGGACCGCGGCGGCCGGGGCCGTGCCGTAGTACGTGCCCTCGGCGCAGGCCAGCAGCTGGCCGTCGGCACCGAGGGAGGCGAGGACCGCGCCCGCGCCCAGCGAGCGGAGCTCCTCGGCCGCCTTGACGACGTCGCCGAGGGTGGACAGGGGCCGCCCGACGGCTTCGGCGAGCTCCTGCGCGTTCGGCTTGACGACGTCCTGGCGGGCGGGCAGGGCGGCGCGCAGGGCCGGTCCCGAGGTGTCGAGGGCGACCCGGGCGCCGGCCTCATGGGCGCGGGCGACCAGGTCGGCGTACCAGCCCGTGTCGAGGCCGCGCGGGAGGCTGCCGCAGCAGGCGATCCAGGCGGCGCCGCCGGAGCCGGTGCGGACGGTCTCCAGGAGGAGCGCGGACTCCCCCGGGGAGAGTTCCGGGCCCGGCGTGTTGATCTTGGTGAGGGTGCCGTCGGGTTCGGCGACCGCGATGTTCGAGCGGGTCTCGCCGGCGATCGAGACGGCCGTGACGTCCACGCCCTGCGCCACGAGGAGTTCGGCCAGCAGGGTGCCCGGGGCTCCTCCGAGCGGGAGGACCGCCGTCGTACGGACGCCCGCGGCGGCCACCGCGCGGGAGACGTTGACGCCCTTGCCTCCGGGGTCGACCCGGTCACCGGTGGCGCGGAGCACCTCGCCGCGGCCCAGCGAGGGGACCTCGTAGGTCCGGTCGAGGGAGGGGTTGGGGGTGACGGTGAGGATCATACGAGCACAACTTCCGTACCGGCGGCCTCGATCGCCGCCTGCTGGGCGGGGGCGAGCCCCGTGTCCGTGATGAGGAGGTCGACGTCCGCGAAGGAGCCGAAGCGGGCGAAGTGCTCCTGGCCGGCCTTCACCGAGTCGGCGAGGAGGACGACGCGGCGCGCGGCGCCGATCGCGGCACGCTTGACGGCCGCCTCGGCGAGGTCGGGGGTGGTCAGGCCGCCGTCCGCGGAGAAGCCGTTCGTGGCGAGGAACAGGACGTCGGCGCGGATCTCGGCGTACGCGCGCAGCGCCCACGCGTCGACGGCGGCGCGGGTGCGGTGCCGGACGCGGCCGCCGACGAGGTGGAGGTCGATGCCGGTGTGGTCGGCGAGCCGGGCGGCGACGGGCAGCGCGTGGGTGACGACGGTGAGGGCGACGTCCGCCGGGATGCCGGCGGCGAGGCGCGCGACGGTGCTGCCGGCGTCCAGGACGACGCTGCCGCCGTCGGGGAGCTCGGCGAGGGCGGCGGCCGCGATGCGGTCCTTCTCCTCGGCGGCGGTGGCCTCCCGCTCGGTGAGGTCGGGCTCCAGGTCGAGGTCGGCGCGGCCGGCCGGGATGGCGCCCCCGTGCACCCGGCGCAGCAGTCCGGACCGGTCCAGGGCCGTCAGGTCGCGGCGCACGGTCTCGGCGGTCACCTGGAACCGGTCGGCGAGGGAGAGCACGTCGACCCGTCCGGCCTCGCGGGCGAGGCGGAGGATCTCCTGATGGCGCTCCGGTGCGTACATGTGGCTTTAGGTCCGTTCCATGCCCGAATGTGTGGCTTCCCCTCCACCGTACGACCGCATTCGGCGTAAGGCAAAAAGAAACGGACATGCCCACCCCGGGGGGCGGGCATGTCCGTACGCGGGCGGAGCGGGTCTCAGGCGGCCGGGACCTTCTCCGGCTCCGGCGCCCGGTGCTCGCCGCCGCCTTCGCGCTCCTCCACCGGGACCGCCTTGCGGGGCAGCATGAACATCACCGCGAAGATCACGACCAGGACGGCCACGACCCACCACAGCGCACCCCGGAACGCCTCGACGTAGGGCGGGCCGAAGGCCAGGTCGTCGTCGATCAGCCCGAAGAAGACCACGGAGGTCAGGCCGAGGCCCAGCGCGTTGCCCATCTGGCCGGTGGTGTTGATCAGCCCGGAGGCCGAGCCGGCGTGCTCGCGCGGCACCTCGGAGAGCACGGTGTCGGTCAGCGGGGCCACGATGAGACCCATGCCGATGCCCATGACGACGAGCGGGGCGGCCATCTGCCAGGAGGCGATGCCCAGGCCGTAGTGCTGCGACTCCCAGATGTAGAGGAGCAGGCCCGCGGCCATGGTCAGCGCACCGGCCTGGAGCACCTTGCGGCCGAAGCGCGGGACGAGCTTCTGCACGGAGATGCCCGCGGCGGCCGAGACGGCGATGGAGAACGGGATGCCGGTGGTGCCGGCGCGCAGGGCGCTCCAGCCGAGGCCCATCTGCATGTACAGCGTCCAGACCAGGAAGAAGATGCCGGTCGCGATGCCGAAGGTCAGCTGGACGGCGATGCCGCCCGCGAAGCTCTTGACCTTGAAGAGGGAGAGCTCGACGAGCGGCGAACCGTCCTTTTTGATCTTGTACTTCTCGTAGGCGATGAAGCCCGCGAAGACGAACGGCGCAAGGCCCATGCAGACGAAGCCCCACACCGGCCAGTCGTTCTCCCGGCCCTGGGTGAGCGGGAAGATCAGCATGACCAGCGCGAGGGTGGCGAGGACGACGCCGACGAGGTCCAGGCGCAGGGCCTGGGGGGCCTTGGACTCGGTGATGAACTTGCGTCCGAGGATCACGCCGGCGATGCCGACGGGCAGGTTGATCAGGAAGATCGGGCGCCATTCGAGGCCGAAGAGGTTCCACTGGGTGAGCAGCGCGCCGAGCATCGGGCCCGAGACGGCTCCGAGGCCCACGATCGCGCCGAACAGGCCGAAGACCTTGCCCCGCTCGTGGGGCGGGAAGGTGACGTGGATGATCGCCAGGACCTGCGGGACCATCAGGGCCGCCATCGCGCCCTGGAGCAGGCGGGAGGAGACCAGCATGGCGGGGTTGGCGGCGATGCCGCAGAGCAGCGAGGCGGCGGTGAAGCCGGCGATGCCGACGAGGAAGAGGCGCCGGCGGCCGTAGATGTCACCGAGACGGCCGCCGGTGATCAGGCCCGCGGCGAAGGCGAGGGCGTATCCGGCGGTGATCCACTGGATCGCGCTCGTGGAGGCGCCGAGGTCCTGGCGCATGCTGGGTATGGCGATGTTGACGATCGTGACGTCGACCAGGTCCATGAAGGCCGCGGTCATCACGATGGCGAGCGCCAGCCAGCGGCGGCGGTCGGCGGCGGACGAGCCGCCGTCCGGCGCGGGGGCGTCGAGCGGGGCGGCGCCCGGGTCCGGGCCCGGGTCCTGTGCTGGTAGCGCGGCTGCGGTCCGCTCTTCTCGTACGGGCCCGTTCTTTCTTTCGGGCGATGTCTTGGACGTCTCGGTGCTCATGGAGAGAAACCTAGACGGGATGTAGGTCAGGCAGTGTCCTATTTCGCTGGCAGCCTTGGGCCCATGACCGACACCCCGGCACGGCTCCTGTCCCTGCTGTCCCTGCTCCAGACTCCGCGCGAATGGCCCGGCAGCGAGCTGGCGGGCCGGCTCGGGGTGAGCGCCCGGACGATCCGCCGCGACATCGAGCGGCTGCGGGACCTCGGGTACCCGGTGGAGGCCACGCTCGGCGCGGAGGGCGGCTACCGGTTGGTGGCGGGGGCGGCGATGCCGCCGCTGCTGCTGGACGACGAGGAGGCGGTGGCGATCGCGGTGGGGCTGCGGGCGGGGGCCGGGCACGCGATCGAGGGGGTCGAGGAGGCTTCGGTACGGGCCCTGGCGAAGCTGGAGCAGGTGCTGCCCTCGCGGCTGCGGCGGCGGGTGGGCGCGCTGCAGTCGGCCACGATCGCGCTGACGCGGGGGGACGGGGCGAGCGTGGACCCGCGGACGCTGACGACGATGGCGTCGGCGGTGGCGGGGCCGGAGCGGCTGCGGTTCGCGTACCGGGCGGGTGACGGGGTGCGGACGCGGCGGGTGGTGGAGCCGTACCGGCTGGTGAGCACGGGGAGCCGGTGGTACCTGATCGCCTACGACCTGGAGCGGGAGGACTGGCGGACCTTCCGGGTGGACCGGGTGGCGGAGCCGTTCGCCACCGGGGCCCGGTTCGTACCGCGGGAGCTTCCGATGAACGCGCAGGAGTTCGTGCGGCGGGGGCTGCGGGGCGGGGAGACGTACGCGGTGGAGGTGACGTTCGCGGCGGGGCCGGAGGCGCTGCCGGACTGGCTCCGGGAGGCGGCGGTTCCGGGCACGGGGGGTACGGACGGGGCCGCGGGGGCGGGGGCTCCGGGGGCCGGGGCCGCGGGGGCGGGTACACGGGTCCGGTTCGAGAGCGGGGACGCGCCGGAGTGGCTGGCGGCCCGGCTGGCCCTGACGGGGGTGCCGTTCACGGTGCACGCGCCGGAGGCCCTGGCGGCGGGCGCTCGGGCGCTGGGCGCCCGGCTGGCGGGGGCGGCCTGAGGGCTGGGACGGCCCTCAGGGGGGAGCCCCGGCACCTGGGGGGGGTTAGGTGCCGGGGCTCGTCTGGGGGGGGCCGCCCGGTCAGGCCACGGCGTCGAAGCCGGTGTCGCGTGCCATCCGCTTCAGCTCCAGGAGCGCGTGCTTCTCGATCTGGCGGATCCGCTCGCGGGTCAGGCCGTGCTGCTTGCCCACTTCCGTCAGCGTACGCTCCCGGCCGTCGTCGATGCCGTAACGCATCTTGATGATCGACGCGGTGCGCTGGTCGAGCTTGCCGAGCAGGTCCTCCAGCTCCTCGCTGCGCAGCAGCGAGAGCACGGACTGCTCGGGCGAGATCGCCGAGGTGTCCTCCAGGAGGTCGCCGAACTGCGTGTCGCCGTCGTCGTCGACCGCCATGTTCAGGCTGACCGGGTCGCGCGCCCAGTCCAGGACGTCGCCGACCCGCTTCTCCGTGGTGTCCAGCTCGGCGGCGATCTCCGCGTGCTCCGGGTCGCGGCCGTTCTCACGGTTGAACTCGCGCTGGACGCGGCGGATCCGGCCGAGCTCTTCGACCAGGTGGACGGGGAGGCGGATGGTGCGGGACTGGTCGGCGATGGAGCGGGTGATGGCCTGCCGGATCCACCACGTGGCGTAGGTGGAGAACTTGAAGCCCTTGGCGTAGTCGAACTTCTCGACGGCGCGGACCAGGCCCGCGTTGCCCTCCTGGATGAGGTCGAGGAGGGGCAGGCCGCTGCGCGGGTAGCGCCGGGCGACGGCCACCACGAGGCGCAGGTTGGAGCGGATGAAGACTTCCTTGGCGCGCTCGCCTTCGGCGGCCAGCGCCTCCAGCTCTTCGCGCGAGGGCGAGCGGCTCCCGCGTTCCATGACGCCGTCGAGGATCTGCCGGGCGTACACGCCCGCCTCGATGATCTGGGAGAGCTCCACTTCCTTGGCCGCGTCGAGCAGGGGGGTGCGCGCGATCTCGTCCAGGTACATGCCGACCAGGTCGCGGTCTGCGATCTCCCCGCCCACGGCGCGGGCGCTGCTCGTGGACTGACGACGGGCGACGGCGCGGGTTGCCATGCGTGCTCCCTTGCGATGAGTGTCGGTCGCGGTGCGACTGCTGGACGTGCCGTCGGTGCCGGCGGTGCGTCCCCGGACACTCTCCCGAGTGCCCGCTTCCGAAGAAAACAACGACTGGAAACGGGACAGAATTCCCACGTTGCGTCCTCTTTTCCGAGATCTTGCAGTATCCTGCCCCGTCACGAGACGGGACCGGACGTCCGCAGGATCCGAAGAGGTGCAGGTCAGGCCCGGAACGCGGGCCGATCTGGAAGGACCCGCGACTCCGGACGGCCAGAACGTCCGCGAGACCGCCGTCACACGCGATACGGCCGCGTTCACTCCGGAACGCCGCCATAACAGCGCCGCCCACGGCTGCACTCCCGCCCTGGAGGACGGAGCGGGTCGGGTTCTGGTTGCCTGGACAGGCGATCGAACGGCGGATTACGTGACAAGTGGCGCCTTTCGTCCCGCACCAGGTGATGAACGTCCGGAGCGGACTGGTACGGCAGGGAACTCCCCGAGAGATCGCCGAGGGGTTCGTCGAGGCGGTCTGCGGCGCCGCGGCCACCGTCCCCGCCGGGGCCGGCCCAGGGGTTCACCATCGGGCCGGAGGTCACCGGCGGGCCGGGCGCCGGCGGCTAGCCGAACTGCAGGGAGCGCTTCGAGAGGCCCATCCAGAAGCCGTCCACCGCGTCGCGGCGGCGGGCGAGGTCGCCAGTGGCCTCCGCGGCGCCGAGGGTGACGAACAGGGGGGCGAAGTGTTCCGTGCGCGGGTGGGCCAGGCGGCCCGACGGGGACCTGGCCTCGAAGTCGAGCAGGGCGTCCAGGTCTCCGGCCGCCAGCGCCTCGTGGCCCCACGCGTCGAACTCCGCCGACCAGGCGGGGACGCCGGGGCCGGTGTGCCGCAGCGCGGCCAGGTTGTGCGTGAAGAAGCCGCTGCCGACGATGAGGACGCCTTCGTCGCGCAGGGGGGCCAGTTTGCGGCCGATGTCCATCAGACGGCGCGGGTCCAGGGTCGGCAGGGAGACCTGGAGCACCGGTATGTCGGCCTCGGGGAACATCTCGACGAGCGGGACGTACGCCCCGTGGTCCAGGCCCCGGTCGGGGATGTCCTGGACCGGGGTGCCGGGGGCGCGCAGCAGTGCGCGTACGGAGGCGGCCAGCTCCGGGGCGCCGGGGGCCTCGTAGCGGACCCGGTAGTAGTGCTCGGGGAAACCCCAGAAGTCGTGGACGAGCGGAACCCGCTCGGTGGCGCCGAGGGCGAGCGGGGCCTCCTCCCAGTGGGCGGAGACCATCAGGACCGCCGCGGGGCGGGGCAGGGACGCGGACCAGGCGGCGAGCTCGGACGGCCAGAGGGGGTCGTCCGCCAGGGGCGGGGCGCCGTGGCTCAGGTAGAGGGCCGGCATGCGCGGATCGGTCGCGGTCACAAGGATCTCCTCCGTCGTCCGGGGCCGCCGGAAACAGAACGACCCCGCTTGGTTCAAATTTGAACCAAGCGGGGTCCCCCGTCATTCCCGGACCGGTGGGCCCGTCAGTGGGCGATCACCGGGATCTTGAACTCGGCGTCCTCGGCGGAGCCGGAACCGGAGGCCACCGGGCCGCCCGTGCCGGGCCGGCCGGTGGTGATCAGGGTGAAGGCGATGGCCGAGCTGGCGACCAGGATGCCGACCGCCCACCAGATGGCGGAGGAGTAGCCCTCGACCATGGCCTGGGCCTGGATCAGCCGCGCGGCCGGACCGCCCGCCGCGGCCTCGGCCGCGTGGTCGGCCAGGTAGGCCGTGGTCGCCGAGGCGGCGATGGTGTTCAGCAGCGCGGTGCCGATGGCGCCGCCGACCTGCTGCGAGGTGTTGACCATGGCGGAGGCGACGCCGGCGTCGGCCGGGTTCACCCCGTGCGTGGCCAGGGACATGGCCGGCATGAACGCCGTGCCCATGCCGAGTCCGAGCAGCAGCTGCGCGGGCAGGATGAGCGCCGGGTAGGAGGACCCGACCTCCAGCTGGGTCAGCAGCAGCATGCCGGTGGCGGCGACCAGGAAGCCGGGGCCCATCAGCAGGCGCGGCGGGACGCGGGTCATCAGGCGGGCGCCGATCTGGGTGGAGCCCGTGATCATGCCCGCGATCATCGGCAGGAAGGCGAAGCCGGTCTTGACGGGCGAGAAGCCCTTCACGACCTGGAGGTAGTACGTGAGGAAGAGGAACAGGCCGAACATCGAGATGACGGCCAGGCCGAGGGAGAGGTAGACACCGCCGCGGTTGCGCTCCAGCAGGACGCGCAGCGGCAGCAGCGGGGACCGGACCTTGGACTCGGTGAAGACGAAGGACGCCAGCAGCACGGCCGAGCCGATGAACAGGCCCATGGTCAGCGGATCCGACCAGCCCTCGGACTCGGCGCGGGTGAAGCCGTACACCAGGGCGACGAGGCCGAGCGTGGACAGGACCACGCCGGGGATGTCGAGGGGCGCGCGGTTGCGGGAGCCGGCGGGCTCGCGGATGACGAGCCAGGCGCCCACGGCGGCGACGATCGCGAACGGGATGTTCACGAAGAAGGTCCAGCGCCAGTTCAGGTACTCGGTGAGGACGCCGCCGAGGATCAGGCCGACGGCGCCGCCGCCGCCCGCGATGGCACCGTAGATGCCGAAGGCCTTGGCGCGCTCCTTGGCGTCGGTGAACATGACCGCCAGCAGGGAGAGCGCGGCCGGGGCGAGCAGTGCGCCGAAGGCGCCCTGGAGCGCGCGGGCGCCCAGCATCATGGCCTCGCCGTTGGCGGCGCCGCCGAGCGCGGAGGCCAGGGCGAAGCCGATGAGGCCGACGACGAAGGCGTTCTTACGGCCCCACTTGTCGGCGATGCGGCCGCCGAAGAGGAGGAGTCCGCCGAAGGCCAGCGCGTACGCGGTGATGACCCACTGGCGGTTGCCGTCCGAGATGCCGAGGTCGGTCTGGGCGGAGGGCAGGGCGATGTTCACGATGGTCGCGTCGAGGACGACCATCAGCTGGGCCAGGGCTATGAAGACGAGTGCCTTCCAGCGGCTGGGATCGGCAGCCGGCGCGGGCGCCGCGGCTGTTTTTGACATGGGGGTACCCACTTCACTGTGCGGAATGACTGAAAAAGGCTAGTTCGAGAGCATGAGGGGCGTCACGCGGTTTTCCGTCGCAGGTCCTCCAGCGTGGCCGCCGAACCCGGCAGCACGGAGCGGGCCGGAGCGCGCAACCCGTCGAGGAACAGCTGGATGTGACGGTGGACGAAGCGGTCGACGTCGTGGCAGGCGGTGCCGGGGAGGGGGCGGCTGAGCTGGGAGAGGGCCATCGTCAGATCGCCGACGCCGATGTCCGTGCGGAGCAGTCCGGCGGCCTGGCCGGTGGCCAGCATGGTCTCGACGACCGCCTCCAAGGCGTCGCGCGCCGCGAGGAGTTCGGGGTGGTCGTGGTCGAAGTCGCCGGCGAGCATCGGACACAGGGCGCCGATCCGCTCGTCGGCGGCGGCGTGCGTGAAGCGGCAGAGCGCGGCGAAGGCGTCGGGCTCCTCGGCCAGGGAGGCCTCGGCGCGGGCGGTGACGCGGTCCATCACGAACAGCACGACGTGGTGGACCAGGTCGGCCCGGTCGGGGAAGTGCCGGTAGAGGGTGGCGTTGCCGATGCCGGCCCGGCGGGCGACCTCGTCGAAGGGGGCGCCGGGGCCGAACTCGACGAAGACCTCGCGGGCCGCGGTCAGGATGCGCTCCCGGTTGCGGACGGCGTCGGCACGGGGGCGCGGGACGGCGTCGGCGCGGGGCGTCCGGAGCGGGGCGGGGGCGGCGGGCCCGGCGGGCCCGGCGGGGGCGGCGGGGGCGGTCGTGCGGGCGGCGCCGGGTGCGGGGGCGGGGGCCTCGCCGGTGCATCCGGAGGCCTCTGATCCGGGGCCGGCTCCGGTCGCGCAACCGGCCGCGACCCCCGGGGCACCGGCCGTCGGGGACGCCAGGGTCATCAGCGCCAGGGAGGCCGCCGCCGGGGAGGCCGGGGGCACCACCGTCGGAGAGGCCGGGGTCGCCGTCGCCGTGGTGGGGCGCGGGGCCGGGGCGGTGGGGGTACGCGGGGCCGGGGCGGTGGTGGTGCGCTTCATTCCGGGGCCTCCCTGGCACGGTCACTCGTACGCCCGCCAAACGGGGAGCGCGTCCCCACTTCGCGGGACTCACATGCAAACGGGGATCAGGTCCCCGGTTATTTCACTCCCTCGCGTGACCTGGGTCACACGTCATTCCACGTTCGGCCTCTCCCGACGCGCGGGCGCGCCGCAGCCGTCGGAGGGTGGGCGGACAGAGCGCAGTCCGGACCCGGCCGGCTGCCGCGGACCCGAAGGCGATCTCCATGCCGCAGACCCGCCACCGGATACGCAGACCACACCGCACCGGCGCGTTCATCGGCCTCACCGCGCTGGCCCTCGGCGTCACGGCGACCGCGAGCGCGGGGATGTCCAGTCGGAGCCACTCGGCAGCCGGGCCCGTGGCCACCAGCGTCGAGTCCGCGCTCGCGCCGTGCCGGATCGCCGGCACGATGGGCGTGCAGATGTCCGAGGGCCTGCCGACCCCGCCCGGGTACTCCCGCTCCACCGGCGAGGTCCGCGCACTGAACCTGATGGTCGACTTTCCCGACGCCAAGGGCGAGGGCACGGCGCTGGACCGGCTGGCGGAGTTCTTCCCCCAGACCTCGAACTGGTTCCGCACCAGCTCGTACGGGAGGCTCAGCTACCAGGCCGAGGCCCCCATAAAGACCTGGCTGCGGATGCCGATGCCGTTCGCCGCGTACGGGATCGAGCGGGGCTCGCCGTACGAGCCGGGCTACCGGCAGCTCGTCGAGCACATCGCGAAGGCCGCCGACTCCGAGGTGGACTTCAGCCGGTACGACCTGGTCAACGTCCTGGTCACGCCGAACGCCGGGCCGTCCGCCCTGGACACCGTCCTGTCGGTGACCTTCTCGGGCAACGGCGAGGCGCCGGCCGCCGACGGGGTCCCGCTCGCCAACACGTCCTTCGTGTACAGCCGCCAGGACGACGGCTCCGGCACCTACAGGGAGACCGGGTACCGGGTCCTTCCGCACGAGAACGGGCACGTCTTCGGCCTGCCCGACCTGTACACCTCCGACGGCGGCGGCGCCGTCGGCCACTGGGACATCATGAGCGAGGACTGGGGCGCCAACAACGACCTGCTGGGCTGGCACAAGTGGAAGCTGGGCTGGCTGGACAGCACGCAGATCAGCTGCGCGGCGAAGTCGGGCGTCAGCGACCACACCCTGTCCCCGCTGGCGCTGGAGGGCGGCACGAAGCTGGCGTTCGTCCCGCTGTCCGAGAGCGCCGGGTACGCGGTGGAGGTGCGCACGCGGGCAGGGAACGACGAGGCCGTGTGCAAGCCGGGCGTGCTCATCTACAAGGTGGACTCCGACGTGGACACCGGACGCGGCCCGGTGACGGTGTCGGACAGCACCGCCGCGAGCGGCGGCTGCACCCGGCGGCCCAACGTGCACGCGGAGCTGTCGGACGCGCCGTTCCGGACGGGCGAGACGTTCACGGACGACAAGGCCGGCATCAGCGTCTCGGTGGTGGGCGAGCTGCGCAACGGGAGCTACCTGGTCCGGATCATCCGCCCCTGAGGCGGTCGGGTGAGGGGGAGGTCAGGGGAAGGTCAGGGGAAGGTCAGGGGTGGCCCAGGCGGAAGCCGACGCCGCGGACCGTGATGATCCAGCTGCTCGAACCGAGCTTGCCGCGCAGGCTGCTGACGTGCGTGTCGATGGTGCGTCCCGGGTTGGACCACGAGTCGTCCCACACCTGTGCCATCAGCTGTCGGCGGGAGATCACGGCCCCCGGCTCCGAGGCGAGCAGGTGGAGCAGGTCGAACTCCTTGCGGGTCACCTCGACGGGACGGCCGTCCAGCCGGACCTCGCGGGTGCCCGCGTCGATGAGCAGCGGGCCGCGGCTGATGACGCGGGCGACGGACCGCTGCGGCCGTACCCGCCGCATGACCGCGTCCATCCGCGCCAGGAGCTCACGGAACCCGTACGGCTTGACCAGGTAGTCGTCCGCACCGGCCTGCAGGCCCAGCACGCAGTCGAGTTCGGTGCCGCGGGCGGTGACGGCGATGACCGGGGTGTCGCTGACCGCGCGGATGGCGCGGCAGACCTCCAGTCCGTCGAGGTCCGGGAGGTCCAGGTCCAGCAGGATCAGGTCGGCGCCCTGGTGCACCTGCATGGCCTTGGCCCCGGTGGCCACGCTCTCGGCCACGTAGCCGTGCCGGCGCAGCCCCTGGACCAGGGAGTCGGCGGCGCGCGGCTCGTTCTCGACGACGAGGACCTGCAGCGCCTGCCCGGTGCTGGTGGCTCCCGCGGGGTCCGCGCCCGGCGGGCGGTGCTGCTCGGGGAGGAGCGGGGAGCGCTCGGGGCGGGGTCGTCCGGTGCGAGGTTCGAGTAGATCCGTGGTCTGCCGGTACATCTGATCCTCCTGAGGCACTGTCACGTTGCCGGGTACGGGTGAGACGCCACCTCGGACGGGCTGATGATCGAACGTTCCATCGGGCTTCCTGACCTTCCTTCCCCACGCACCTGAACCCCCGCTCCCGCAGGGGGAGCAGCTGCCGACAAGGACCATACCAAACAGACTTGTCTGATTGTCACGCCCGCAGACATCACCTGTGTCACCTTCAACCTCCTCGGAGAGATGACACATCTGGCGGCAACGGCCCGTTAACAAAGAGGAGTTGCGTAGTCAGAGGGGTAGGGCGGGCTGGCGGCAGGGTGGGTGACGCCGCTGGATCGTGGCATCGATCGAGACAGGGAAGTCTGTATGTTTCTTCGCCGGAAAGCGGCCCGCTCACGCGTTCAGCCGGGAGGCCCCCGCTCCTCCCGGACCCGACGGCCTGCTCGGCCGTGCACTCAGCCGTGCACTCAGCCGCCCGCGCCGTCGGGCAGCGGCTCGGGGAGCGGGGTGGTGCGGAGCCGGCCGAGGATGCCGGGGGTGGCGAGGCCGGGCAGCAGGAACTTCCAGAGCGCGGAGACACGTTCGGGCAGGTCACGGCGGTCGCTGTAGACCTGGGACATGAGCTGCAGCCCGGTGAAGGCGCCGACGATGAGGGAAGTGGCCTCCTGCAGGTCGGTGCCGGGCAGCACCTCGCCCTGCGCCGACGCCTCCTCCAGCAGTCCGAGGATGGCCGTGCTGGACATGTCGTACGGGGTCTGGGCCGGGCGGGAGAAGGAGGTCTGCTCCACCGCCAGCCGCACGCTCGCCCGCAGGACGGGGTCGATGCGCAGGCGGCGCGCGAACTCCATCGTGAGGTCGATGGCCGCCTGGAGCTTGACCGGGTTGTCGGGCACCTCCAGCGCTTCGCTCTGCAGGGCCACCAGGGCGGCCGCGATCGCCTCCTTGGAGGGGAAGTGGTGGTACAGGGCCCCCCTGGTCAAGCCGGTGCGCGCCAGGATCTCGGTGGTACTGGCGGCGTCGTAGCCCCGCTCGTCGAAGACCTGTGCGGCGGCCTCCAGGATCGATCGCCTCGACCGCACTCCCCGCTCCTGCTGTGCCATAACCGCCCTCTCGAAGTCTGTCACGTTGGCCTCTGAAAATAACGGACCTGTCTGTATCTTATGCCCCGGCGGGAGATCCCGTCGGCGGATGCGGTCTTTCCACGCACCGTCTCCCGCCCCTGACCTCACGAGAAACAGGAGCCTCCCATGCCGTCCTTCACCCCGACGTACTCCTCCGGGCACGACAGCGTGCTGACGGCAGACCGCCCCGCCCGCCCCTCCGGGACGGCCACCCTCCCCCGCCTGACCACCACGGTCCCGCGGGAGTTCGTCCACCGCTCGGCCGTGTCCGAGGTGCTGCTGACGGGCTGGGAGTCGGACCCGGGCCCGTGGGGCGACCGCCCCGGACGGCCCGACGCGTACGTGGTCACCGCGCAGTGGCCCCGGGGGCACGCCCTCTTCGCCCCCGCCGGGGGCTACCAGGACCCGATGCTCCTCATAGAGTCGGTCCGGCAGGTCGGCTCACTGCTCGCGCACGCCGAGTACGGGGTCCCCTTCGGCCACCAGTTCCTGATGTGGGACATGTCCTTCACGACCACGCCCGAGGCGCTCGCGGTGAGCCCCACGGCCACCGAGGTGGAACTGCGCACCGTCTGCGGCGACGTGGTCCGCCGGGGCGGCAAGCTCGTGAGCATGCGGTACGAGGTCACCGTCTGGCGGGACGGCGCCCCGCTCGCCACGGCCCGCGCGGGCTTCAACTGCATCGCCCCGGCCGTCCACCGGCGGCTGCGCGCCGGCCGCCCCACCACGACCACCCAGGCCCCGCCGCCCGCGATCGCCCCCGCCGAGGTCGGCCGGATCGATCCGCGCGACGTCGTGCTCGCCGCCACGGGCGGTACGGACGGGGCGCACAGCGCGGGCGCGGCGGACCGTACGACCGGGGCGGACCGTACGGCCGCGGCGGCGCACCGCTGGGAGCTGCGCGTCGACACCGGGCACCCGATCCTCTTCGACCACCCCGTCGACCACGCCCCCGGCATGGTGCTCCTGGAAGCCGCCCGGCAGGCCGCCCGGGCCGTCACCGGACTGCCCGACGCCCTTCCCATCAGCCTCGACAGCACCTTCGCCCGCTACGCCGAACTCGACTCCCCCTGCTGGATCGAGGCCGTCGCCGGCCGGCCCGACGCGGCGGGCGACGTCCCGGTCCGGGTCCGCGGCACGCAGGCGGCCGAGACGGTCTTCACGGCCGACGTCGTCCTGCGACCGGCCGGCGGCTGATCCCGTTGCGCCGTCCGGAGACCTCCACGTGACCACGATCATGATCACGGGCGCGGCCGGCTTCGTCGGCCGCCACGTCACCCGCGAGGCCGAGCGGCACGGGGCCGGCCTGAGGCTGATGTCCCACCGCAGCGCGCTGCTCGTCCCCGCGGCCGCCCCGCGCCCCGGCGGGCACGCCGCGGCCCCGGCCGTCGTCCGGGGCGACCTCGCCGACCCCGCGTCGCTGCGCGGCGCGTGCGACGGGGTGGACGTACTGGTGCACTGCGCCGCGCAGATCGGCGGGAGCGCCGAGCGGTGCGAGGCCGTCAACGCCCGCGGTACCGCCGCCCTCGTCGAGGAGGCCCGCCGCGCCGGGGTGTCCCGCATCGTCCACCTCAGCACCGCCTCCGTGTACGGCCGCGGCACCTTCCGGGGGCAGCGCCCCGAGGAGCTCGTCCGCCGGCCCGGTTCGCCCACCTCGGCCAGCCGGGCCGCCGCCGAGGACGCCGTGCTGGCCGCGGGCGGCACCGTACTGCGTCCCCACCTCGTGTACGGCGAGGGGGACTCCTGGGTCGTGCCCGGGCTGGCCCGGCTGCTGCGCGCCCTGCCGGGCACCGTCGAGGGCTGGTCCGCCCGTACGTCCGTGATCGCCGTGCCCGACCTGGCCCGCGCCCTGGTGGCCGCCGCCCTCGCGCCCGCCGGGAGCCTGACCGCCTCCGTCTACCACGCCGCCCACCCCCGGCCCGTCGTCTGGAACGGGCTGCTGCGGGCGGTGGCGCAGTGCGCCGCGCTGCCGTGGCCCCGGCGCGACCTCACCGCCCGGCAGGCCCGCGCGGTGCTGGCGGAGCACGGCCGCCCGGGCCGGGAGCTGGACATGCTCACCACCGACCACTGGTTCGACGCCGCCCCGCTCTGGTCCGACCTCGGCCGCGACCCCGGCCCCGGGTTCCCGTACCACCGCGCCGACTTCGCGCGGTGGTACGGGGAGGGGCCGCGGGAGGCCGCCTGAAACGGCCCGCCCGCCGCTCCCCGGGGCCCCCGCCGGACGGCCTACGGGGAGACCGAGTCCGACGGCTCCCGCGCCCCGGCCGGGGCGCCGGGCGGGCGCCGGCCGGCCCCGCGCAGGTGCAGGACCAGGACGAGCAGGGCGGCCAGAACGGTGGCGGCGCCGCCGGCCAGCAGCCCCGAGCGGGCCCCGAGCCGTTCGCTGAGCCAGCCGATCAGGAGGGCGCCGAAGGGGGTCGTGCCCTGGAACACCAGGGTGTAGAGGGCCATCACCCGCCCCCGGTAGGCCGGGTCGGAGCCGAGCTGGATCCGGTGGTTGGCCGCCTGGGCGAAGGAGATCGAGCCGAACCCGGTGAGGAAGAGCAGAACGGCCGCGACGGCGAACGTCGGCGCCAGGCCGGCCAGCACCTCCAGCACGCCGAACCCCAGGGCCGACCAGATGACCAGGGTCAGCGGCGGCCTGCCGCGCCGCCCCGTCGAGGCGAACGCGGCGAGCAGCGAGCCGGCCGCCATCGCCGTGGTGAGCAGCCCGAACGAGGTGGCGTCGGCGTGGAAGACCGTCTTGGCGAACAGCGGCAGGGTGAGCTGGAAGTTGAAGCCGAGCATGCCCACGACCGCCACCAGCAGCATGGGCAGCAGCAGGTCGGGCCGCGAGGCCATGTACCGGACCCCGTCCACGGCCCGCGCCCGCTCCGGCCGGCTCCGCGCGCCCCGGTGCAGTTCGGCCGGCCGGATCAGCCGCAGCCCGGCCACCGTCGCGAGGTAGCTCACGGCGTTGACCGCCATCACCGTCCCGGTGCCCAGCCAGCCGATCAGCAGCCCGGCCAGCGCCGGGCCCACCACCCGCGCCGCGTTGAAGTACGCCGCGCTCAGCGCGGAGGCGTTGGGCAGCAGGTCGGGGCCGACCAGCTCGGTCACGAAGGACATCCGCGTCGGCACCTCGACCGCGTTGACGACGCCCAGGCCGAGCGCGAACAGGAACACGTGCCACAGCCGCACCGACCCCGTCAGGACCAGCGCGGCGAGCAGCAGCGCGAGGATCCCCGAGGCGGCGTTGGCGCCGATCAGCAGCCTGCGCTTGTCGTACCGGTCGGCGAGGACGCCCGCGTGCAGCGTGAGCAGCAGCAGCGGGGCGAACTGCAGGGCCGTCACCACGCCCAGGGCGGTCCCGGAGTCGCCCGTCAGGGACAGCACCAGCCAGTCCTGGGCGACGACCATCATCCAGGTGCCGGTGACGGAGGCCAGCTGGCCTCCGGCGAACAGCCTGAAGTTGCGGACCGTCAGGGACTGGAAACCGTGGGCGAGAGCGCTTTTCATCGGGTCCTTGTCAGTCGGTGCCGCGGAAGATGTGGTGGTCGGGGGCCTCGCGTTGCTCGCCGGCGAGCAGCGCGGGCCGTACGGGCCGTGCGTGCCGGACCGGGCGTACGGTCCGGGCCGCCCGGGCGGCGGTGTGCTCGGCGGCGGCCGACTCGGCCCGGTCGAGGAGGTCGTGGCTCATGGCTCTCTCCTGGGGTGCGAGGGGGACGGCGGGTTTCTCCGGCTCGGGTGTCCGGAGCGCGGGTGTCTGGAGCGCGGGCTTTTCAAGCATGGGTGCGGGACCGGTGGAGGGCCTGGTGACGGCCCTCGGATCCGCCGGCGGCGGACCGGCCCGAACGGGCCGCCGGCACCGGCCGGGCCCCGGCGGGCGCGGCGTCCAGGGCCAGCAGGTTCTCCTCCAGGAAGCCGAGCGCCCGCAGGTGGTACGTACGGGCGGCCCAGCCGAGGCTGATGTTGTGCCCGGCGTCGGGCAGCTCCTCGACGCGCACCGTACGGGCGGCCGCGAGCGGGGCGATGAGCGCGGTGACCGCGGCCTCGTCGAAGCGCCACCACTGCTCCTGCTCGGCGAAGGTGAACCGGACCGGCACCCGGATCCGCGCCGCCAGGGCGGGGTACAGCTCCGGCCACAACGGCCCCTCCCGCGCCTCGGTGGCCGGTACCGGGGACACCAGGGCGCGGCCCATCCGGAAGGCGTCCGGCGGGTAGAGCCGCAGCGCGCCCCAGTGGCGGCGCCAGTCCCCGTGGCCGTCCTGGCCGGGCAGCTGGTGCGGGGCGACCGCCAGCGTGTTGCCGAGCCCGGAGATGTCCAGGCCCAGCAGCCGGTCGGCGCGTTCGTCGGCGGCGGCGGCCAGCGCGAGCTTTCCGCCGTTCGAGTGAGCCACGAGGAAGAAGCCCGCCCCGACGGACCGGGTGGCGGCGAAGTCGGCGAGCGCGGCGAGCAGGGTGCCCGCCTGGTCCGGCAGGCACTGCCCCTCGGGCAGGTGCGGGGCCGAGACCCCGTATCCGGGGCGGTCCACGGCCAGCACGGCGTAGCCGAGCTCGGCCCCCAGCGTGAGCAGGGACAGGCCCGGGCGGGCCCGGCTGTCGAAGTAGCCGGCGCTCATCCCGCCGCCGTGCACGGCCACCACGACGGCGCGCGGCGGCTGGGATCGGGGCTCGGCGAGCAGGGCCGAGACCGGGATACCCCCTGCGTCGAGCGTGACGGCACGAACCTCCGGAGCGCCTGGGCGCGTCGGCTCTGACATGTGATCAGTACTCCTGGCGGGACAGAGGGGCCCCCGCGGCTCGGCCGGCCGGAGCCCGGCGCGGCCGTTCGGCCGACGGGGTGGCGGGGGCCGCCGCCGGGGCGGGCCCTGCCGCCGGACCGGCGGGCCGTACGGACCGGGCCGGACGCACCGGGCGCGCGGGCCGCAGCGACCAGGCGAGCCGGCGCCCCAGCAGCGTGCGGAGGGGCAGGTGGGTGGACGGGTGCGTGGGGGGCACGGGGCTCAGAACTCCGCCCCGGCCATCGACGCCAGCCGCTGCCCCCGGGACCACACGACCCGGAAGGCGAGCCGGTCGAAGCGCCACCCGGCCGGCGTGCGCACGGCGCGGGCGTCGTAGTAGCCGCCGACGTCGAACGGCGCCGCCGGGTGCGCCCCGTCGCGGTGCACGTGCGCGGCGAGCTGGTGCACCCGTACCGTCGCCCGGTCCCCGTCGAGGGTGATCCCGGTGGTGGCGCTGATGTGGTGCGTACGCTCCCACCAGCCCCGGGCCTCGCGCAGGAACCCGGCGAAGCCGGCCACGCCCCGGCGGGTCCCGATGGGGAAGTCCAGCCGGACGTCCTCGGTGAACACGGTGCGGAACCAGTCGTCGTCGTGGTCCCGCTCGCAGACGGTGTCCAGGGCGATGACGTAGCGCTCGAACAGCTCCCGGAGCTCCAGCCGGTCGGTGACGGCCAGCAGCCGGACGCTCAGCCGGTCGACCTCGGCGGCCAGGTCCCGGGCGGGGGCACCGGCCGGGTGCCGGGCGGGCTCCCCGGCCGGGGAGCGGCGCGGCCCCCCGGCCGGGGAGCGGGTCGGCGCCCGGGTCATGTCGCCGCTCCGGCGCCGTGGGCCGGGCCGCCCGCGCGCCAGCCCGGCGCGGTGCGGTGGCCGGCGCGGCGCTCGCGGCGCCGCCAGCGCACGGGGGCCCGGCCGGCACCGCCCGTCCCGCCCGGGCCCCGGTCGCCCTCGGCCGCGGACAGTTCGGCGGCGCGGGCGAGCAGGACCACGGTCAGCGCGGCCAGTTCGTCGGGGTCGGCCGACCCCTTCTCGATCCGTATGAACGCGTCGGCGGAGTTCACTTGACCTCGAATATCTTCCAGTGGCCGCGCTTGATGAAGATCGTGCCCTCCTTGGCGTCGACGAAGAAGTCGACCACCGCGTAGCGGCCCGGCTGGAACGAGAGCTCCAGCAGTGAGCTCTGGCCCGAGTTCATCGGCAGGCCGCCGGTGCCCTGCTCCAGGTCGAGCGCGCCGGAGTGGTCCGGGAACTGGCCGTTGTCGCTGAACTCCGCGATGTACGCCTTCAGGTCCTCCTCCGTGACGTCGTCCGCCAGGCGGAAGAAGATCGCCTCGATGTTCTGGTCCTTCGGCATGGCGTTGCGGAACAGGACCGGGCGGCCGGCCCTGACCGTGCCGTCGAGGTCCCAGCGCGGCTCGCCGCCGACCATGCGGCCGGTGAGGACCGCGGACGGGACGGGGGCCGGGCCGGTGCTCCGGCGGCCGGAGACGTCGATGACGCCGTGGCGCGGGTTCGCGTCGCGGATGCTCTGGTAGTCGAAGTACCAGTACGTGCCCGGCTCCAGGGTCTTGGTGAAGGAGGCCGGCAGGTTCGGGTGGATCACCGTGCCGCCGATGAGCTCGGCGCGCTCGCGCAGCTCGGCGCTGCCCTGGATGATGTCCGGGCCCGTGTGGTTGATGATCTTCAGCAGGGAGGAGCGGAACTCCTCGAACGTCACGCCCGGCTTCGGCCGGACCAGCGAGACCCAGCCGGACCCGGGGTCGGTGGTCGTGACCCGGAAGGTGGTCACGCCCGGGCGGGCGGTGGCGGGCACCGAAAGGCCGGTCGCGGAGGACGTGATCTCCAGTACCTGGGCCGCGGCCGGCGCGGCCTCGTCGGCGGGCTGGACCGCGGCCGGCGGTGCGGGCTGGGCCGCGGCCGGCGTGAGGCCGGTGGTGGCGGTCAGGGCGATCAGCACGCCGGCGGCGGCGGCGCCCCAGAGCGGGCGGGGGGTCTTCGTGCGCATGGGTTCTCCAGACGGGTCGACCGGGTGGAAGCGAGCGGAAGGGAACGGAGGACTACGGGGCGGCCGCGCGGGCCGGGGCCGGGCTGAGAGGGGCCGGGCGAGCCCGGACCGGACGGCCCCGGGCCGGGTGACGGGCCCCGGACCGGACGGCCCCGGGTCGGCCCCGGACCGGGTGACGGGCCCCGGACCAGACGGCCCCGAGCCGGGCCCGGGACCGGGTGACGGGCCCCGAGCCGGGCCCGGGACCGGGTGCCGGGCCCCGGAATGGGTGCCGGGCCCGGCCGGGCAACGGCACCGGGTCGGGGCAACGGCACCCGGCCGGGTCAGCGGGCGGCTGCCCCGAGGGCGGCGAAGGCGCGACGGAAGGTGTCCTCGGGCAGCGCCCCGGTCACCGCGGTCCCGTCCGGGAAGCGGAACACCGGCACCGAGCGGATGCCCAGGTCCCGGACGCGGGCCAGCTCGGCGTCGAGCGCGCCCGCCTGCGGGAGGTCGGTCCGTACGCCGGTCTCGGCCGCCAGGGCGTCGAGCACGGCGCGGTCGCCGATGTTCAGGCCGTCCGTCAGGTAGGCCCGGAACAGGCGCTCGGCCATGGCCTCGCCCCGTCCCTGCGCGGCGGCCGCGGCCAGCAGCCGGTGCGCCTCGAAGGTGTTGACGTGCACGGCCCGCGCGAAGTCCAGCACCAGGCCGTCCCGCGCCCCCACCTCGGCCATCGAGGCGGTGGCCTCCCGGGCCCGCTCCGCGGTGCCGAAGAAGCCGAGGTGGACCTCCGACAGCGGCCGGCCCTGCGCCGGGGCGTCGGGCGAGACCTGGAACGGGAGGAACGCCACGTCCACCCGGCCGCCCGCCTCTCGGTGGCGGCGCGCGGCCCGCGCGAAGCGGGTGTAGCCGATGTACGAGTGGACGCAGGTCAGGTCGAGCGCGATCTCGACCCGCACCGGCGGCCCGGCCGCGGGCTCGGTGCTCGGCTCGGTGCTCTGCCCGGTGCTGGGCTCGGTGCTCCGCCGGGCGGTCCGCTCGGTGTGCTGGTCGGGGTTCTGCCGGATGACGTGCTCGGCGGCGCTCATGGCGGGCCGTCCTTTCAGCTGGTGGCGTGCTCGGTGGTGGCGGGTTCGACGGCCCGCACGGTCAGCCGGGTGAAGCGCCAGCCCTCGGCCGTGCGCAGCGCCTGGCCCTCGTAGTGGCCGATGACGTCGAGTTCGGCGTCCGCGCCGCCCGTGCCCGGGGCGTGGGTGACGATCTGGTGCACCCGTACGACGGCCCGGTCCTGGTCCAGCAGGTCGATGGCGTACTCGGCGTTGACCTCCCGGACCGCGCCCCAGTAGCGGCGCGCCTCCTCGTGGAAGGTGTCCAGGCCCTCGGCGCCGCGCTCGGTGCCGTCGGGGTAGCCGATCCGGACGTCCGCGGTGAAGACGTCGCGGTGGCGATCGGCGGCCGACCGGGTCTCCTCGCCGGTGCGTCCGGTCCGGACGGCCGACTCCAGTGCGAGCAGGTGCCGGTCGACCAGCTCCTGCACCTCGTACCGTTCGGCGGCCTTGCGGGCCCGGCGGTCCGAGGCCGTGTCCGCGGCCGGGTCCGCCTCCGGTCCGGCCGCCGCGGCCGGCGCCCCGGCCGCGTCCCGCTCCCGCCCGGCGACGCGGCGGCCGCCCAGGTAGTAGGCCACCGCGACGAGCAGCGCCGCGCCCGCGACGACCGCGAACGTCGGCTGGATGCCGAGGGAGGAGACGAGCGGCTGGGTCAGGATCGGGGCCAGGAACTGCCCGAGGAACAGCGCGGTGGTCAGCAGACCGGCGTACCGGGCGCGCACCTGGGCGGGCGCCTCGGCGAGCACCCAGTTGTTGAGGTTGGGCATCAGGAAGCCGAGGCCGGTGCCCATGATCAGCAGCGCCACGACCAGCACCGCCACGTTGGGCGCGACCGCGAGCACCAGGTAGCCGAGACCGATGGCGAGGAAGGACAGCGCGGCCAGCGAGTACTCCCCCGCGAGCCGGCGGAAGAACGCGAACCGCATCGCGACCATGCCGGTGGTGAAGGTCTGTACGGCCATCACCGCGCCGGACACCACGGCGGCGGCTTCGAAGTGGTCCTCGACCAGGAACGGGACCTGGACGGGGACGGAGTAGAAGGCGACCTGGCCCAGCATCATCGCGGCCAGCGCGGCCAGGATGCCGGCCGGCACCTTCGGCCTGGCCGGGGCCGCGGCCCCCTTCGCCTCCGGGGCGGCGGGGGGTGCGGTGCGTCCCTTGGGCAGGAAGGCGAGCGCCGGGATCACCAGCAGGGCGCCCAACAGGTAGATGAGGAAGACGACGCGCCAGTCCAGTCCCGCCAGCGCGCCGCCGCCGAGCAGCAGCACCACGCCGCCGAACGAGCCCGCGGCGGCCTGCCGGCCCAGCAGGCGCTGCCGGTCGGTGCCCTCGTACAGGTCCGCGATCATGGCCATGCTGCTGGTCATGATCAGCGAGACGCCGATGCCGAGGACCGCGCGCCCGACCAGCATGCTGGTCAGGTCGGGCAGGTACGCGCCGGAGCTGCCGCCGATGCCGAAGGCGAGCATGCCGGCGACGAGCGCGCGCTTGCGGCCGAGCCGCTCGACGACGAAGCCGGCGACGGGCGAGAACAGCACGATGGCCAGCGCGTGCGTGGTGGTGATCATGCGCGCCAGCAGATCGGCGTTGGGGGTGTCCGCGAACGCCTCGCGGATGCCCGGGATCGCGGGCGCCACGGTGGCGCCCGCCATGATGGTCAGGGTGCCGGCCAGCACCAGCGTGGCCGCTTGGCCGCGCCCGGTGGACCGGGTCGTGGGTGAAGTCATGGTTCCCGTCCTCGGGGGTGGTGAGGTGGTCCGGGTCCGGCGCTCTAGCCGGCCTGTCGGGCCGGGCGGTCGGAGTCCGCGGCGCGGCGGCCGGAGGCGGAGAAGAGCAGCGTCGTGACGTCGCGGGCCGCGGGGTCGTCGAGGTTGGCCACGAAGGCGGCCAGGTCCTCGGCGCTGACCAGGCCGTTCTCGACGAGGCCGGCGCCCTGGAGCTTCATCCGCAGCCGCATCAGCTCGTTGTCGACGGCGTGCTGGCCCGGGCCCAGCGGGGTGACCCGCAGGTCGACGGAGGACAGCCCGGCCCGCGCCAGGGTGGCCGGCAGCCGGCGGCCCCAGTGCATGTCGGCGCCGGCGGCCTCCCAGCCCTTGAGGTACGCGCCGACCAGCGAGCGCCCCACGTCGGTCGCGCAGTGCTCGCTCGGCAGGAAGTAGAAGTCCTCGACCACGAGGTGGCCGCCGGGGGCGAGCCACTCGACGGCCCGGCGGAGCACGTCCTCGGGGCGGGCCAGGTGCTCGAAGAACGCCCGCGCGAAGATCAGGTCGAACGAGCCGGGCTCGAAGTCGGCCTCGGTGACGTCGAGTTGCCGTACGGTCAGGCCGGGCGACCGGCTGGCGTCGAGCTTGCTGATGTCGGTGTCGACGGCGAGCACCGAGCCCCGGTCGGCGCGCTCGGCGAACCAGTACGCCATCGAGCCGGCGCCCGCGCCGAGTTCGAGGATCCGCCAGTCGCGGGCGATGCCGAGGTCCTCGACGATCGCGCGGCTCTGGGGGTCGTAGATCGTCTCCCACAGCGCGTCCAGGGCGGCTTCGACCGACCGGGCGTCGGTTTCCTGCGTGCTGGCGGTCATCGGGTCGCCTCTTCCGTCGTCGGGGTCCGGGGGGCCGCGTCCACCTGGGCGGCGACCGTGCACAGCACGTACTCGGGCGGGGCCACCTCGAGGCGCGCGAGCTCCTCCTGGCCCTCGGAGATCCGCGGGTCGGCCATCCAGGCCTGGTAGGCCAGTTCGCTGACCCACATGGGGTAGTTGACGAAGGTGGTGCCGTCCCGGTCGATGTAGGGGGTGGCCGAGATGAAGCCGGGGAAGTCCCGCTTCCACTCGCCGCTCCCGGCGAGCAGGTCCAGCACCCGGCGGGCCGCCGGGTGGCCGTCCAGGTGCCGGGTGGCGACCACCACGACGCCCGGCCGCTCCGCCGCCTCCGCCTCCGGGCCGCGGACCCCGGGGGCGGGGGTGCCGGAGAAGACCGTGGCCGCGAGGACGCCTGGCCGGGAGCCCAGCGCGTGCAGCACTCCGCCGGCCGGGTTCTCCTGGAACGAGGTGCGGTACGCCGCCTCGCTCGTCCACTCGCCGCGGTTGACGACGGTGAGGCGGTCCGCGCTCAGGTGGACCCGGGAGGAGATGAAGCCCGGGGTGTGCCGCACCCAGCCCTCCACCTCGCCGGTCAGGGTCTCGGTCAGCGCGACGGCGGTCTCCGGCGCGTCCACGCGCAGCACGCCGAAGGTGACGAACCCGGCCTCCGGCCGGGAGGGGTTCGGGGGATCGGATGACATGGGACGACTCCGTTGGTGGATCAGTGGGGTGCGGAGTGGGGGGGGGGGCGGGGGGGGGCCGCCCGCCCGGGGGCACCGCCGCCCCCCCCCCGACAGAATAAAAAAAAAACACACCCACA
>NZ_JBHXSY010000063.1:0-26941 GCF_042715295.1 Streptomyces sp. NPDC058701 | reverse complement strand
ACCCAAGGACACACCGCACTGCGCACCCCCCTCCCCCAACACTGAACCCACCCGGCGGGCGCGGCTCCGGGCGGCGCTCACCCGTACGCGGAGGGAACCGGAGGGTTTCGGGCGGGCGGGACCGGTTACGCGCTCCTTATGACGACGCCAACGAAGCCGGCCGGCCCGCCCACGGGGCAGGTGCCCGAGAGTCTGAGTCCCCCCGCCCCGGCCGAGGGCCCGCTGCCCAAGGACCACACCCAGGCGATCCTGGAGACGACCAAGCTGGTGGCGGCGCTGCTGAAGCGGTCCGGACCGCCGTTCGCGCTCGCCGGGAGCGTGGCCGCCTTCGCCCACGGACTGCCGGCCCGTTTTCAGCACGACACCGACTTCTGTGTGCGGCCCGAGGACGCCGACGCGGCGATCAAGGCCCTGGAGGAGGGCGGCATCGTGATGCGCCGGGCCCCCGAGGACTGGCTCGTCAAGGGGCGGTCCGGCGGTGAGGAGATCGACCTGATCTTCCAGCTGGCCCGGCGTCCCGTCAGCACCGAGCTGCTGGAGCGTGCCGACGTCAAGGCGGTCGACTCGGTCTGGATGCCCGTCCTCGCCCCCACCGACCTCATGGACAGCAAGCTCGCCGCCCTCTGCGAGCACTACTGCGACTTCGGCGACCTGCTGCCCATGGCGCGCATGCTGCGGGAACAGATCGACTGGGCCCGGCTCGACCGCACCTACCGGCAGGAACCGCTGCCCGACGCGTTCCTCCACCTCCTGGAGGGCCTGCGCGTCATCGACCGGCGGGACACCGCGGGACGGGAGGAGAAGTGATGACATCCCAGGAGAACGTCGAGTACCGCATCGCGCACCTGCTCGACCGGCTGGCGAGCGAGGACCTGGCCGAGCTGGGCGTACGCATCGAGCCGCGCGGAGCCGGCGTCCTGATCCGGGGCAGCGTCTCCAGCCCCGAGTGCCGGGCGGAGGTCCTGCGGTTCGCCGCGGAGGAGCTGGCCGGGCTGGACTGGCGGGAGGACGTCACGGTCTGTAGGCCCGGCCCGCCCGACCACTCCGAGGAGCTGTCGTGATCCGGGTGGCGGCCGTCGGGGACATCCACCTCGGCCCCGGCAGCGCGGGAGCCCTCCGGCCCGCCTTCGACACGCTGGGCGAGTGCGCGGACCTGCTGCTGCTGGCCGGTGACCTGACGCGGCACGGCACCAGGGAGGAGGCGCGGGTCGTCGCCGCGGAGGTGGCGGGACTCGACGTCCCCGTCGTCGCGGTCCTCGGCAACCACGACTACCAGAGCGACCAGGAGGAGGCGGTCGCGGAGGAGCTGGCCGCCGTCGGGGTGCACGTGCTGGAGGGCACGGGAACCGTCCTCGACGTCGGCGGTACGCGGGTCGGCGTCGCCGGGACCAAGGGCTTCTGCGGAGGCTTCGCCGGGCGCAGCGGAAGCGAGTTCGGCGAGCCTGAGATGAAGGCGTTCATCCGCTACACCCGCACCTGCGCCGACGGTCTGGCCAAGGCGCTGCGCGAGCTCGAGGACGAGGGCAGCGACGTACGGATCGCCCTCACCCATTTCGCGCCCGTGCCGGACACCCTCGCGGGCGAGCCCCTGGAGATCTACCCCTTCCTCGGCAGTTACCTCCTCGCGGAGGCGATGGACGGGGCGGGGGCGGACCTGGCCGTCCACGGACACGCCCACGCGGGCACCGAGCACGGCATGACGGCGGGCGGGGTCCGGGTCCGCAACGTCGCGATGCCGGTCATCGACCGGGCCTTCGCCGTCTACCACCTCACGGGCGGGACGGAGCAGCAGGCGGGGCCGTGACGGCGCCGCCGGCGTGGGCCGAGGCGGCGCACGCGGGCGCCGCCTCGGCCCCGGCGCGTTCCCCCGGCGGACATCCGAACGGGCGGGACGTGCGGCGGGGCCGGGGCACGCGAAGGGGCCGGGACCGCTGATCGCGGTCCCGGCCCCGTTCGCGAGAGCCCTCAGTGCTTGAAGGTGTCCTTGACCTTCTCCTTGGCCTCACGCGCATCGCCCTTGGTCTGTTCCGCGCGGCCCTCGGCGGTCAGTCGCTCGTTGCCCGTCAGGCGGCCGGCGGCTTCCTTGAGCTTGCCCTTGGCCTGCTCGCCCTTGGCCTCGGTCTTCTGCTCACCAGACATAGCCGATCACTCCCTGTGCGGTGGAAAACGTGCTTACGGACCCTCGTATGACCGGTGGGAGCCCGTTGAAACAGGACGGCCCGCGAAGGAGGCCGGGCACGGGGCGCGGGACGGTCGTTCGGCGGGCGCCCCTTCCGGGTGGCCCGCGCGACAACCCCCGGGCCACCCGGTACGGCGCGGGTGTTCCCGCTGTTGATGGGTAGTCGTGCCGTGACAGCGGCGTACGTGAACGAGGAAGGGACCCATCGATGACCGACCAGCCCCACAGCCACGAGCCCGCCCCTTCGCCCGAGGAACTGCGCAGGCGGACGGAGCACACCCGCGACCGGGTCGGGCAGGGCATCGAGGCCCTGGCGGGCAGCGCCGACGGCCCGGCCGCGCAGCGTGCCGCAGAGGTGGCCGCCGAGGCGGGGGACCGGGCCGCCACGGCGAAGGAGCAGACCGTGCGGAAGGCGGCCCTGGTCGCCGACCAGATCCGCGACACGGCCGGAGAGGCCGCGCGGCGGGTGAAGGACACGACCCCTGACGCCGTCCTGGAGCAGGCGGCCCAGGCGTCCGGCCTGGTGGGCCGGGTAACGGCCCGCGCCGGCCGGTTCGCGGCGGAGAACACCCCCGAACCGGTGCTGGACCGGGCCGGACAGGCCGCGGCGGTGGCGCGGGCCAACAGGACCCCGCTGCTCGCCGCCGGCGTCGTACTGGCCGTGTTCCTGCTGGTGCGCCGGGGCCGCAAGTGAGGGTCGGCCAGATCGCCCACCGGCTGGTCGGACGGGCGCCTGGCGCGGTCGGCGGCATGACCGCCGGGTCGCCGTCGCACAGGCCTGTCATCGCCGCCCGGCTGAGCCCGCCCGGCTGAGCCCGCCCGGCGCGGGCCGTCGGCCCGAGCCGCTGCCGGGCAGGGCGTGCCGAGCCGGAACCGGCGGCCCCGGGCATGGCAGGGCGCGCTCGGGGCAGCCGCGTGGGGAGAACACGCGCATCCGTGAGGCGTCCGCCGCCGGTCCGGCCCGGCGGCGGACCGCTACGAGGAGGTCGAGTCCATGGCGCAGGTCGAGCAGTCCATCGAGGTCGACGTGCCGGTCCGGGCGGTCTACGACCAGTGGACCCGCTTCGAGACGTTCCCGCGCTTCATGGCCGGGGTCGAACGGATCACGCGGGTCAACGACACCGTGACGCACTGGAAGACGAAGGTCTCCGGAGTGGAGCGGGAGTTCGACGCCGAGATCACGGAGCGGATCCCCGACGAACGCGTCGCGTGGACCACGGTCGGAGACCAGGTGGGGCAGGCCGGTGTGGTCACCTTCCACCGGCTCGACGACGCGCGGACGAAGGTGATGCTCCGGATGGACTTCGACCCCGAGGGCGTCGCCGAGAACGTCGGCGACAAGCTCGGCTTCGTCACGCGCCGGGTCACCGGCGACCTGGAGCTGTTCAAGGAGTACATCGAATCCGGCGGTACCGGGGCGGGCCCCTGGGCGGGCGACCTCTGACACCGCCCGGGCACGCCCCGGGCACGCTCGCGGGCTCGGGCTCCGCCGGGGCGCCGCCCGGAGGGTCAGCGGGCCAGGAGCTTTTCGAAGAACGCGTCGGCGTCGAAGCTCTCGGCCCCCGGCGCGGTCACCGCGTACGTCTCGTCCAGGAACCCGGAGACCGCGCGGGCGTCGAGGAGGAGCACCGCCCCCGGCCCGCCCGAGGAGTCGCGCAGCGAGACCCGTACCGACTCGCCCTCGGGGGTCCCCTGCGGCCGGAAGGTGACGTCACCCTCTCCCACCGGACGGTGGAGGCCCTCGGCCGGCGCCGACGGCATCCACGGTCATCGCGAGCAGGTGCGGGCGCGGCCGCGCAGGGAGCGGAACACCGTCGCCTGCGGCGCCACCCGCGCGGTGAGCGGGGCGGACGTGGCCACGGCCACCGGGAGGCGGTGACGACCCGCCTCCGCGAGCCCTCAGGGAAGGTTCACGTGCAGGCGTACGGTCGTGCCGCCGCGCCGGGTGTCGATCTCGACCAGGTCGCACAGCTGGCGGACCGCCCACAGCCCGTGCCCCCGCGACCCGGACGGGTCCGGCGGCAGGTAGCCCGCGTACCAGTCGGTGCCGCCGGGGCCGGGGTCCGTGATGTCGCACACGATGCGGTGGCCGGAACGCCCCAGCGCCACCCTCCCGTGGCCGGCGCCGTGCCGGACCGCGTTCGTGGCGACCTCGTTGGCGGCCAGGACGAGCCGCTGCATCCCGGCGTCGGACAGGCCCAGCGCACCGGCGGTTCGCACCACGAAGGCCCGCACCGCGTCCAGATCGGCTCCGAACGGCAGCACGGCGGCTTCCGGGCCGCGGACCGGGAGCGTCGTCACCTCCCGGTCCCACGCCCCGTCCGGCGCGGTGGGCGGAAGGTAGCGGTCGCTGGCCCCCGCGCCCGGCCCCGTGACCACCTGGGGGTGGGTCCGCAGCGCGTCCCGGACCACCGCCCCGGGCAGGGATCGGGAGTCGTACGGGCACACGATCCACGCCGGGCAGGGGGCGAAGGCGATGTTGAGCGCCGACTCGTAACGGGTCCACTCCGCCGTCTCCACCGGGTCGCGCCCGTGCCACACCGGTTCGCCGATCACCCGCACCCGCCGGTGCCCGCCGTCCGCGGTGTGCCGTTCGACGTACCGGTGGTACGCGCTCAGCGTGCGGCCCGGGGTCCGGTACCAGAGATCGGCCGCGATGAACTCCACGTGGGGGGCGGCGTCCCCCAGCGCCTGGCGCAGCAGGTCGGTGTTGGTGTCGTTGGTCACGGCGAGGACGGCGTCGTCCGCGCGCAGGCCGTCCAGGCAGAACGGCACGGTCGCGGCCAGGAACTCCTCGTCGCTGCCGTAGACCAGTGCCTGGTGCGTCAGGAGCGGGCCGTCACCGGGCCGCGGGACCGTGGTGCCAGTGATCATGTCGCGGTCTCCCGTGCCGTGACGACGAGGGACGGCGTCTCGTCCCAGCCGACCAGGCTGACGACCTGGCACAGCAGCGGCGCGAGGTCCACCACGTGCAGCCGCCGCTCCGCCGGCAGCCGGCCGGCCGCGTGCGCCAGCGCGCGTACACCGGCCAGGTCGATGAACTCCAGGCCGCTCATGTCCACCCACACGTCCCCCGGCCACTCCAGGACCGCCTCCAGGGCGGCCGCCAGCGCGTCGGTGGCGCGGTAGTCCACCGTGCCCACGACCCGCAGGGCCCGCTGTCCCGCCCGGAAGGAGGGCACGAGCCGCAGCCCGGGGCCCGCGTGCAGCTCGTCCTGCTCCACCGCGCCGGGGTGGGCGCGGTCGATCGCGTCCAGTGCGGCGGGAGGGAAGACGCGGGCGTCGTACTGGCAGACCGCGGAGGCGGACTGTCCGGCGAACACCTCGGTGACCCGCTTCTCGTACCGTTCGAGTTCGTCGGCCCCGGCCACGTCGCGCAGCGCCCAGCCCATCTCGCCGCTGACCCGGAAACCGCGGTGGCCGGCCGCCAGGGACTCCTCGACCTCCCGGCGCAGGGCGCGGGCCATGGCCTCGGCGTCGAACGAGCCCGCCGCCAGATAGCTCTCCTCGGCCGTCGTCACCTTCAACCGGCCGCTCTCCACCGCCCGCTGCGGATCGGTCCCCGCCGAGCCGAGCCAGCCGAGCACCTGCCGGGGGTCGTGTCCGTCGGCGAAGTACAGCACGCGTTCACCGCGCTCCAGTCCTGCCGACACGTAGGCGGTGACCACCCGGCGCTGCTCCGCGTCGTCCGCGAACGCCAGACACAGGTGATCACCGTGGACCATGTCCTGCACCCGGCGTTCCCTGTCCGCCCGCGTGGTCATCGGAGATCCACAGCCTTTACCGTCCCCATCCCAGCCCTGGCGGTGCCCGCTGCGGGCCCCGCCGCAGGAAGCCCCGCCCGCACACTCTAGCTGCGGGTCCCGCGGTACACGTTCTCCCCTACGGACCGGTATCCGGCGTGCTCCGGCCGCCGGGACCCCCGCTTCCGACCGGCTCGTTCGTACGGGGTTGCGCGGGGGTTTAGCCTGGCGCGGGGACGCCCGAAGCTACGGGCGGGGCCTGCGTACAGGGAGATGGGGCAGGGTATGGTCAAGCCGGCGGTTTCAGCGACGGGTGTGAAGGTGTCGGGGGCGGTGGGGGAGCCGGAGCTGCGCCAGCTCCTGGCCGGCCTCACGGCCGTCCGCGACGGTGACTTCGGCACGCGCCTGCCCGACGAGGCGGACGGGCTGCTGGGGGAGATCGCCACGGTCTTCAACGGCATGGTCGACCAGCTGTCCCTCTTCACGTCGGAGGTGACCCGCGTCGCCCGCGAGGTCGGCACCGAGGGGACCCTGGGCGGTCAGGCCGAGGTTCCGGGCGTTTCCGGGACGTGGGCCGACCTGACCGACTCCGTCAACGCGATGGCCGGCAACCTCACCACCCAGGTGCGCGACATCGCCCAGGTGGCCACCGCGGTCGCCCGGGGCGACCTCTCACAGAAGATCGACGTGGCGGCCCGGGGCGAGATCCTGGAGCTGAAGGACACCGTCAACACGATGGTCGACCAGCTGTCCTCCTTCGCGGACGAGGTCACCCGGGTGGCGCGCGAGGTCGGCAGCGAGGGGCGGCTCGGCGGCCAGGCCGAGGTGCCCGGCGTCGCCGGCGTGTGGCGGGACCTGACCGACTCGGTGAACTTCATGGCCGGGAACCTGACCGACCAGGTCCGCAACATCGCCCAGGTGACGACGGCGGTCGCCAAGGGCGACCTGTCGCAGAAGATCGCCGTCGACGCCCGGGGCGAGATCCTGGAGCTGAAGAACACCATCAACACGATGGTCGACCAGCTGTCCGCGTTCGCCGACGAGGTCACCCGCATGGCCCGGGAGGTCGGTACGGACGGCCGGCTGGGCGGCCAGGCGGACGTGAAGGGGGTCTCCGGTACCTGGCGGGACCTGACCGACTCGGTGAACTTCATGGCCGGGAACCTGACGGCGCAGGTCCGCTCGATCGCGGAGGTCGCCACCGCGGTGGCGCAGGGCGACCTGTCGCAGAAGATCCGCGTCGACGCCCGGGGCGAGATCCTGGAGCTGAAGACGACCATCAACACGATGGTCGACCAGCTGTCCGCGTTCGCCGACGAGGTGACGCGCGTGGCCCGGGAGGTCGGTACGGACGGCCGGCTGGGCGGCCAGGCGGACGTGAAGGGGGTCTCCGGTACCTGGCGGGACCTGACCGACTCGGTGAACTTCATGGCCGACAACCTCACCGCGCAGGTCCGCTCGATCGCGGAGGTCACCACCGCGGTGGCGCAGGGCGACCTGTCGCAGAAGATCCGCGTCGACGCCCGGGGCGAGATCCTGGAGCTGAAGGAGACCATCAACACGATGGTCGACCAGCTGTCCGCGTTCGCCGACGAGGTGACGCGCGTGGCCCGCGAGGTCGGCACCGAGGGCAACCTGGGAGGCCAGGCCACCGTACGGGGCGTGTCGGGCACCTGGAAGGACCTCACGGACAACGTCAACGTCATGGCGTCCAACCTGACCGGCCAGGTGCGGTCCATCGCCCAGGTGGCCACGGCGGTGGCCCGCGGCGACCTCTCGCAGAAGATCATGGTGGAGGCGAAGGGCGAGGTCGCGGCGCTGGCCGGGGTGATCAACACGATGGTCGACACGTTGTCCGCGTTCGCGGACGAGGTGACCCGTGTGGCGCGTGAGGTGGGCACGGAGGGCCGGCTGGGCGGTCAGGCACGGGTGCCGAACGTGGCGGGGACGTGGAAGGACCTGACGGACAACGTCAATTCCATGGCGAACAACCTGACGGGCCAGGTCCGCAACATCGCGCTGGTCACGACGGCGGTCGCCAACGGTGACCTGTCGAAGAAGATCGACGTGGATGCGCGGGGCGAGATCCTGGAGCTGAAGACGACGATCAACACGATGGTCGACCAGCTGTCGTCGTTCGCGGCGGAGGTGACGCGTGTGGCGCGTGAGGTCGGCAGTGAGGGCCGGCTGGGCGGGCAGGCCGAGGTCGAGGGCGTGTCGGGTACGTGGAAGAGGCTGACGGAGAACGTCAACGAGCTGGCGGGGAACCTGACCCGGCAGGTCCGGGCGATCGCGGAGGTGGCCAGTGCGGTCGCCGAGGGTGACCTGACCCGGTCGATCACGGTGGACGCCTCCGGTGAGGTCGCCGAGCTGAAGGACAACATCAACTCGATGGTCGGCTCGCTGCGCGAGACGACGCGGGCCAACCAGGAGCAGGACTGGCTGAAGTCGAACCTGGCCCAGATCTCCGGCCTGATGCAGGGCCACCGCGACCTCGCCGTCGTCGCCGAACTCGTCATGGACGAACTGGCCCCCCTGGTCGACGCCAGCTACGGCGCCTTCTACCTCGCCGAGGAAGCCGACGGCGAGACCTGGCTCTCCCTGATCGGCTCGTTCGGACGGCCCGTCGACCACCCCGCCGCCCTGCGCGTGCGGTGCGGAGAGACCCTGGTGGGACAGGCGGCACGCAGCCGCCGCATCCTCACCACCGACAACCTGCCGCCCGGCTACCTGATCTCCTCCGGGCTGGGAGCGGCCACCCCGGCCAACCTCATCGTGCTGCCGATCCTCGTCGAGGACCAGGTCCTCGGCGTCATCGAGCTCGCCACCTTCAACTCCTTCACCCCCGTGCACCGCGACTTCCTCGGGCGTTTGATGGAGACCGTCGGCGTCAACGTCAGCACCATCGTCGCCAACGCCCGCACCGACGAACTCCTCGGGGAGTCGCAGCGCCTGACGGGTGAACTCCAGGCGCGGTCCGAGCAGTTGCAGGTCCAGCAGGACGAACTCCAGCGGTCCAACGCCGAACTGGAGGAGAAGGCCGCCCTCCTCGCCACGCAGAACCGCGACATCGAGACGAAGAACCTGGAGATCGAGCAGGCCCGCCAGGAACTGGAGGACCGTGCCCAGCAGTTGTCGCTCGCCTCGCGCTACAAGTCCGAGTTCCTCGCCAACATGAGCCACGAACTGCGCACCCCGCTCAACAGCCTCCTGATCCTGGCGCAGCTCCTCTCGCAGAACCCGAGCCGCAACCTCACCCCCAAGCAGGTGGAGTACGCGGGCATCATCCACTCCGCCGGCTCCGACCTCCTCCAGCTCATCAACGACATCCTCGACCTGTCGAAGGTCGAGGCGGGCAAGATGGACGTCAACCTGGAACGGGTGTCGCTCAAGCGGCTCCTCAACTACGTGGAAGCCTCCTTCCGGCCCCTCACCACCCAGAAGGGGCTCGACTTCGACATCACGAGCTCGGCCGGCGTACCCGTCGACCTGCTCACCGACGACGCGCGGCTCCAGCAGATCCTGCGCAACCTGCTGTCTAACGCGGTCAAGTTCACCGAGAGCGGCCGGGTCGAGCTGCGGATCGAACCCGCGAACGCCGCGGAGCTCCCCGCGGAGCTGAACCAGTCCGGGTCCGTCGTCGCCTTCAAGGTCGTCGACACGGGCATCGGCATCGCCGAGGAGCAGCTGGAGGTCATCTTCGCGGCGTTCCAGCAGGCCGACGGCACGACCAGCCGCAAGTACGGAGGCACGGGACTGGGGCTCTCCATCACCCGGGAGATCGCCCGGCTGCTCGGCGGTGTGGTGACCGCGAGCAGCACGCCCGGCGAGGGGTCCACGTTCACCCTGTACCTGCCGGTGTCGCGCCCCGACTTCGTCGAACGGGACGCGGAGGTCCCCGCCCTGGAGGGCGCCGCACCCGACGGTGCCGACCAGCAGGGGGAGAGCGCCGCGGACGCCGGCGAGGACCGCCACCCCCGGCGTCTCCTGGTGATCGAAGAGCGCAGCAACGGCCTCCTCAGCCTCGTCGCCGAGAGCGCCGCGGCCGACCTGATCGCCGGACGGGCCGCTGTGGGACCGTCCGACCAGGTCGAGGTGGTCACCGCGGTGAGCGCCGCGGACGCCGCCGCCGTGCTGGCCCAGTCCCCGTTCCACTGCGTGGTCCTCGAACTGGGCTCCAGCGGCGAGGCCCTGAGCTTCCTCCGCGCCATGGCGGGGGACTCCGCCCTGGCGTCCCTGCCGGTGCTGGCCCACGACAACCGGCGCATGACGGGGGAGCAGCAGCGGGAGGTCGCCCGGCACGCGACCGGCCAGCGCCTGGAGGTTCTCTCCAGCCTGGACGAACTCCGCGAACGGATCACCCTGCACCTCTCGGTGGACCGGCTCGGGGACGTCCTGCCCCTGGTCCGGACCGACGCCGACCCCGCCCCGTCGGAGCCGGCCCGCATCGAACCCGGCCTCGCCGACATGTCCGTACTGGTGGTCGACGACGACCCGCGCAACCTGTACGCGATCAGCGGCATCCTCGAACTCCACGGCATCCGGGTCCTGCACGCCGAGAACGGCCGCAAGGGCATCGACACCCTGGTGAGCACCCCGGGCATCGACCTGATCCTGATGGACGTCATGATGCCCGAGCTCGACGGCTACGCCGCGACCGCGGAGATCAGGAACATGCCCCAGTACGCGGACCTGCCCATCATCTCGGTCACCGCCAAGGCCATGCCCGGTGACCGCGAGAAGAGCATCGCCTCCGGGTCGAGCGACTACGTCACCAAGCCCGTCGACGCGAACGACCTGATCGCCCGGCTCCGCCACTGGCTCCTGCCGCAGGACACCTCGGGCTCCCGTGCCTGACGTTTCCGCCCCCACCGCCCCCACGGAAGAAGCCGAACCCCGGTGAACAGCGCCCACGACGAGTCCGGAGCCCCCCGGCACCCCCTCCCGCCGCCCGGCCGGGGCGGCACCGCGGACGTCCCGTCCGCACGCCGCACCGCGGAAACCGGCGCGCGGGGGGCGGCCGGGGAGGAGGGGGCCCCGCCCCACGGCCGGCCGGCCGGCGAGGTGGGCCGGCTCGCCGCCACCGTGGAGCGGCTGCGCCAGGAAGCCCAGGAGGCCCAGTGGGCCGCCGACGGGCGCGCGCTCATCGAGATGGCCAAGGGAGTCCTCGTGGGCCGGCTGGGCTGCGGGCCCGCCGAGGCCTCCCGGCAGCTGACCCGGCTGGCCGAGCAGTCGGGCGAGACCGTCCTCGGCCTGGCCGTCGACGTCATCAACCAGGCCGCCCGCGACCAGGTCAGCGAGGTCGCCGCGCAGTTCCTCAAGTCCGCCGACGGCGAGCCTCCGACCGCGGGGGACCCCGCCCCGGCGGTCCGGCTGAGGGCCGCGGAGAGCCGGGCGCTGGCCGCGACCGACTCCCAGGCCGTCGCCACCGCCCTGCTGGAGAACGCGCTCGGACCGCTCGGCGCGTTCGGCGTCGCCGTCTGGCTCGTGGGCCCGGACTCCTCACTCGCCCTGGTCGGCCAGGCCGGGTTCACCGAGGAGGAGGCCGCCCGCTGGCGCTACGTCCCCCCGGAGGTGTCCACCTGCGCCCGGCTGGCACTGCACAGCCGGGACCTCGCCACGGTGTCCTGCCTCTCCGACGCGGGGATCCCGACGATCGGCCGGCGCCAGTACCCCGACGGCGGCCGCGTCGTCGTCCCGGCCGGGACCGGGGGGCGCATCCACGGCGTCCTCGAAGTGAGCTGGCCGGACCGGCTGCCGCCCCAGCCGCCGCAGGTCCTGCGGCAACTGGAGGCCCTGGCCGAGCTGTGTGCCCACACCCTCGAAGACCGGCCCCCGGAGGAGCACCCCAGACCCGCGGAAACCCCGCACCCGGCTGGCGTCGCCGAGCTGGCGGACCTCGCCGACCACCTCCACGACCCCGTACTGATCCTGACCCCCCACCTCGACGCGGGCGGGCAGCTGGCCGACTTCCGCATCCACCACACGAACGACCGCTTCGTCGACCCCGCCGGCCGACCCCGCTCGCTCGTCACCGGCGCCCCCTTCCTGGAGGCCTACCCCGCCGCCGCGGAGGCGGGCGGGCTCTTCTCCCGCCTGGAACGGGTGTACGCCACGGGCGAACCGTGCAAGGTGTCGCGCACGACCCTGACGGCCTTCGTCGGGGAGGTCTCCCTCACCTCGGTCGCCGACGTCGGCATCAGCCGTCACGGCGCCGCGCTCCTGCTCGTCTGGAAGGTCGAGGACGAGGCCGCGCGGCTGGCCAGCCTCTTGCAGCACGCGCAGCGCCTCGGCCGGGTCGGTGGTTTCGAACAGGACCTCCGGACCGGCGCCATCATCTGGAACGGCCAGCTCTTCGCCCTCTTCGGGCTTCCCGAGACCGCCTCTCCCGTCCCCCTGGAGGACCTGCCCGCCCACGCCCACCCCCACGACGTCAACTCGATCGGCCGCTTCCTGCGCACGCTCCTGCACCGGCTCCGCGAGTCATCGGTGGACTTCCGCCTGCGCCGCCCCGACGGCATCATCCGCCACATCCGGATCGTGGCCGAACCCGTCCTGGACGAGTATGGGCGCCTGCGGTCCGTACGGGGCGCCTGCCAGGACATCTCTGCCCAGCACTGGACCGAGGTGGCCCTCGCCGCCACACGCGACCAGCTCGCCAGCAGTGAGGCCGCGTCCGCGGACCGGACCCGGCTCGCCCTCCAACTCCAGCAGGCGATCATGCCGCCCGCCCCGGCGCCCCTGGAGGTCCCCGGCATCCGCATCGCCGTCCGCTACCGGCCGGCGGAGTCGGAATCGCTCGTCGGCGGCGACTGGTACGACTCCGTCGTGCTGCCCGACCAGAAGATCCTCATCAGCGTCGGCGACGTGGCCGGGCACGGCATCCAGGCCGCCACCGGCATGGTCGTGCTGCGCAACGCGCTGCGCGGCCTCGCCGTGACCGGCGCCGGCCCCGCCCAGCTGCTTTCCTGGCTGAACACCGTCACCTACCACCTCACCAGTTACCTGACCGCCACCGCCGTGTGCGGGATCTACGACCCGGCCACCCGCTCGCTGCGCTGGGCGCGCGCCGGCCACCTCCCGCCCGTCCTGGTGCGCGGGGGCAGCGCCCGGGCGTTCCCGCTGACCTCCGGGTCGCTCCTGGGAGCCGTGCCCGACGTGGTCTACGCGGAGGAGGAGGTGCAGCTGGAGCGGGAGGACGTGCTGCTCATGTACACCGACGGGCTCGTCGAACGCCGGGACGTGTCGGTGATGGACGCGCTGGCCCAGCTGCTCTCCGTGGCATCGCGGCCCGCCGACTCGCTGGAGAAGCGCCTCGACACCCTGCTGACCTACAGTGCGTCCGACACCGACGACGACACGTGCCTCATCGGGGTCCAGGTGCACTGATCAGTGCGGTGCGGGCCCGCCCGCCGGACGGTCGGCCCCGGCCAGCGCGATCGCGGCCGTGACCCGCTTGCCGGCGCCCTCGGGCCGGACGTGGAAGCTCCGGGCGGCGGCGATGACGATCTCCAGGCCGTGCTGGCCGACGCGGTACGGGTCGGGCGCCAGGATGCCCGGAGGCGTCGGATTGTCGTCCCGCACGCCGATCTCGACGGCCCCCTCCCGGACCTCCAGCGCGAGGAGGTAGGGGCCGGGGGCGTACTTGCGGGCGTTGGTGACCAGCTCGCTGACCACCAATTCGACGGTCTCCAGGACGTTCTGCGACACGGGAAGCCCGTGCTTGTCCTGTACCTCCGCCAGGAACGATCGGGCGAGTTCCCGTGCGGCCGCGACCTTCTCGGTGCCGTCGAACGCGGCAGTGACCGATATGGGGCGATGGGTCCACATGTGCCGGTCGCTGCCCTTCGCCGACTCGTTCATCGGTTCCGTCCCGCTCGCCCGGCACGCACACCCGCGCGGGGACGTCTTCCCGCGCATTCTACGGACGCCGGTGGACGCCGCGCTCCCGGGGCACCGGCCGGACCGGGTCACTCCATGCGGCGGCGGTCCTCGTCGCTCCAGGTACGGGTGTCGCGGGGCCGGACGTACGGCTCCTCGTCCGCGGGCATTCCCCCGGCGATCGCGCGCTGGCGGGCCATCTCCGCGTCGAACTCCAGCCCGAGGAGCACGGCGAGGTTGGTGAGCCACAGCCACACGAGGAAGACGATCACACCGGCGACCGTGCCGTACGTCTTGTTGTACGAGGCGAAGTTCGCGACGTAGAAGGCGAAGCCGGCCGACGCGGCCATCCAGATCACCAGCGCCAGCACACTGCCCGGGGTCACCCACTTGAGGCCGCGGCCCTTGGCGTTCGGCGCGGCCCAGTACAGCAGCGCGATCATGATCGTGACGAGGAGCACCAGGACCGGCCACTTCGCGATCGACCACACCGTCAGAGCCTGGTCACCGATGCCCAGGGCGGCGCCCGCCTGCCGGGCGATGCCTCCGGTGAAGACGACGATGAGCGCGCTGGCGCAGGCGAGGACCATCAGGGTCACGGTGAGCGCGAGGCGCAGCGGCAGCACCTTCCACACCGGCCGGCCCTCGGGGATGTCGTAGACGGCATTGGAGGCGCGGATGAACGCGGCGATGTAGCCGGAGGCGGACCACACGGCCACGACCAGGCCGACGACCGCCAGCAGCGAACCCACGCCGCTGTTGCCCCGCACCTGCAGGACCGCGTCGCTGATCACGTCGCGGGCGGAGCCGGGAGCCAGCTGCTGCAGGTTGTCCAGCACCTGCCTGGTCGCCGACTCGCCCGCCATGCCCAGCAGGGACACCAGGACCAGGAGGGCGGGGAAGAGCGCCAGGACCCCGTAGTAGGTCAGGGCGGCCGCGCGGTCGGCGAGCTCGTCGTTCGTGAACTCCTTGACCGTGCCGCGCAGGACGGCGAGCCACGACCGCGCCGGGAGCCCGGAGGGCTGGTCGGGGGCCCGCTCCTCCACGTCCCGGTCCGGTCCCGCCTGGTCGTCCCTGCCGGTGCCGGGGCGCTCGTGCCCGCCGTCCCGGTCCGCCTTCGCGATGTCTGTCATCCCCCGCGGGTTACCCGTTCGGCAGCAGTCATGTCCGTACGGCCCCACCGGTGTCTCACAGCCAGCCGTTGCGTCGGAACGAGCGGTAGAGCGCGCCCGACGCGGCCGCCATGAGGCCGACGGCGAGGGGGTAGCCGTACGTCCAGCCGAGCTCGGGCATGTGCGCGAAGTTCATTCCGTACACCCCGGCGACCATCGTCGGCACGGCGAAGATCGCCGCCCAGGCGGAGATGCGCCGCATGTCGTCGTTCTGCCAGGTCCCCACCCGGGCCTGCTGGGCGTCGAGGACCGAGTTCAGCAGCTCGTCGAGGGTGCGGACCTCGATGTCCGTGCGGTGCAGGTGATCGGCGACGTCACGGAAGTACGGGACGATCTCCGCCGGACGGTCCTCCTGGCCCAGCCCGCTCAGCAGGCCGCCCAGCACCGGGACGAGCGGCTGCACCGCGTCGCGGAACTCGCGGACCTCCCGCTTGAGGGAGTAGATGCGTTCCGTGTGGTCGACGCGCGAGGTGGAGAAGACCTGGTCCTCCAGCCGGTTCAGCGCGCTGCGCACCCTGGCGGCGGCGTCGCCGTAGGCGTCGACGATGACGTCCAGGACGGCGTGCAGGGCGGCCCACGAGCCGAGGTGCAGCAGGTCGGGGTCGGCGTCGAGCCGGCGGGCGGCCTCGGGGCACGGGTCGACCGTGCCGTGCCGCACGGTGAGGAGGTAGCGGGGGCCGACGAAGAGCATCATCTCGCCCGTCTCGACCGCGGCCTCCTCCTCCACGTACCAGAGGGTCTTCAGCGCGACGGCCAGCACGTCGCCGAAGCGTTCGCGCTTCGGGCGCTGGTGCGCGTGGACCGCGTCCTCGACGGCCAGGGGGTGCAGGCCCAGCTCCTCGGCCAGCTGCACGAGCTCGTCCTCGGACGGGTCGGCCAGGCGCACCCAGCCGAACTCGCCGTCGCCGAGCCCCCGCAGCCGCTTGAGGATCAGCTGACAGGCCTCGTCCTCCACGGCGCACTCCACGGTCTCCGACCGGTCCGCCCGCTTCCCGTACACCACGCATTCCATCTCCCGCGCATGCTTCGGCGCACCGGATTCATGCGCGGCCGCCCCTGTGGCGTGCGTCCCGCGGCCGGATGCCGGGACGGCCGGGACGGGGGACGCCCGGACGTCCGGATGTCCGGATGTGACAGGGAACCGTCATTGCGGCCGTGGGCGGGCGGGCCGAGGATGGGGGCATGTCCCCTTCGCACCGGGTCGTCATCGCGGTCTTCCCCGATGTCGACCTCCTCGACGTCACCGGCCCGGCCGAGGTGTTCGCGCTGGCCAACCGGGAGACCGGCGGCCGAGCCCGCTACCGGGTCCGCCTGGCCGGTCCCGTCGCCGGCGAGGTCCGCACGTCGGCGGGGGTGCGGCTGCTCACCGACCTGGCCTTCGACGAGGTCGGCGGACAGGTGGACACCCTGCTGGTGCCCGGCGCGGTGGACATGACCGCGGACGGCCCGGTGGCCCGCGTCGACGCCGGGGTCGTGGAGTGGGTGAGGGCGACCGCCCCGAAGGCGCGGCGCGTGGCGTCGGTGTGCGTGGGGGCGCACGTGCTGGCCGCCGCGGGACTGCTCGACGGGAAGACGGCGACCACCCACTGGTCGACGGCCGCGCAGCTCGCGGCCGACCACCCGGCCGTCACCGTCGACCCGGACCCGATCTTCGTCCGCACCGACCGCGGCCGGCTGTGGACCGGGGCCGGGATCAGCGCCTGTCTGGACCTCGCCCTGGCCCTGGTGGCCGAGGACCTGGGGGAGGACGCCGCCCTGTCGGTGGCACGGCAGTTGGTGATGTACCTCAAGCGCCAGGGCGGCCAGAGCCAGTTCTCCGTTCCGCTCAGCCGCCCCGCCTCCGAGCGGCGCGACATCGACGCCCTGCGCCTGTGGATCGCCGACCACCTGGACGAGGACCTGTCCGCTCCGGCCCTGGCGGCCCGGATGTGCCTGAGCGAACGGCACTTCGCCCGGGTGTTCAAGCAGGAGACGGGCACCAGCACCGCCGACTACGTCGCCGCCGCCCGGGTGGAGGCGGCCCGACGGCTGCTGGAGAGCACCGACCGCCCCCTGGAACAGGTCGCCGCCGTCGCCGGCTTCGGCTCGGCCGAGACCCTGCACCGCGCCTTCCGTCGGCAGCTCGCCACGACCCCGGGCGCCTACCGCCGCCGCTTCCGCACCCGCTCCTCCTGACCGGGTCCTCCTGACCCGTCCCTCCCCGCCCACCCCGTACCTCCCCGCCCGGTCGCTCCGACCCGGACCTCCCGATCCGCCGCCACCGGAACCCCGGTACGTCCGGCCCGCCCGCGGGCCCGGCGGCTCCGCCCTGCCCGAAACCCTTCGAAAGGCTTTCCCGATGAACGCGATCCACCCCTCCACGACCCTGCGCGACGTGATCGGCCTGGACAACCGCCCGCCCCGCCTGGCCGAGTCCGCCCTGATCATGATCGACTTCCAGAACACCTACCGCACCGGGGTCATGGCCCTCGAAGGAGCCGAGGAGGCGCTCGCGGCGGCCGCCCGCCTGCTGGAGCGCGCCCGCGCCGCGGGCATCCCGGTCGTCCACGTCGTCAACGACGGCGGCGAGGGCAGCCCGTACGACATCCGGGCCCACATCGGCGCCGTCAGCGACGAAGTCGCCCCGGCGGACGGCGAACCGGTCGTGGTCAAGCAGTTCCCCGACTCCTTCCACGCCACCGTGCTGGAGAGGACGCTGCGTGACCTCGGCGTGGTCCCGGAGGACGGGGCGAGCCTGGTCCTGGCCGGCTTCATGACGCACATGTGCGTCGGTCACACCGCCCAGGGCGCCTTCCACCTCGGCTACCGGCCGACCGTCGTCGCCGACGCGACCGCAACGCGGGCCCTTCCGGCCCCGGACGGCTCCGTCCTGCCCGCCGCCGCGCTCCAGGCCGCGGCGCTGACCACCGTCACCGACCTGTTCGGCACGGTCGTCCCCACCGCCGACGCCCTTCCCGTCTGACGGGGTCTCCGGGCCGGAGCCGGTCCGGCCATGTCGGTGGGCGCGCCGGGGACGGTTCCCCGTACCGTTCTCGTCAGGCTTCCGTCACCGCGGCCGCCCGGCCCGTCCGTCCGCTTCCCGTCCGGGCGCAGGCGTATCGCCGCGGCTTTCGGGAAGGGGCATGGACGAGACGGAAGGGTGATGCCGGATGGTTGGCGGAGCGGACAGTGAGCGCTTCACCGTCGCGGTGCGCGCAGTGGACGGTGCCGTCGTCCTGGAGCTGGCGGGTGAGCTGGACCACGACACCGCGCAGCCCCTGCGCGAGGCCCTGGACGCCGCGGTCACCCCCGGCGGCCGGCTGCTGGTGGACCTGGCCGGCCTGGGCTTCTGCGATTCCACCGGCCTGAACGTGCTCCTCCACAGTCGGCTCACGGCCCGGGAGGCCGGAGCCACCCTGGAGCTGGCCGGACTGCGCGGCTCGGTCTCCCGGATGTTCCGCATCACCGGCGCGGACGGCGTCTTCCCCCTGCACGCCAGCGTGGCGGAGGCGCTGGGCCCGGCCGCCGGTCCGTCCGGCTGACGGGAGCCGCCGGGTCGCGGACGGACCGCACCGACGGCGCCCGCCGGCCGCCCCCCGACACGAGGAGTCCGATCGCCATGAAGCAGCGGGGGTCACCCGGCAGGACCTGGTACCTGGGGCTGGACGGCGCCACCGACGTCGTGACGCGCAGCCGCGACTTCGCGCGCCGAGCCCTGACCGCCTGGCGCTGGCTCCCGGCCTCGGCCGAGGAGGAGCAGGCGGCCGCCGACGACGTCCTGCTGCTGGTCTCCGAGGTGGTGGCCAATGCCTGCCTGCACGGGGGAGGCCCCGGGTCCCTGGTGCTCGACTGCACCGAGGAGCGGCTCCGGATCGAGGTGACCGACGGCAACCCCGCGCCGCCGGTGCCCGTACGCCCCCCGACCGCGAACCGGCGGGGGCGGCCGGGCGGGCACGGGCTGCTGATAGTGGAGCGCCTCGCCCGTCGCTGGGGGTCCCGTCCCTGGTCGGGCGGGAAATGCGTATGGGTGGAGGTGGCCGTCCCCACGCCGGTGCTCCGGGCCTGGTCGGCGGGGTGAGGGGCGCCGTGATCGGCGCCCGTCCACCGGTCCGGCCCCGCGCCGGCCTCAGACCCGGCGCCCCGCGTCCGCCCCCGTGACCGGCGTCGCCCGCCTCCACCCCGTGCAGCAGCCGGGCCAGGACCTCCGCCCCGCGCACCACGCGAGGCAAGGGGCGGCCGAAGTGGGGGGCCGTCCAGCACCGCACCTCGCCCGCCCCGGCACACGGCGGGCAGCTCCGATCAGCCGGGCAGCGCGGTCAGCGGTGCGCGCCCGCCGAGGGTCCGCTCCGGGGCGAAGCCGCAGGGGAGCACCAGCACCACGCCGGGCCGGGTCGTCCGTACGTCGTCCCAGGTCATCGACCGTGTGTGTCCCCCCGGCACGGCAAGCACGGGTTCGCCGCCCGCCACCGTGATCTGCTCCGGCGCCCAGCGCTCAGCGCCCAGTGCCCGGCGGGCCACAGCGGGTCCAGCCACTCGATGGCCACCACCCGGGGTCGGACCCGCCCCGCCGCGAGGCGGTCGGCCGTCGGCTCCCGGCTGGCCAGGGTCTCCGCGGCGCATTCGGCGGCCGTGACCAGGGGCATCCCGGCGACCCCGACCGGCGGCCCGTCGCACGCGTGCGTCCGCCCCACGAGGTCGGCCGCGGAACCGGTTCGGAGAGGATGTCGGGGGCGGCGGGCAACAGGGAGACGATGCGCATCCCTCTACCCAAGGTGGCGTCGACATACTGGCGGGGTGAAGATCGAAGACGACAACTCCGTTCTGTTCGCCGCCGAGGGCCGCACCGGTGTGATCACCCTGAACCGGCCGAAGGCCCTGAACGCGCTCACCCACCCGATGGTGGTGCGCATCGACGGGGCGCTCGCGGCCTGGGAGCGCGACCCGGCGATCGTGCAGGTCCTGATCCGCGGTGCGGGTGAGCGGGGGTTGTGTGCGGGGGGTGACATCCGGGCGATCCACGACGACGCGCGGGCGCGTGGGGGCGGTTCGGCGGGGTTCTGGCGGGACGAGTACCGCTTGAACGCGCGGATCGCGGGGTTTTCGAAGCCGTACGTGGCGTTGATGGACGGGTTCGTGATGGGGGGCGGGGTGGGGGTGTCGGCGCACGGGAGCGTGCGGATCGTGACGGAACGCTCGCGGGTGGCGATGCCGGAGACGGGCATCGGGTTCGTGCCGGATGTGGGTGGTACGTATCTGCTGGCGCGAGCGCCGGGGGAGTTGGGTACGCATCTGGGGTTGACGGGTGCGGTGGTGGGTGCGGCGGACGCGTTGGTGTGCGGGCTGGCGGATCATTTCGTGCCGTCGGAGGCGTTGCCGGGGTTGGTGGCGGACCTGGCGGCGGCTCCGGTGGGCGAGGTCGTGGAGCGGTACGCGGCGGTGCCGCCGGTGGGGGTGCTGGCCGAGGCGCGGGGGTGGATCGACGCGTGCTACGCGGGGGATTCGGCGGAGGAGATCGTCGAACGCCTCCTGGCGCATGGTGATCCGGCGGCCAAGGAGGCGGGGGAGACGCTGCTGGCGAAGTCGCCGACGGCGGTGAAGGTGACGCTGGCCGCGTTGCGGCGGGCGGCGGTGTCGGGTCCGTTGGAGCGGGTGCTGGAGCAGGAGTACCGGGTGTCGTGCAACGCGTTGGCGTCGGCCGATCTGGTGGAGGGCATCCGGGCGCAGGTCATCGACAAGGACCGGGCGCCGCGCTGGTCCCCGGCCACCCTCGCAGAGGTCACCGACGCGGACGTGGCCCGCTACTTCACCCCCCTCGGCGCCGACGAACTGCGCCTCCCGGACGCCGGAACCGAGGCGGAGGACGGACTGGGGTCCGGCGTGGCGCCCGGGCAGGACGGCAGCCGCGGCTGAGCCGGGCCCGCGGCGCGAGCCGTCCGGAACCCGGCCCGCGCCGCGCACGGCGGACGGGCCCGCGCCGCGCACGGCGGACGGGCCCGCGCCGCGAGCGGCGGACGTGGTGCGGGCTGTGTGTGACGGACGGGCCTGGGCCGTGCGTGACGGACGTGGTGCGGGCCGTGCGTGACGGACGGGCCCGCGCCGTGCGTGACGGACGTGGTGCGGGCCGTGCGCCACGGGCGGGCCCTCCGGTGCGCACGGCGCGGACCCGTGCCGTGCGCACCGCGGCGGGCTACGAGGAGACGTACTCGCGCAGGTGACGGGCGGTCAGCGTGTCCGCCCCGGCCACCAGGGCCGCCGGAGTGCCCTCGAACACCACCTCGCCGCCGGCGTGCCCGCCGCCCGGCCCGATGTCGATCAGCCAGTCCGCGTGCGCCATCACCGCCTGGTGGTGCTCGATGACGATCACCGAGTTGCCGTCGTCGACGAGCCGGTCGAGCAGGGCGAGCAGCTTGTCGACATCGGCCATGTGCAGCCCGGTCGTCGGCTCGTCCAGGATGTACGTCGAGGACTTCTCCGCCATGTTGATCGCGAGCTTGAGCCGCTGCCGCTCCCCGCCCGACAGGGTGTTGAGCGGCTGCCCCAGCCGCAGGTAGCCCAGCCCCACGTCGGCCAGCCGCCCCAGGATCGCCCGGGCCTGGCCGGTGGTGAAGAACTCGCGGGCCTCCGCCACCGGCATGTCGAGCACCTCGCTGATGTTCCTGCCCCGCAGCTCGTATGTGAGCACCTCCGGCGTGAACCGCTTGCCCTCGCACTCCTCGCAGACCGAGGACACCCCGGCCATCATCGCCAGGTCCGTGTAGACCAGCCCGAGGCCGTTGCACTTCGGGCAGGCGCCTTCCGAATTCGCGCTGAACAGTGCCGCCTTGACGCCGTTGGCCTTGGCGAAGGCCGTCCGGATCGGGCTCAGCAGGCCGGTGTACGTCGCCGGGTTGGACCGGCGCGAGCCGCGGATCGGGGACTGGTCGGCGACGACCACCCCCTCCTGCCCGGCCAGGTAGCCGTGGATCAGCGAGCTCTTCCCGGAACCCGCCACCCCGGTCACCACCGCCAGCACCCCCAGCGGAACGTCCACGCTGACGTCCTTGAGGTTGTGCAGGTCGGCCCCCTTCACCGACAGCTGTCCGCGCGGCGTGCGCACCGACTCCTTCAGCCGCGCCCGGTGTCCGAGGTGACGGCCGGTGAGCGTGCCCGAGGAGCGCAGCCCGGCGACGTCGCCCTCGTAGCAGAGCTCGCCGCCCGCCGTGCCCGCGCCGGGACCGAGGTCCACCACGTGGTCGGCGATCGCGATGACCTCCGGCTTGTGCTCCACCACCAGCACGGTGTTGCCCTTGTCGCGCAGCCGCAGCAGCAGGTCGTTCATCCGCCGGATGTCGTGCGGGTGCAGGCCGATCGTGGGCTCGTCGAAGACGTACGTGACGTCCGAGAGCGAGGAGCCCAGGTGGCGGACCATCTTGACGCGCTGCGCCTCCCCGCCGGAGAGGGTGCCCGAGGGGCGGTCCAGGCTGAGGTAGCCCAGCCCGATCTCCACGAGCGAGTCCAGAAGCTCCCGCAGGCTCGTGAGCAGCGGCGCCACGCCCGGGTCGGCGAGCCGCCGGACGAACGTCGCCAGGTCGCTGATCTGCATCGCCGAGCAGTCGGCGATGTTCAGGCCGTGGATCCGGGAGGAGAGCGCGGCCGCCGAGAGCCGGGTGCCCCCGCAGTCCGGACAGTCCGTGAAGACCACGGCACGGTCCACGAACGACCGGATGTGGGGCTGCATGGCCTCGCGGTCCTTGGCGAGGTACGTCCGCTGGATCTTGGTGATCAGACCTTCGTACGTGAAGTTGTTCGAGCCGACCTTGACCTTCACCGAGTCCTTGTGCAGGAAGTCCGCCCACTCCTGCTCGGTGAAGTCCTTCAGCTTGGTGTCGGGGGAGTAGAAGCCCGAGCCCGCCATGACCTGCCAGTACCAGGAGTCCACCGCGTACCCGGGCACGGTGATCGCGCCCTCGTTGACGGAGAGTTCCCGGTCCACCAGCTGGTCGACGTCGATGTCGGAGATCTGGCCGATGCCCTCGCAGTGCGGACACATGCCGTCGGGGGTGTTGAAGCTGAAGGCGGTGGAGGTGCCGATGTGCGGCGTGCCGAGGCGGGAGAAGATGATCCGCAGCATGGTGTAGGCGTCGGTGGCGGTGCCCACGGTGGAACGGGAGTTGGCTCCCATCCGCTCCTGGTCGACCACGATGGCGGCGCTCAGGTTGTTCAGACCGTCCACGTCCGGCCGGCCCAGGGTCGGCATGAAGGACTGGATGAAGGCCGTGTACGTCTCGTTGATCATGCGTTGCGATTCGGCGGCGATGGTGCCGAAGACGAGGGAGGACTTTCCCGAGCCCGAGACGCCCGTGAAGACGGTGAGGCGGCGCTTGGGAATGTCCAGGGAGATGTTCCGGAGATTGTTCTCCCGGGCTCCGCGGACCTGGATGACCTGGTGGCTGTCGGCGTCATGACCGGCGTCGATCTGCACGGAACTCCTCGCGGTGGCGGCGGCGCGGCTATTTTGTACACCGTACTCTATACGCTGTAGTGAGTTTCTGGCCCGCGATCCACCCACCCCGAAGGAGCCCGTATGGCGAAGGACCGGAGCGGCGCGGGCGACCCCGTCCGCACCCTGCGGCTGCTCTGGCGCGAACCCGGGCAGGATCCGCCCGCGCGGCGCGGACCGCGGCAGGGCCTGACCGTGGACGCCGTCGTGCGGGCCGCCACCGCCCTCGCCGACGAGGAGGGGCTGGCCGCGCTCACGATGCGGGCGCTTGCCCAGCGGCTCGGAGTGACCCCCATGACCCTGTACACCTACGTCCCGGGCAAGGCCGAGCTGCTCGACCTCATGCTCGACGCCGCCTACCGGGACACCGGCAGCGGGGGGAGCGACCCCGGCGAGCCGTGGCGCTCCAAGGTCACCCGCGTCGCCGAGGACAACCGCGCCCTGCTCGAACGCCACCCGTGGATCGCCGACCTCGCCGTGACCCGCCCGCCGCTGGGGCCCGGCGTCATCGGGAAGTACGACCGCGAGCTCGCGGCCTTCGACGGGATCGGCCTGAGCGACGCCGAGATGGACGCCGCCCTGACCCACCTGCTCGGCTTCGTCCACGCCAACGCCCTCGCCGCGGCCGACGCCGCCGCGCACAACAGCCGCCAGAGCGACGACGAGTGGTGGGCCGTCAGCGCCCCGCTGCTGGAGCGGGCCATGGACCCCGAGCGCTATCCGCTGGCCGGCCGGGTCGGCAGCACGGTCGGCGCCTACGACCCCGAAGCCGTCTGGGCGTTCGGCCTGCGGTGCGTGCTGGAGGGGCTGACCCGGATGGTCGAGGCCGCCCCGTCCACCGGCCGCGGCTGAACCGGGCCGACCGCGGCCGGCGAAGGCCGGCCGGGGCGGCCCGCAGAAGACCGCGTGCCGGCCGGCCTCGGGCGGCGGACCCGGTGACCGTGCCGTCCCGTGCCGGGGTCAGCGGTAGCCGGTGGCGTCCGCCGGATGGCCCGGGTCCTGGACCTCGACCATGTACCGCCAGGCGTCCGGGCGGCTCCCGTCGAGGTCGGTGAAGCCGTACTCCCCGGCCAGCTGCCCGCTGGAGAGCGACTGACCGTTCCAGCGCGCCACCTCCGGGTCCGCGGCGAGCGCCGCGACCGCCCGGCCCACGTACGCCGGGGTCTCGGAGATGCCGAAGTGCGGGACCTTCTCGAGCGCGTCCCGCCAGTTCGCCTCCGTCACCCCGAAGGCGTCGAGCATCATCTCCGACCGCAGCCAGCCCGGGGTCAGCGCCACCGCCGTCACCCCGCGCGGCCCCAGCTCGTGGCCCAGCGCGAACGCCATCCGCAGCACGGAGGACTTGGCGATGTCGTAGAAGAACGACACCCGGTAGCGGCTCGCGTTGTACTCGGCCGTGCCGTCCGTCATCTCCACCACGAGCCCGCCCGGCGTGCGCAGCAGCAGCGGCACCGCGAAGTGGCTGGTGATCGCGTGGGTCTCCACCGCCAGCCGCAGCAGCCGCAACCCCTTGTCCAGGTCGTGCTCCCAGACCGTGCTGTCCCACTCGAAGAGGAGCTCGCCGCCCCAGATGTCGTTGACCAGGACGTCCAGCCGGCCCTGCTCGGCGTCGATCCGGCCGACGAGCGCCTCGACCTCGCCCGGCACCAGATGGTCCGCGACCACCGCGATGCCCTGCCCGCCCGCCGCCGTGACCAGCTCGGCGGTCTCCTCGATCGTCTCGGGCCGGTCGTACTCCGAGCGCCGGTCGCGCGTGCTGCGACCGGACACGTACACGGTCGCGCCCTGCGCTCCGAGCTGGACCGCGATGCCGCGGCCCGCTCCCCTCGTCGCCCCGGCCACCAGGGCGACCCTGCCCTCCAGCGTCCGCTGCCCGTTCGATGTGCGCTGTACGTCAGACATGCCCCGACCCTACGGCGCCCCGCCCACCTCCGGCCCGCCGAACGCGGAAGTCGCCGCCAGGGCGAGCAACAGCCCGCAGGCCGCGGCCGCCAGCGCGGCACCGGGCCCCCACAGCGTCCAGGCCGCCCCGAACAGCAGCGAACCGGCGAACCGGGCCAGCGCCTGCGCGGTCTGCAGCACGGCGAGGCCGGTGGTGCGCAGTCCGGGCGGCAGCAGCGGCGCGGCGGCCGCCATCAGCACCCCGTCCGTGGCCGCGTAGAACAGGCCGAGCAGCGCCACGACGGCCACGCCCGCGCAGGCGAGGGCCGGGCCGGCGGGCAGCGGCGCCAACAGCAGGAGGCACGCGCCGAGCATCAGCAGGTGCCCGGCGAGGAACACGCGGCGGCGGCCCAGCCGGTCGGCGAGCCGGCCCACGGGCAGCGCGGCCAGCAGGAACACGGCCGCCGTGCCGACGGGCAGCAGCGGGAACCAGGCGAGCGGCAGGTCGAGCCGCCGCTGGAGCAGGAGGTAGAGGAAGGCGTCGCCGACCGTGAACACGCCGAGCGCGGCGGCGGTCAGGCAGAGCCGCCGCAGCTCCGGCAGGCGCAGCAGGCTCCGTACGGCGGACGCCGGCGGCACCGCTCCGGCGGCGAGCGCCGGTGCGGCAGGGGGAGCCGGTGCGGGGGGTGCGGGCGCCGAGGGAGCCGGCGTCGGGGACGGGGATACGGGCGGCGCGGGTGCCTCGCGTACGAAGAGGGCCAGCAGGACGACCCCCAGGACGGCGAAGCAGCAGCTCACGGTGAACACGGCGTCGTACCCGTCGGGCGCGACCCACAGCACACCGAACGCGGCCAGCGGCCCCAGCAGCGCGCCCGCGGTGTCCATCGCGCGGTGCACGCCGAACGCCCGCCCCTGCTCCCCGGGCGCGCAGGACAGCGAGATCAGCGCGTCGCGGGGCGCGGTGCGCAGGCCCTTGCCGGTCCGGTCGGCGGCGAGCACCGCCGCCACCGACCAGGGTGTGGTGACGGCGAGCAGGGCCGCCTTGCAGGCGGCGGACAGCGCGTATCCGGCGCCCGCGACGAGCTTCCGGCGCCGGGTCCGGTCGGCGACCCGCCCGCCCAGCAGCCGCAGCAGCGCGGTGGCGCCCTGCTGCAGCCCGTCCAGCGCGCCGAACGCGAGCGGGGACATCCCGAGCCCGGCCACCAGGTACAGCGGCAGGACGGCGGTGACCATCTCCGCGGAGACGTCCGTGACCAGGCTGACCAGGCCGAGCGCGAAGACGGTGCCGGGGACGGCGCGCACGGGGCCCGTGCGCGGCGGGGTGTCCGCGGCGATGTCCGCCGCCCTGCCGGCCGACAGGTACACGGAGGCCTCCCTTAGAACCAGTTGAGGGTGAGGGGGAAGGTGGTGGTTGCGGTGGTGGGGGTGGTGTCGGTGGCGGTGGCGGTGATCCGGAGGGTTCCGGTGGCCCAGGGTTTGCCGGTGATGCGTCCGGTGGTGGGGTCGAGGGTGAGGCCCCAGGGGAGTCCGGTGGCGGTGTAGCGGACGGGGGGTTTGGCTCCGGTGGTGGTGAGCTGGATGGTGCAGGTCTGGTTGAACGTGCAGGTCCGCGGGCCGGGGTCGACCA
>NZ_JBHXSY010000062.1:0-27204 GCF_042715295.1 Streptomyces sp. NPDC058701 | reverse complement strand
TCACCACGATCCCCGACGCGAACGCGGACCGAGCCCCGGACCTCGCGGACCGCGACTTCGTCGCCCCGGCCCCGAACCGCTGCTGGGTCGCCGACTTCACCCACGTCGCCACGTTCGCCGGCGTCGTCTACGTCGCCTTCATCGTGGACACCTTCTCCCGCCGCATCGTCGGCTGGTCAGCAGCCACATCGAAGGAGACCAGGCTCGTCCTGGACGCCCTCGAGATGGCACTCTGGCAGCGTGAACGGGACCAATTTCCCTATGAAAAAGGCGAGTTGATTCATCACTCCGATGCCGGGTCGCAATACACATCGTTCGCGCTGGCCGAGCACCTGGACCTGGCAGGGATCGCCGCGTCGATCGGATCGGTCGGCGACGCTTACGACAATGCGCTGATGGAGGCCACTATCGGCCTGTTCAAGACCGAGCTGATCAAACCCCGCCGCCCATGGAAGACGCTCTCGGAGGTCGAGCTGGCCACCGCCGAGTGGGTCGACTGGTACTGCCACCGTCGGCTGCACGGTGAAATAGGGCACATCCCGCCCGTCGAATACGAGACCAACTACTACCGCGAAACCACGAACCCCCAGGTCAGAGTCAAGATCTAGAGTCTCTACCGAACCCGGAACGGTTCAATCACCGGCCGTGCAGCCGCGTGCTCCAGACGCTCGTCGATACTCAACAACCGCCGGTGCGGCAGCACCGAACGCGACATCCGCAGGGCGTCGATCCAGCCGGGCCGCATCACCTCCGGCGTGACGGTGCGTGCCAGCAACACGCTGGCATCCACCGATTTCGTGGTGGGCCGCAGCACGGCTGCGGTCACCGTTCGCGTTGCGACATCGATCATGCCGGTGAGCTCGACCTTGCCCGAGGTGCTGTCGTCGAGGCGGACCAGCACGTCCAGCGGAGTCGAGTCGATCTGCATGACCTCACCAGGCGCGAAAGCCGGCAGTTCGCTGAACGGAGCTGACGCCCCATGGGCCCGTGACCTGCGGGTCACGGCGGAGCCGGTGGTGTGGGTGCCCGCGGTGAGTTTGATGAGCAGTCGGTAGAGCGTCGAGCGGGACGGCAGTGAGGCCGTCCGACCCTCCTCACTGTTCCTGAGGATCTCGCCGGTCCGCCACAAAAGGAACGTGCCCGTGCGGGTGGAGGCGTCCACTGCTTCGCTGACTGCCTGCTTCATTGCCGTGACCACCGCCTCGTCCACGGCTCCATACCTGGGTGTCCTGCGGACCGAACGGTGATCAGCCAGGCCGAGCACCCCGTTCGTCTCGTAGCGGCGACGCCGCTTGCCGACCGTGCTCGCGCTCACCGTGTGTCCTGCGGCCGTCAGCTCGGCGGCCTTGGCCCCTTCCCGCATAGTGAGCGACCGGGTCAGGAGGTACTCCGGGTTCGGCTCCGTGCCCAGCGGGGCGTCCGCCGGCACCCCGTGCAGGACTTCCAGAATGTGGCCCTCCCACCACAAGGCTTTCTCCAGCACCGACTGCGGCAGTGTCTCCAGCAGGGATACCGGTGGCAGGGGCATCCGACCGGGACTATCGATGACCTCGAAATCCGCATCTCCGAACAACACGGTCAGGTCAACCGCCCGAGGCTCGCGGCCGAGGTCCGAGAGATGGACCGAGCGGCCCGAAAGGGCCAGGACCATCCGGACCTGGCCTTCGAACCGCACCCGTTCACCGACCCCGAGCCCCGTCGTTCGTGCCAACCGTCCCACTACTCCCCCCTCACGGCCTGCACGAAGCTGTCCGCTGCCAGAAGCTGAGAAGTCACATCCGTCACCAGCGTGCGGTTCCACAACAGGTGAAACAACACCGGCAGCACCAAGAGCAGATCACCTGCCCGCGCGGCCCCCGCCAGCAGTGGAGCCGGCTCCTGAAAGATGCTGACCAGCCGTTCAGCGAGCTCGGGCCGACGACCGCACCGGCTCCTGCGGTAGCGCGACAGCCATCGCATGTTCGCCATCAGCACGGGATCCGGCACACCGACACGTACGAACTCCCAGCCCACCGCCCGACATGCCCGCTCTGTTGCCTCGAAGGCATCGGCGGTTGTCTCGTCTATCTGATCACTGGCGCGGACGTCGACGACCCGGCAGCGGCCGTCCGCGAGCCGCACAAAGTAGTCCGGAGCATGCCGGCGCTTGCGTGAGCCGTCATGCCAGTGCAGCCAGAACGGTTGCGAGGCGATCCCTTTCACGTCCGGATCCGCATCGAGGAGGATCAACCGGTCCCGCTCCAGCCACGACTCGTACCCAACGTGGCCACCAGTTGTCGCCGACCAGTGCCACCCCGCGTAGCTCCCACCGCCCTTGGACCAGCGAAACGCGCGCACCGGATCTACCCTCTCGAAGCACGCGTTCCAGCTGACTCTCAAAGAGCGGCGAACCTGTATGCCACCCTCGTAGAAGCACAGCTCGAACGCATCAAGCGCAGACTGCACGCACGTATCCGCAAGCTCTTCCGCCATACACCCCTGCCGCCCCGTGCCTCTCGTTGAAAGGTCAGGCTCCCCAGTGCCGGCGCGAAGCTGCGTGTCAGATGGCGAAACCCCTCGCCCGTGTGAACGGTCACTCAAACTTGGATGAGACGAAACCGTGGTTCGTCCACCTTCGGTGACATCAGCTCCAAGTTCGATGAGACGGGACACTCGTCCGGGTATCGCAGTGAATTTCCTGGCCTACTCGCGAAAAATCGACCTTCAGAATGGCACCGTAGGCGGCCGAACGCCGAGTCGCCGGTATGGCATGACCTCGGAGTGACTCTCAGGTCACCAGAAGGCCGTACAGGCCTTTTGATCTTGGAAAACCCATCGAGATCGCCTCTTTGGGCCATCAGACACGCTTACATCCCTACTCAAATACTCTGATCACCTTCTACAGCTGTCCTTACGGGGTTGATCCCGGATAAGTTCTGATCATGACCGAGCCCCGCCCCCGAGCTGCCCCCGCCGGCCGCCGCCTGCGCGGACAACCCGTCGGTGATGGTCGACAGAAGCCAGCGCCGACCAGGCGTCGCCGAGACTGAGCGCTCTGGTTGGTTGTGACCGCTGTTCCGTGATGCCTACGTCATCCGCGGGATGGTGTCAGTCGGCGAGCGTTGCCGGCTCCCGCTGCTCCGCGGTGTCAGAGCGTGCTGAGATGCTGGCGTCACCGAGTCCGGATGGTGGGAGTAATACATGGGAACGTGGGGGACCGGTCCGTTCGACAGCGATATGGCCGCAGACTTCGTCGACGGGCTTGCGGGGATGTCGACTGAGCAGGTCGGCGAGGCGACGACGAGGGCCTTCCAGAGGGTGGTGGACTCCGGCTCGCGCGTGGACGGCGGGGATGGGGCCGAAGCCATTGCCGCTGCTGCCCTCCTCGCGTGCCAGATTCCGGGCAGCCACGTAGTGATCGATCCTGATGACGGTCCTGCTGAGCCGTTGCCCGTCTTGCCGATCTCGCTCCGGCCTGAGGCGGGGAGGGCGCTTCGTCGTGTTCTGGAGGACGGCTCAGAGATGGCAGAGGCTGGGTCGAGACCACTGGTGCGGAGGCATGGCGAGCGATGCTCCAGACGATCGCTCGCGCCGTGGGAATCGCCCCCTGACTACAGGCGCTCGAAGGGCTGGAATGCAGGATCGTTCCTCTGGGGATGACGTTGTCATAGAGACGGAATCGCTTCGAGACGTCCTTTTCCCGGGTCTGAACGTCGTGGTGCGCCAGGCCACGGTCGTGGATGACAGCGTGATGGTCGACGCGGCATGAAGTAGGTCGTGCTCCACCTGGCCGCCGGCACGGAGGTCTTCCTGAAAGCCCGCCTATAACTCGAGCACTGAGTATTGGTCTTCAAGGCCCCCAGCAAGGCTCGGCGTTCAGAACTCGAGAGCGGGAGCCCGAGCAGCTGCACCCCGTCTGAGGCCGTTTAACGCCCGCAGCACATCGCGTAGGTCGCCATCGCCCCAAAGGACGGAACAACCCTCGATAGCTGGCGAAGCACCGCAACGCTCGACGCACTTTTGGCTCCCCGGCCCCTCCGCTACTCACCTTGTAGTCGTGGTGTCGTCAGGGTGAGTCCGGTGCCGGTGAGGCATCCGTCGATGATGTCGCTGCGGTATTGGATCTGGCGGAGGCCGTGTCGTAGCCGGCGGATGAGGTGGTCAGGGTCGGTGAAGGCGGTGTTCGCCTGGCTGGTCCTGCGGAGGATGGACCATATGCCTTCGACGGGGTTGAGGTCGGGTGCGTAGGGCGGCAGGTGGTAGGCGGTGATCCAGTCCTGTGCGTCGATGAAGGCCCGCATCCGGCGGTCCTTGTGGACGTTCAAGTTGTCCCAAATGAGGATGATCGGTCCGTCGAGCTGCTGGTGGGCGGCGATGAGGAGGTTGCGGTACTCGGTCCAGGCGAAGCTCTTGCGACCTCCGCTCTTGTGATCGGTATGCCGTCTGGGACGGTAGATCAGGCGAGAGCACATCCCGGGTTTGTAGCAGCACAGCGCCGCCATGGAGAAGCGACGCTGGGATCGGCCGCGGACCCGGATGACCGGGGTGGTTCCGCGTCGGGCCCAGGTGCGGGAGGTCGGCGGCGTCATCGAGAATCCGGCTTCGTCCTCGAAGACGATCCAGGCCTCGAGCGCCGCCGCGGTGGTTCCAGGTGAGGCCATACCTCCTGCACCCATCCGGCCACGGCCGCCTCGTCCCTCTCGACGGCCCGACGGGCCGGAACCTGGTGACTCCAGCCGTGTCTCCGCAGCATCTGCGAGATCCCCGACAGCGTCATGGACTTGTGGAACCGTCGGCCGATCAACGTCTTGATCCGTGCCAGCGTCCATCTCTGATCAGACCAGCCATGCGCGACCGCCCCCTTCGCCAACTCCTCCTCAAGCACGGCGAACAACGCGTCACTCAGCTTCGGCCGGGACACCGGGCCACGGGAACGAATCCCGTCCTGGCCGGCCTCGAGCCAAGCACGACGCCACCGCTGAACCGATCGCACGCTGACCCGTAACTCCTTCGCGAGCTCCGTACTGCCCCGCCCGTCGGCGAACATCGAAACCGCTTCCATCCGGACCCGCTCACGGAAAGCTTGCCTCTCCGGGGTCAGACCCCCACCCTGCGGATACCTCATACACCCGGCATACCGCGACGATCACCAACCGTCAGTACCTACGACAAGACAACTTCAAGGTCAGTAACGCCCCTCCCGTGAAGAGCCAAGCCTCAGAGGTTCTCGACTTCGTGATCAGCTTCCTGGACAAGGAACTGCTTCCCCCGCTGTCCGACGACGAACGCAGCAGCTTCGAGACCGACATGGAGCGCATCCACTGCGGCCGTCGGCAGATCAAGGCGTTCGTCGCGAAGCGACTGCAGTAGCGGCCCGAGTGCCACGCCGACGGAGGGGCCCACGGACGGCCCAGGGAGAGTAGAGGCATTCCAGAGGGCGAGCGCGGGACGGGCCGCGGCCCCGACTCCTCTTCGTGAAACCGTGGTTCTCACTTTGATTGCATCGGAGGCTGACGCGGTGGGGTGCTAACGGCGTTAGCACCCCACCATCGGCGAGTCGGCCACCTGGTTCGGCTTCTGCGTACTGGCCAGCTATCCCCGCTTAGCGCGTGCAGCAAGGAGTCGTAGCAGGAGCACCTCGCGCTGCTCTTCATCCATTTTCTTGAAGACGAGATCGGCAACCCCGTGGCCGTCACCCCACGGAACTCGCGGGAGCTTACGGAAGTCGATGAATTTGGTTGAGTCGTCAGCCGGGTCCGCCTTGCCGAACTGTTCGTCCTGCTCTTCGGGATCCTGACCTTTCGCAACAGCCGGAGGAATAGCCGGGACTGGAGCTGGGGTGGGTGGTGGAGTGCTAACGCCGTTAGCACCAGCCTCCTCCTTCTTCTTCCGCTTGGTTTCCGCTCGCTTGACGAGCGCTCCCTCGGCGGCTGACTGCTGCTTCTGTGCCGGCAGCTGACCCACGTTGCGAGCGATCTCGACCGGCAGGCTCCGGTCTTCGACCTGCTTCTGAAGCTCCGGCGTGAGCTTGAGGAGGGCAAGGCGCTGCGTGACCCAGGGGCTCGACTTACCCAGGGCCCGGGCAACAGCACGCTGGGAACCGTGAACCTGGACGAGCCTGGCAAGAGCCTTGGCTTCGTCGAGCGGGTCGAGACTCTCGTGCTGGATTGCCGCTGTGAGAGCCGTCTCCAGGAGGGTGTCGGCATCCTCGGCGAGGGAATCGTCGAGGTGTACGGGTACATCATCCAGGCCGGCGAGGTTCGCTGCGGCGAGACGTCGGTTGCCGTCCACGACGATGTATGACGCCGCTCCGACCTCACCCTCATGGCCGGGATGCGCGGCAAGGAAGGCTTCCCGGGTAACGACGGCAAGGGGCTGGATAACGCCTCGGGACGTGAGGCTGTCCGCGAGATCGTCGACAGCTTTGAGTTCCTCGCGCGGGTTGAACGGGTTGTGCGCCAGAGCCTCCAGGGCGACGCGAAGAGTGCCGCTGTGGCTCGTCGGTGTCTCGGAGGCGGGGAGGTCCTGTCCCGAGAACCGCGCGAAGGAAGCGGCGCGGCTGCTCATTGGCTGGGCTACTGCGTTGAAGGTCGGGGAGTCCCCCAGCATGTCTGCCTTGCTCACGTGATCGACACTCCTCGAGCGATCTTCCTCATCTGATGCGACTGCTCAGAGTCAGGCGCGTAGTCGAGGAGGGGACGCTGTTTGCGTACGGCTTCTCGCTGCTCCTTGACGTCGGGCACGACGGCCAGGACCGGGGGGGTACCGAGGGACTTCCACTTCTCCAGGGAAGACGTCGCGATGTACCCGCGGCGGCTGTCGAACTTGTTGACGACGAGTCCGAGCTGATCGATGACGATGTCGAAGTCCTGGGATACGGAGCCGATCTGCTGGATCAGCATGCCGTAGGCCTGGGCAGAGGTGTCTTCGGCTTCAACGGGTACGACGAGTCCGGATGAGCCGGGCTTCTCGCCGTCTCGCTGCCGACCGTAGGTCAGGGCGGCGTCCATGGCGAGGCCCAGGCTGGGGGGCGCGTCCAGGACGATGATGTCGAAGTGCTCTTCCAGCGGCGCAAGGGCACGTTCGAGTGCGGCGTGGCGCAGGCCGCGGAATGTCGTGAGCCCCGAGTCGAGGAGGAAAGCGTCGAATGCTGCGGGCAGGATGCGCAGTCGGCCGCCGAACCGATCGCCGCTTATGGCGATGGTCAGGTCGAGCAGCGAGTGCTTGGCCTGCTCACGGTGCAGCATGTGGGTGATGAGGCTCTCCTCGCCCGCAGGGATGGCGGTGAGGCCGAGCTGGTGTGTGAGGTGGCCTTGCGGGTCGTAGTCGACGAGGAGGACCCTCTGGCCCCCGACCGCGGTGTCGGCCATGGCTCCGATTGCGGTGGGATCCTCCGCGAGGGCTTGGGCTAGGCCGGCGGAAATCGCGGTCTTGCCGACACCGCCCTTCTGGTTGCAGACGATGATGCGCCGGGTGGTTTCTCGTACGTGCGCGGGGTTGTCGGCGAGCCAGAGCACCACGGACTGTGCCAGGCCCTGGATGTAGGAGACGCCTCGCTCGCGGCAGTCGCCCTTGAAGTCCTCGTAGAGGCCTTCGGGCAGGTAGGTGCCGAACGAGTCAGCGCCGGCGGTGTTGACGTTGGGCAGCTCGTCCGTGCAGTTCCGCCATGCGTTGATGCCGCTGGCGACGGCATCTTGCATGTCGATTTGCAGCTGGGCGGCGCGGACCTTGAGCGCTTGCTGGAGGTGGGCGGGCAGCTTGGAGACGAGCTTCTCCCGCTCACCCCCCGAGTTGGGAGATGACATAGGCGGTAGCATACTGCCGTCGATCCCAGTTCGTGCCACACGTTGGATACGTTTCGCCTGCTTTCTGCGTTAGTTGCTACTAACGATCAGGTGCTAACGCCGTTAGCACTGCCTCGAAGTCAGGCCATGGAGTGAGTGCGACTGTTGGAGGTGCAGGCCAGGTGCATCATTGGCCACCTGGTGCGTCCTCAAGCCACTACTACAGGGCGGCGACGCTCATCAGCCAGCACCTGGAACGCCAAGGAGCCTCTGTTCCGACGGCTGTCGGGACAGAGGCTCCTTGAGCACCACGCGGACGAAGACCGCTAGTTCCGTGCGCAATGGATGCGGCCCCGCGCCTGGTCGTCACCTACGGCGCTCGAGCGATGAACACCTACAAGTTGCATCCCGTAGGTATCCCTCAGGCACGCCTCGGGATGGGGTGGATGTGACTGGGCCCTTCTGTACTCCGGACCAGGTCCCTGGGTTACAGGGCGTGGGGCAGACGATCGGTGAGCAGCCGGGTGAAGCGCGCGGGGTCGGGCAGATCGCCACCTTCGGCGAGGAGTGCGCTGCCGTATAGCAGTTCGGCGATCTCCGCGAGTGCTGGGTCGTCGGCGTTGGCGTCGTGTGCCGTACGCAGTGCGGTGACCAGCGGGTGTGCGGGGTTGAGTTCCAGGGTCCTCTTGACGGTGGGCAGTTGCTGACCCATCGCTCGGTACATCTTTTCCAGGGTCGGCGTCACGTCGTGGGCGTCACCCACGATGCATGCCGCTGAGGTCGTAAGTCGCGATGAAAGGCGGACCTGCTTGACCTGCTCGGACAGGGTGGTGGTCAGCCACGGGAGCAGGGCGGCGAAGTCCTTCTCGCGCTGGGCCTTCTCGGCGTCGGTTTCCTGGTCGTCGTTGGCGGTCTCGTCGAGATCGACCTGGCCCTTGGCGATGGACTGCAGGCGGTGGCCGTCGAAAGCCTGGATCCGATCAACCCACACTTCATCGACGGGGTCGGTGAGGATCAGGACCTCGTACCCCTTAGCGGTGAAGGCTTCCATGTGCGGGGAGTTTTCCACCATCGCGCGGGTCTCGCCGGTCAGGTAGTAGATCGTGTCCTGACCGTCCTTCATGCGCTCTACGTACTCACCCAGGGTGGTGGTCTTCTCCGGGTCGTGCGTGGAGGCGGCCGACACCAACTGAAGCAAGGCCTCAGTGTTGTCCGCGTCCTCGACCAAGCCTTCCTTCAACGCGCGGCCGAACTGCGCCCACACGTTCGCGTAGCGTTCGGCGTCCTTGGACTGCATGTCCTTGATGGCGCCGAGGACCTTCTTGACCAGGCGCCGACGTACGCTGCTGATCTGGCGGTCGTGCTGCAGGATCTCGCGGGAGACATTCAATGACAGGTCATGGGCGTCCACCACGCCCTTGACGAAGCGCAGGTAGTTGGGCATGAGCGCGTCGCAGTCGCCCATGATGAACACCCGCTTGACGTAGAGCTGCACGCCGCGCTTGGTCTCGCGGGCGAACAGGTCGAAGGGTGCCTGTGAGGGGATGAACAGCAGTGCCTCGTACTCGAAGGTGCCCTCGGCGCGCATATGGATCGTCTCGGCCGGGGCCAGCCAGTCGTGACTGATCTGCTGGTAGAACTCGTTGTACTCGTCCTGGGTTACGTCGGTGCGCGGCCGGGCCCAGAGTGCCTTCATCGAGTTGAGAGTGTCGACGTCGTGGGTGCTTTCGCCCTCGGCATCGGTGCGCTCGGTGGCCATCCGGATAGGCCAGCGGATGAAGTCGGAGTACTGCTTGACGATCTGGCGGATCTTCCACTCGGACAGGTAGTCGGCGAGCCCGTCCTCGTTGTCGGCAGGCTTGAGGTGCAGGGTGACTGCGGTGCCGACGGGCAGGTTGTCGACGGGCTGGAGGGTGTAGGCGCCCTCGCCGTCGGACTCCCACTGGGTGCCGGTGTCGGTGCCGGCTCGCCGGGTGCGCAGGGTGACCTTGTCGGCAACCATGAAGGCTGAGTAGAAGCCGACGCCGAACTGTCCGATCAGGTTTTCTGCAGTGGTGGCGTCCTTTGATTCCTTGATCTTCTCCAGCAGGCTGGCGGTTCCGGACTTGGCGATCGTGCCGATCAGGTCGACGAGATCGTCCCGGCTCATGCCGATTCCGTTGTCGCGGACGGTCAGGGTGCGGGCGTCCTTGTCGAGCTCCAGCGAGATGTGCAGGTCGTCGGGATCTGTCTCGATGAGGCTGGAGTCAGTCAGGGATTCCAGCCGCAACTTGTCCAGTGCGTCGGAGGCATTCGAGATCAGCTCGCGCAGGAAGATGTCCTTGTTCGAGTAGATCGAGTGAATCACCAAGCGAAGCAACTGGCGTGTCTCGGCTTGGAATTCCAGCGTCTCGACACTGCTGCTCATGTGGGCCCTTCCTATGGGTACGTCATGGATGGATCGGACTTGGGTGAAGAAGGATCATTTCCCCGCGCCGACACGGTTCTGGGCAGGGCGGCAGGCGGCACACCCTGTGCGTGCGTCCCCCTGTGATGGGGTCAGGCGTCGTCGTTCGCTCTTGCCGTGAGCCGGTTGTCGAGGGCGGTGGTGTGCATCGAGACAAGGGCGCATGTCAGTCAGGAGTAGCGATGTGCTCCGCGGCGTCGGCGGCGCGCAGGGAGACACGTACACCGCGACCTGAGCTGAACGTGCCTCGGACGCAAGGTGGGTGAGCGAAGCAATCTGACCGGCGAGTTGGCGCAGATCTGCGGCGTTGGCGCGAGCACAGGTCGCGGAACGCGTTCGGTGGTTATGGCCTGACGGGCGGCCGTCGCACGCTGTTCGACGGTACTGCTGGCGCCGCAGCAGCCTCGGAGATAGCGGCGCTCGGCTGCCTGGCGGCTGGCGACGCCGATGGGAAGGGCGGGATCGGTCCAGGTGGCGCAGCGCGCGGGCTGTCTCGATCAGCCTGGTCTCCCATCCGGCGAGCTTCTCGCGCACCTGCCGTAGCAACATCAGGGGCGCCAGCGCATGCTCGGAACCGGGGCGGCCCCGTCGGGGGACTCGTACTGAGCAACGCGCAGGGCGGCTCTGAGAGCCGATGCGGCGGCCAGGAGCAACGCTGGGCCGCAGGCGTTCGTGTTGGCCGCGGTCGGTTCGCCGGCAGTCACGGACGTCTCCCCCTCCACTTGCGTCGTCCAATAGATGACTCACCTTGCGTCATCGATTGGACGACATATTACTACGGTGCGCAGCACACTCGCATCGATCACCTGAACCTGCTGAAGGTGCTTCGGAACGTTGATGCGCACGTACCTCTTCCATGAGCTGGACCGGCCCCGCAGCTGATCGACCCGCATTTCGATCGAGGCCGCCGACGTTGCCGATGAACGCCTACCGAGAGGGTGACAAACCAATGACGCCCTTCGCCTTCGCGCGCACTGGTTGTCGCCTGGAGACTCCTGTGCGTGGCAGCACAGAGACCGTCAGATCCTGCGGGGCGGAGGGACCACGTGTGACGGAAGCCGGTCCTCACGGGTGACCGCGGTGGTGTCCGACGGGCGGGAACCACTGTCATGTAACGCCGCTTCTCCCGTCCACGGGCCACAGCTCCGAAGCGTCGTCCGCCCGACGGAGCTCGCAGAAGACACCAGCAGCAGATAGTCCGGGCCTCGGCATTCTGGCGGAATGCCGAGGCCCGCATGCGGTCCGGCTATACCCAGAGCGCCGGAAACCGGTCCTAGCCCACGCACCCGTGTCGGCGCGGACTGATCATGAACTTAGCCGGGCCGAAGCCCCGCTGCACGCCGAAGAAGGAAGTCTCGACAAGCATGACGGAAGCCATAACGACGCGCTTGGTCCATGCTCCAGTTGGCATCGACTGCGCCTTCGGGAATACGCTGGCGGGAGCCCTGTCCCCTGAGAGCCCCTGTGGCCCCCATACGGCTCGGGCACTGAGCGCCGCGCCCTGCGAATACGGTGCCCAACAACCCTCATAACGACGCCCGGCCCGCCTTCCTGTCTGGACAGGGCGGCCCCGCCGGAGGCACTCAATGGACTTTGCTGCATGACGACAGGCCCCGCCCTGAGGCGGGGCCTGTCGTCTCGATGAGGCATCTTGACCTGAGGGCGCCTACCGTCTGCGGTCTGCCTGACGGCCTGACCTCACTTGAGGTGCCGGGTGAAGAACCGGGCCGCGGCATCTGCGGCGTACTGAGGGACGCCGGTGTGCCCGCCCATGTTGGCGTTCAGGGACTTCTCCTTGGAACCGAAGGCGTCGAACAGATCCAGAGCCGCCTGTCGGCCGTTGCCTTCGTCGTCCCACTGCAGTAGGACGTGCAGCGGAATGGTGACCTGGCGGGCCTCCTCGAACATGGTGCGAGGCACGAAACGCTGGCGAAGAAGCCGGCGGCCACGATGCACGGCTCGACCACCGCGAGCCGGATGCCGATGGAGATCACTCCCCCCGTTACCGTCTTCGTGGCTCCGCAATGGGGCCTCCGGCCTTCGGGTCCGGCATGACTTCCCCCCCTTGTTGTTGATGATCCGGGGGGTGGTGTCACCGGGCCCAAAGGCATCGACGGACCGCTGATGAGGGGCTTGAGCACCGGCTTCACCCGAGCCGGAAGAGCTCTCCGTAACGTGGATGTGGCAGCTCGATGCCGAGGCAAGGCCGGACGAAAGCGTGAGCGGAGGGGCCTGCACGTGATCGACACCGGCGACATCGACGTCTTCCTCGGCCTGGACGTCGGCAAGGGCGAACACCACGCCACCGCCGTCACCCCAGCCGGGACGAAGGCCTTCGACAAGCGGTTACCCAACACCGAACCCAAGCTCCGCGAGCTCTTCGCAAAGCTGCAGGCCAAGCACGGAACGGTGCTGGTCGTGGTCGACCAGCCGGCCTCGGCGCCCTGCCGCTGGCCATCGCGAGGGACATGGGCTGCCCCGTCGCCTACCTTCCGGGGCTGACGATGCGGCGAATCGCCGACCTCTACCCAGGCGAGGCCAAAACGGACGCGAAGGACGCGTTCATCATCGCGGACGCGGCCCGCGCGATGCCGCACACGTTGCGGACGATCGACGGCGAGGACGAGACCATCGCCGAGCTGGAGATGATCGTCGGGTTCGACGACGACCTGGCCGGCGAAGCGACCCGCGTCGCCAACCGGCTCCACGGCCTGCTCACCCAGATCCATCCGTCGCTGGAACGGGTGCTGGGGCCGCGGATGCAACACCCGGCCGTCCTGACCTTGCTGGAGCGGTTCGGGTCTCCGGCCCAGATCCGCAAGGCCGGCCGACGCCGCCTGGTCACGCTGTTACGGCCGAAGGCACCGAGGATGGCCGAGCGGCTGGTCGAGGACATCTTCACCGCCCTGGACGAGCAGACGGTCACCGTTCCGGGGACCGAGGCTGCCGCGCTTATCGTCCCGAGCCTGGCCGGATCGCTGACGGCGGTGCTCGACCAGCGGAAACTCCTGGCCGGACGGATCGAGGAACTCCAGGAGGACCACCCTCTTTCGAAGGTCCTGAGGTCGATGCCGGGAGTCGGCGTCAGGACCGGAGCCAGGATCCTGATCGAGGTCGGCGACGGCAGCACCTTCCCGACCGCAGGCCACCTCGCCGCCTACGCGGGACTCGCCCCCGCGACCCGCAGTTCCGGGTCCTCGATCCGCGGCGAACAGCCCTCCAGAAGAGGAAACAAGCAGCTCAAACGCGCTTTCTTCCTCTCCGCGTTCGCCGCCCTTGGCGACCCGGCATCGCGGACCTACTACGACAAGAAGATCGCCCAGGGCAAGCACCACACCCAGGCCCTGCTCTGCCTCGCCCGACGACGGGCCGACGTGCTTTTCGCAATGCTCCGGGACGGCACCTTCTACGAACCGCAGCCCGTTAGGGCCGTTGCTCCGCAGACTTAGACCATGGCCAGGAGGTGATCCGTGGGGCCGTAATCGATCTTCCAGTCGGCATAGACCCCCACGGCACCGTCCTTCTGGCACCGCAGCCCAACGGTCACCCAGCGAACCGACCCGTCGCCGGCGAGCGAGAACGCGACCGCAGTCTCGAACTCCTCGCTCCCGCACGGGCAGCCGGCCTCGCCAGGATCCGCGTCCTCCCAGAACTCCTCGCTATCCGCGATGAACGCGCGGACGCCGCAACCAGCGCACACCCGCTCGGCTCCGCCCTCGACATCGTCAACGAGCACGAAGAACACGCGCCCGCCGCACCCGCCGCAGACGGAGGGAACGATCTTCACCGGACGGCCGTCATCAGCGTTCCGGAGAAACGCCGCGAGGTCCGCAGAGACACCCTCGCCAACCTGATCATCAGCATGCACAGGCACATCGTTCCAGACGCCCCAACCAGCACCCGACCACCTTGACCAAAGAGATAGGGGCACCCCCCGAGTACCCGACCGGGCCGCCGATCTCGGGCAATGAAAGGAGGGCGTCCAGGGCGGTCTGCCATTCCGGGACGGCCCGGTCGACCAGCGGGAGGATGAGGGCGTCGACGATCTCGTCGTTTACCCGCTCGCCGGCCTCCATCACCCGGCGCGGGCCTGCTCGGCAGCGGGCCAACGGGGCCGGTCGCCGCTTCCGGGAAGCTCGATGGTGGCCGTGGCGAAGCCCTCCGCCGCAGAGTGCCGGGCCCGGTCTATCAGTCGGGAGGACATCCTGCGCAGCCCGAGTGGAGGGTGGCCCAGCAGGATCAGCGGCCCGGTGCGGATGCGGATGCAGGTGTCCACAGGATGCCAGGAATCTCATCGCGGTGGGTTCGCGTGCGAGGACGCCGTCGTCGAGGCGTTACTTGGAGGTGAAGTGCATGATCGTGCCTCTCGGGAGTGCCTTGGAACGGCGCCTCCCGGACGATCTATAGCCCGACCGTGACCTCGGAGGAGAGCACCCATGTCAATACTGTGTTCACAGGTACCACCTCCTCGTTCTCTCGCACGGCCTCCGGAAATGGCAGCGGCGTCGTAGTGCGCCAACAGGTTTCTGCGGAGCCGGCGCCGGATCTGCCTGACGTGTCCGTCCCAGCCTGGGCGACCGACTCAATCGTCCCAGCGAACCACTCTCTTCCACTGAGACAGGACAACCAGCAGGCCTCACCTCGATCCTTCACTGCCGGCTGACATCAGTACGCGATCCGTACGCTGAATGGACGGAATTCGTACGTTGCACGGGATAGGGTGTTGATCAGGAGGTGCTCAATGTCCGAGTTGTTTGATGCAGTCGACGCGCTGGTCGCGTCCCGCGCCACGCTCCCGCCGCCGGGGGAGCGCAAGCGGCTGCGTGCCGCGCACGGCCTGACGATCGATGAGGTGGCCACGGCGCTGAAGGTGCGCCGAGCCACGGTCAGCGCGTGGGAGTCCGGCAAGACCGAGCCGCGGCCGCCGGAACGTGACGCCTACGCCCGGCTGTTGGCACAGCTGGCGGAGCTCTATCCCGCCCCAGCAGCGCCGGCCTCGGCCTCGAATCCCCCTGATGCTGCGGTGCCGACCACCTTCACAACCGTGCCGGCCCCCACGGAAGCGCGGATTCTGTCCAGGGGCCCGGCCCCCGAGGTTGCGATACTGACAGGAACCGAGAGCACCCAGAGAAGTTCCGCTCCCGCCCTTGGCAGCCTTGCTGCCACCGCTCCGGCGGCCGTGACAGGTCAGGCCAGCACGTCCAGGCCGGCGTCCTCGACGTCGCGCCATCCCGACGTGAACAAGGCAGCCCCGGCCGCAGCTCAAGCCCCGGACGGGACCTCAGCGGGTGAGATGGACCCGCGGTTCGAAAACGGGCCGCTGGCAGTCGTCGACGTAGCGGACGGCAAGGTGCTGGCGTACTGCGTCGGCGGCCTGGTCCTGGACGTGCCCGCCAAGAGCCTGCCGTCCCTGGTGGACTGGACCCTCAAGGAGGCGAAGCTCGGTCAGCCAAAGCTGTCCGGGCCGGGAAGGGCGGCCGACCCGCTACTCGTGCTCACCCAGGCCGCATTGGAGCGCTACGGCCTGCCCATCGCCCTCACCGAGGAAGAGCGGCTCGCCGGGCGTATCCCAGAGGGCCACAAGGTCATCAAGCAGTTCACGCGCGCCGACTGGCAGCTCACCAAGCGCGGATTCGGCCCGTGGGCGCGGATCTACCGCCCCGCCAAGGGTTCGGACCGCCAGTGCGTCCAGCTGTGCATCCCGACGTGGAACGCGCTGGACACCCGGCACTGGGGCACCGCCGCTCAGCTCCCACCGGCGCGGCTTGCCCGGCTCCTCGGCACGTACGCGGCCCGGGTAATGACACCACGCGGCTCCACTGCCGTCACCGGCCTCGAGCTCATGACCGCCCTGCACCCGCCAACCTACGCCGTGCGGGACGAAGCGACCGGCATCCTGCGGAAGGCGGACGAGAAGACGCCGGGATCCCTGGGCAAAGATCCGGTGGACTGTGCGCCGTGCGAAGCGCCGGACGGGCACCCGCTTCTCAAGGATCTGCCGCGCTTCCACGTTCGCGGACCGGGGGAGAAGCTGTTCGAGGAGGCGTACGACTGGGCGCGTCCGCTCACCGACGCCGAGTGCCTACGCAGTCACCTTGTGGGCCTGGACGTCAACATGGCGTTCGCCGCCGGAGCGAACGGGCTGGTCGTCGGCCTGGGCGCGCCATCGCACGTGAAGAACCCGGTGTTCGATCCGAAACTGCCCGGCTCGTGGCTGGTCGACCTGAGCGGTGTCGACCTGTCGCGGGTGAAGGTCGGCAAGGAGTGGGTGGAGCTGGAGGGCACGTTGCTGCCCTCCCCGTTCACGCCGAAGGGCGATCGGCCGGCGGGGCCGGCGTGGTACGCAACGCCGACCGTCGCCTACGCACAGGAGCTGGGCTATGAGGTTGCGCCGACCGAGGCGTACGTCCGCTACGAGAACGGCCGCTACCTGGACGGCTGGTACACGCGACTGCGCGATGCCTACCTCATGACGATGGCCGACCTCGGTGTCGACGCGGACCTGCCGCCGCAGGACTTCCTCACAGCCATGGACGCCTACAAGGGCCGTGACCCGGAGATGGCCACCGTCGTCTCGGCAGTCAAGGCGACCGTGAAGGGCGGGCTGGGGAAACTGCGCGAGCGTCCCCGCGGCGAGGGATGGAGGTCTGGGGAGCCGTGGCGCGCGCTGTCCCGCCCGACGTGGCGGCCCGACATCCGCGCTGCCGTCATCTCCCGCACCCGCATCAACCTGCACCGCAAGATCGTCAAGCATGCGTCGTTCACCGGCCAGTATCCGGTCGCGATCCTGTCCGACTGCGTTGTCTACGCCGTCGACGGCGCAAGCCCGCTGGACTTTCTGCCGTACCGCGAGGGCAAGCCACTACCGGGCGGCTTCAAACTCGGGGTCAATCCCGGCCTGGTCAAGCACGAGGGCACCCAGACCGTCCTGTGGGGAGAGGGCATCCGCGAGCAGTTCGAGGCCCCCGAGCTGAACCTCGCCCGCTACATCAAGGACGGCACCGTCACCGACACCGACAACGGGGAGTAGCGAACGATGAGTACGTTCGGCGACGGCCTGGACAAGGCAGTGCAGAAGGCGTTCACCCGCCCGGCGCCGAAGACGGCGGGGGCGCAGATGCGGTACCTGGTCAAGCAGTACAAAGGCACCGGTGCGGTCGCCCAGATGCTGCGGGTCTCCCAGCGCACCGTGGAGCGGTATGTGAAGGGACAGATCAAGAAGCCCCGGGCGGATCTTGCCGTGCGCCTGGACCGTGCGGTGAAAGCCCGGTGGCAGCCGCGGATCCGGGCGAAGGCCAGGGAGAGGGCGGCAAGTACCGACGGCATCGTCATCGACACCAGGGCCCGGCTCGGCTACGTCGCGCCGATCGGGTCTACGGATGAGGACCGGATCCGGCACCTGACTGTCGCCCTGCCACCGCAGCACACCGCCCGCCTTTTTCAGGCCCAAGAGCAGGGGGCCGAGGACGACCGTCTTCGGGAGATCGCCGCCGAAGCCCTCAGGGAGACCTACTTCCAAGACGGCGGCCGCCGTGCCGGCTCCCTCGAAGAAGTCCGATTCACCGACATCGAGCACCTGGAGTTTGACCTGTAGCCGGTTCCTGCACCGCCTCCGAGAGCGGAGCATGCGGACTGCGCATTGCACCTGGTGGGTGAGCGCGAACGCTAGCGGGCTGTGGGACGTAAGGAGCCGGAAGGGAGCGTCGGCCGCGTAGGAGAAGGGCGAGGCGTCCTACATCTCGACCGAGGTCATGCAGGGCTTCCACCGTGCACGCGCTTGGCAGTCCCGGCTGAGCTTGCCGAACACTGGTGCATCCCGGCACCGACCTAGACGCTTAAGGCCTGTCTGATAATTGATCTTGTGGCTGGTCGAGGTGAGTTGACGGACGTGGCGTGGGAGCGGATAGAGCCCTTGTTGCCGCAGGTGGACGGGCGTGGTCGGCCGTGGCGTGATCACCGGCAGGTGGTCAATGGTGTGCTGTGGCGGTTGCGGACCGGGGCTCCGTGGCGCGATCTGCCGGAGCGGTATGGCCGTGGCAGACCGTCTACGAGCGGTTCTCTCGCTGGGAGGCGGATGGCACGTGGGCAAGGCTGTTGGAGCATGTGCAGGTACGTGACGACGCGGTGGGCCGGGTGGAGTGGACCGTCGCCGTCGACTCCACAGTCAACCGCGCCCACCAGCACGCCGCCGGCGCACGTAAAAGGGGCCGCAGACGGGGACGAACTGGAAGATCCGGGCCGTTCGCAGACGCGCCAGGCCCTCGGCCGGTCCCGAGGCGGGCTGACCACCAAGGTCCACCTCGCCGTCGACGGCCGGGGCCTGCCCATGTCCATCATGCTCACGCCCGGCAACGTCAACGACGGCACCGCATTCGGCCAGGTCCTGGCCGGGATCCGTGTTCCGCGAGCCGACACCGGTCGCCCGCGCACGACACCGACCCGAGTCCTGGGCGACAAGGCCTACTCCAGCCGGGCGATCCGGCACCTGCTGCGGCGTCGGGGCATCGCCGTCACGATCGCCGAGCGCCGCGACCAAGCGGCCAACCGCCGGCGCCGAGGGCGCCATGGCGCGGCCGCCCGCCTTCGACAAGGAGGTCTACCGCGACCGCAACGTGGTCGAGCGATGCTTCGCACGCCTCAAGCAGTTCCGCGCGATCGCGACCAGGTTCGACAAGCTCGCCGACCGCTACCGCGCCGGAGTCGTCCTGGCCTCGCTGATCCTCTGGCTCCGCGAACCAGCCACATGATCATTTGTCAGACACTGCCTAGGGCCGAAGGTCGGCTCTACCTGCTCTTGTATGGATTCTTGTAGGTAGGGTCCGTGCAAGCTGACCGAGGGGACGCCGCCGTGCACTCATTCTTGTAGGTATGTCAGTAGCTAGATGCGTATGGATGCGCATAGGTTTACGTAGAGGTATTCCGGTAGTCAGATGCATAGCCAGACCAGTAGTGTTTTAGATCGTCACCTCTATATGGAAGTTGATAGGTCTGTAGGCATCTATACATGCCTGTAGGGATTTATCCACGCATTTACTTACGCCGCCTGGGATTTTGTGAATCATCCACTCGTTTCGATGCATCCTCTTTGCCTCCTGCACGTACTTCATTTGGCTTGTATTTTCCTTGCCATGTTCGCCCTTGCGTATGTGCGTCCCTACTTGCTCATCTCATGAACTGCTGAAACACGCTCTCTGACTGTCTTGTTAGCGCTTCATTTAGGACGTAGGTCAGCGTTGTACTGCACGAGCGCGTTCGATACAGCTCCACCCCGAATCTGCTGCGGTTCACATGTCCGCGCGGATGGCATGTTCAGCGCCGCAGTAGTCATCGCGTTCCCCGGCTGTAGCTTCGGTTCGATGCGTACCCGGTAGTCCGAGTACGACTTCCCGCCTGCGCGACCATGCGTCCCAGCACCGGACAGCACCTGCGCGGTCATTACCGTGGGGTCCGCTGCTCTGCCTCTCTCCGTCCGTGTGCCCGCCCGGGACGCTCGTCGTGGAGGCGTGGAGCCGGAGTTCAGCCTGGTAACGCAGGCCGCAGCCCGGCCGCACACGCTCCCTCGAGGCCGGCTACCCATCGTGGCCCGCTGCCGCCTGCGGGCAGACACGCCGTCAGTGCGGTCGATGAGCCTCCAGGCAACTCGGTCTACTGTTATCGTCACGTGTGTCATGTCGTGGCACTTCAGATGGTCTCGAAGCAAGCGACATCTCGATCCGCTGTCCGATTTCGTCAGTAAAGCACCGAGCCGATGACCTACTGCATCTTTCGAAACCGCCGCGTAGCAGCGCCGCAACCGACGCGACATGACAGAACCGATGTTGCTTCGCCTATCACGCGCCTGAACCGCTCTGGAAGGCCGGTCCAATGACTGCCAACACTCTGTCTCTCACCACTGCGGAAGATTCCGGTGTGGTCCAGGCGCCACAGCCCAGGGTCATTGCCATCGCCACGCAGAAGGGCGGGGTGGGCAAGACGACCACCACCGTCAACCTCGGTGCGCGGTTGGCCATGGCCGGTTACAACGTGCTGATCGTCGACCTGGAGCCACAGGCGCAGGCCGGCACAGCGCTGGGCATCACGCTCGGGGGAGCGGACAACGCTGACGAGGAAGCGGCGGAGCTCCAGCGCTCACTCGGCTTCATCCTGCAGATGGCGCTGCAGAAGTTCCCGCGGCCGCACCTACAAGAGGCAATGTTCGATAGGACGGACGACATCCTCGACGGCTTCGAGGGCAACGGCCGTCTCTGTGTGCTGGCTTCTGAGGAAGCCTCGATGTCAGCCGCGCAGAACTCCTTCATCACCAAGCCGTACGCCATGACCGCGCTACTTCGGCGCCTGCTCCTTGCGGAAGCGCAGGGATTCGACTTCGTGCTGATCGACACGCCCCCCGCGGTGTCCCACCTCAACGCAGTCGCCCTGGCAGCGGCCGACTTCGTGGTGACGCTGTGCGTTCCCGAGTACCAGTCGATCAAGGGTGCTCTGGTTCTGAGTGCGGCGACGCACGCGGTGGAGAAGAACACCGATGGTGAGTGCAAGCCCCAGCTTCTGGGAGCTCTGCTGAACCGGTCGAATCCGGAATCGTCGTGGACGGTGCAGGACATTGAGATCAGGAACGGCATGGTCGGTGACGGCATCGACGCTGAACCCGGGCGTGGGTTGTTTCCGTTTGTGACCGATGTCCGTCGGGACGTCCGGATCTCGGAGTCGTACATCCACGGCAAGCCTGCGGTCGTCCGGTTCACCAACCAGTCCTGTGGCAAGCAGTACACCGCTCTGGTCGAGGAGATCCTGGACCGGATGGAACTCCCGCGTGCGACGTGGACTATCGCGGAGCCGGTGCTGATGGAGGAGGACGTTGATGAGTGAGCCTTCTCCTCACTCCAAGGACCAGTCAGCCGCACCTAAGAGGAAGACGGCGAAAAAGGTCGCAGGCCTACGGCCACGTACAGGCTCGGCGTTGCTGGCGAATCCTGCACTGTCCGGCGCAGCGTCGGTGGTCGCACGGTCTGTTCTCGGCGGTCCCACGCAAGAGGCTCGGCCGAAGGCCGACGCCACGTCCCCTTCTACGGTGCCGGCTCCGTCCTTGCCGACCGCTGAGACGCCTGCTTCAAGTGCAGCACCGCTGGCCGAGCAGACCCCTGCTTCTTCCCCTGCGCTCCGGGCCGGGCCGGTTCAGCCGAGTCCGCCGGCAGCTGGGCCTCCTTCCGCCGTCGGAGGCCCGGATGCGGTCCTCGAGGGCGGAGTGCCTTCTGCCGGTGGAGGGCGAGGGGGAGGGGGTGAGCCTCGGCCGGAACCGGTAACACCGCCGGCCGCAGCGGCTCCGGCCAGCGATCGCCCGACGGAGCCACGCACGCCGTCGGATTCGGTTGGACAAAGGCGCTCGGCGCCTCGTCCCACCGGTGGCGGTGACGGGGATGCGGCCGAGGAGGCCGCGGAGCTGAGTGAGGTCCACACGGCGTTGCTTAACTCGTGGCGTGACAGTCGGTTGGATCTGAAACTGCGGAAGAAGGGGTGGCAGACCCAGCCGTTCCGCTTTGCTGCCGATTTGGTGGAGTCACTCAGTAAGAGGGTCGCTGAAGACTGCAAGTCCTCCGGCAAGACGCTTACAGCTGCCCAGTACGTCGATGCGGCGATGGCTCGGCATCTACCGTCGTCGATAGACGAACAGCTCCAGCTGGCCGAGGACTTCCTGGTCTCCCGCGATTCGGATGTGGGGACAGGTCAACAGGGCAGCCATCGGGTGAGCCCGGAGGTGTACGCCATCGCGTCAGACTTGCCGAATGCGTTGCGTCGTGAGGGCCATGCGCGTACGGCCGTTCACGTCTACTCCGGGGCGCTGGACCGCTTCCTTGCGGAGCTTGATGCTGCTGGACCATTGGGAAAGATCAACGCTCCTCGTCGGTAGACACGAAACAGTGATGGGGGTCACCGCCTTAAGGCGGTGACCCCCATCACTGTTTTCGCTGCTCAAGGCGGCTGTCCGCCTGGCTTCGTAGGCAACTCAGTAGGTGCTCCGGTCGGCCTGTAGTGATGCCTATAGGGATGCCTGTAGGGATGGTTGTGACTCAGTAGGTTGCTATGCGTTCATGCGGACCATGATGAACTCATTGACGCGTCGCGACACCATATTGAGCAACCTGGCAGGATGAAACCACCCAAAAGCTGAGGTAGGCGCCGATCTCCGGCAGAATGAAGTGTCGTGTCGTGACACAAACTTGGCGCGCGGTGCGCTACGGTGATCTGGAGCAATCGGACAATCACCAGCAGGAGTCGCCGTGTCCGCCTACGTCCCGCCCGCACGCCTCGCGAGCGAGGCCGACCTCAACCGCGCCTGGGTCAACAAGGCCGCTGAACTCGGGCTGGTGAACCTCAGCGCACTCGACGGCGAGGACCTCATCGTCGTCCGGGTCTTCGCTTTCGTCGATCAACTGGTGTGGCCCGGCGAGCGCCGTTCCCGAGCGATCTCGCGCAACCTGGAGCCCTGGCAGCGGCAAGCAGTCAACGCGGCACGAGACTCCGCCCGGGACGAAGCCACCAAGCTCGACTCCGTGCTCTGGGTCACGCCCCAGGGAGCGGTCATCACCCACTCGCCCGGCGAGCACGCGGCGTTCGTCCTGAACGCAACAGCCGACCGCGCCATCTTCGCCAGCATCCCCCTGGGCCAGTGGATCGCGGAACTGCCCCACGGCCTGGAAACCATCTTCCAGTGGCCTGCTCCACTGCCCACAAGCCACATGAGCCTGCCCAACGGAACGGAACTACAGCTTGTCGGGTTCAAAACAGTCCCCCACCAGGTCACCGTCTTCGTAGCCGGTCACGACGCCCCCCTGGATGCCCCCACCCACGGCGCTCTTAAGACACACGTGGCAACTCGCCACCCCAGTGAGCACATCCGGGTGATCGAGCACCCCGTCGCCAGCAACAGCTCCGGACAGTCCCTCTGGTGGGAACTCTACGAGCGCGCGGGAAACCTCGTCAGGCGGCCCCTCGCCCGGCGCGAGCTCCTCGACGAGTACGGGCCCCAGCTCACCCACCTCACGCAGTCACAGGGGCCCCCAGTGACCAGGCGCAAGAGCAAGAAGTGAGCCGTCGAGACTCCAAGCCACGCAGCGTTGGGTGGTGCCTCGGGCTAGCAGTCACTTCACCTGTTAGCCCGCGGCACCACCCAACGCCATCGATCCCGGCTCCTGAACCCAGAGAAACCCTCACCAAACCCCTACAGGCGCAGAACACCAGCTGCAGACAGAGGAAGTGACGCCCCAGCCGATTCCACAACTCAATGCGGGAACCACCACGGATCAGGCACCTACAGCGCCAGTCCGCTAGTTCTTTGCTGCTTCGACCCACCCCGAGCTCCTGGAGCGCACTATGACTCCTGACCATGGGGACGGTTTCGCACTGTCTTCTGCCAGCACAGCGTCCCTCCCAGACGAACCCACATCCACCCCGAAGACCCACGCATCAGTCGGCCGCACCCGGCTCAGTCGACGCCCCTCAGCGGCACTGACGCCCCACGCTCTCGAGGAGATCCTCAGCCGCCGGGGCCGGGTAAAGGTCCCCTGGCGGCTGGTCTCCTCACCCGCCGCCCCAGACGCTGCCCTGTCTGTTTACGTCAAGGCCGCCGCCCTGGGCTGGCGACCCGAAGGTTGCACGGCGGGCGTCGCGGTGCTCGCCGACTACCTGCGGATGAGCCGTTCCACCGTGGAACGCGGACTGCGGGCACTATCCCGCCCGGACCCCACCGACGGCGTGGTCGAACTGACCTCACGGCGCCGGACCAAGACCGGCGGACTGGGGACGACCGCGGAGCGACGCGTTCGGCAGCTGCGGCGACAAGAGCCCTTCGTCTGGGTACCGGTGATCGCTGCGGAACTCCTCGAACCACGACAGCTCCGGGCGTGGGCAGCACTTGCTTACGCAGATGCCCGCGGCATGCACGTGTCGCAGGCGCAGCTGGGTGAGGTTCTGCTGCACCACTCCGGCAAGCGGGCAGGGCAGCCCATCGGAGCGGGGTCGGCCTCCGCAGTCGTCGATTCCTTGGAGGCACTGGGCTGGCTGCGGGTCCACCGACGCGAGGGGCTGCAGGGCCGGCACCTCTACGAAGTCCTGGACCGTCCTGGCTGCGACGGCGCGCCTAGAGGACCCGATCGTGCCTCTGCCCAGGCTTCCGACAGAAGCGCCGCCGTTTGCCGTGTTGGTGACGGATCGGGATACGAAATCGGTGACGGATCCCTCGCGACTGAGGAAGACCCGCAGACTGACCGACGCGTGCTCGAAGGTGGGTTGAACTCATCCGCCGTAGGCGAGGCTCAGGTAGTAGCACGCGACACTAGCCAAAAATGCACGCAGACTCACAGCTCCGCCTCCAGACATTCCGCAAGTCTCGCGCTTCGCGCGGAAGGGCTCTCATCTCCCTCCTCCAAGCAGCCGACACCCCACCAGGACCCCTACAGCGGGCCAGCTCTGACGTTCAGCCCCCGGCTGGCATTCGTCGTAGAGCCCGTGACGTGGCTGATCCAGCGAGTGTCCGTCTATGTGCAGCGGGCCTTCGCGCGCCAGATTGGGTCGCAGCTGGACGAGGGCGTGGAACCGCAGCGGCTGCGGGCACGGCTCGAGTCGAGGTTCGCCCGGACCTCCCCCCAGGCCATGCGCAACGTTGCGGGCTGGTTGCTGCGGGTGGCCGCCGTGCGCTGGGGCTGCCACGACCCGCGATGCGAGGAGGGCATCCGCTGGCATTCGGGGGAGCAGTGCCCTGAATGCCTGGCCGTACGCCTTGAGCACAGGACTACCCGTAAACGGCAGGACCTTCTCGACGCCGGAGTGTGCCCCGAGTGTCGCTGCCCGCTCAATGAGAGTGGCCGATGCCGGATCTGCCAGCCCCCGCCGGCGGCTCCTCGGCATAAGGCGCACAGCACCCACCCTCTTACGGCCTCCGTGCATGGATCCACTCACCACGAAACCCTGCCCGCTCGGTGCCTGGACTGCTCCTCCTGGGCCGAAAATCTGGATGGCACCAGACGCTGTCGCTCCTGTGCAGTGCAGGCCGCCCTACGGAAGGCGGAGACCGAAGCCATGGATGCAGCAGGAGCGGGACTTGTTGCCGGCATGAAGATCACGGCGGCGAACCAGGCCTGTACGGATGTTCGCCGCAGGGTCGCTGCCGTCCGCCAGGCAGCCGTTGCAGCCGGTCTTGACCAAGAAGAACAGGATGCCCGCACGGTCGCCGCAGCTGATGAAGCAGCGAAACTCTGGACGGCGACGCCGTCGCCAAGTTCACGTTCATACTCGTAGACCATCTCACTCAAGGTGTGCTCCAGGCCTGCGAAAACCTTCACCAGGTCCACTTCAGCCGCTCCGGTCGGCCAGACGTGCGTTTGGCGGATCGCACCCCGGGCTGATGGATCCAGTTCTCCAGAGTGTCCGCGACCTGACCGAAGTGATATGGGTAGGAATCGAGCCGCTCATCCCAGCCGAAGCTCTTCGCCCCCTGCACCCCTGTCCACCAGGCAGCAGCCGGACTGGACACGGGAGACTGCTAGTCAATGGTGCACCCCGCGACCTTGTCGACGTGTTCACCAGTCCGGAGCCGACACCGAAAGGCCGGGCGATCGGCCAGGCCGAGCGTGGGGGAGTGGGCTTTGTTCAGCTGCCGTCCATCGCTGCTTCGGCCAGGTGTGGAGAGAAGTCGTCGACTGGCGGGGACACCGCTGGGCGCTTGGCGGCGTTGCTGTAGGAGTCGCAGGGGCTCTTGAGTCAGAGCCGGTGCTCCGCGTCCCCCCGGGCTGCCGGCCCGTGATGCCGCGCCGAGCTTGCGTCGGGCCGGGTCGCAGAAGCCGACGTGGCCGTTGTCGGCCCGGTCCGAGGGTCCAGGGGGCATTGCCGCGTCGAGCTAGGTCTGCAACAACGCGCCTTGCTGCAGGTGCCGGGTGACGCAACACAGCATGGCCATCTGACGGAACGAGCTCGTAACGCCCGCCAAGTATCGACTCAGTCCAGTTCAATCGCTGGGTTACGTCGCTATCAAGGACTACAGGTCAGAGCGGCTGCAGGGGGCCGAGCAGCGACTGAAGCGACTGAACTTCGAGTGTATGAGGAGATCCCGTGTGCGCGTGTGCGTCATATGTGGCGCGGTTCAGTCGCTTGAGTCGCTGTCCAGTGCTCAATGCGGCCTTGTACTGCAGTTTTGCGGAAAGCGACTCAATGAACCGGAGGGCCGAGTCGCTCAACCGGCTGCCGTTCTCATCGTCAGGCCTGTGTCGCAGAGGCGCAGTCAACGAGATTGATCCTCCTCAATTGGCCCGGTCCCTGGCGGGCCCACGACGGCGTACGTGGCAGAACTGGCGGGCGAGTTCCGCTTGGAGGGCGACTGACCGACGACGGGAGAGTGAGCAGGCAGAATCACCCGGGTATGGACTCGACATTTCTTCCCCCGCCTGCAGCGAACCGTGCGGCCTCCGCAGGCAAGGGCCGCAAGCAGCCGATCCGGTCACGTGTCAGACACGGCAGTCCCTTGTGCGCCGACTACGGCTGTATACGCCCCGACTGCATAGCCGCGGCCCGCCGGGACCGAGCCTCGCCATGTGCGTCCCATGAGGGCGGTGACCACAGCAGGGTGCCGACCCGGTTGGCCAGCACGCCCGCGGCGTACGCCGGCGGTAGGCAGGCATGGACGGTGCAGGAGCTGCCCCACCGGCCCGGCCACCCCAGAGCGACTCTGGTCCACGTCATCGCATGCCAGCCCGGCGGAACACCCCTCGACCTCGACCAGACCCTCGACGCCCTTAAGCAACCCCGCGCCGTCACCTGCCGCGAATGCAACGCCGCATCCTCCCTTTTTGACGCCCGATCCGACATACGCCAGCGGGAGGCAGAGAACGCGAGCCTCGGCATCCCAAAAGATGCCGAGGCCCGGATGCGGTCCGGCTGTACCCAGAGCGCGGGGTCATGTCCCTTGACGTGGTGTAGCTGATCTTTCGGTGGTGCCGGGCAGGCTGC
>NZ_JBHXSY010000061.1:0-27894 GCF_042715295.1 Streptomyces sp. NPDC058701 | reverse complement strand
CCGCACCACGATCGCCACCACGACCGACAGACCGGCGATCCAATGGAGATGACGTGTCGATGACGTCGGCGAGGGTGCGGAGCCGGATGCCGGTAGCGATGGCGCAGCCGCGGGCGGCGAGCAGGGGCCGCAGCTCTCCGATCTCCCGGGTGATCGTGGAGCGGTCCACGCCGAACCAGCAGGCCAGCACGTCGTGGGTGGCACCATGACGGAGGTGAACGAGGGTGGCCGGCAGCCGGTCGATGGGGACCAGCCGGTGCTTTGCGCCGACCCCGCCGGCCCGCTTCCGCGGCCTGGACTCCAGTCCGGCCTGACGCCGCTTGTGCCACAAGGAAAGCACCTCGGCGGCGAGTTCGGCGATCACGTCGGCCAACGGCCCTGTGATCCGCGGGTCGCTGCTGATCCCAGCACGCACGAGACCCGTTCCCCGCACACGAACATGATCAGGGATCACAATCCAGCGCCGCACCGCCCAAGAGGCACGAGCTCGTCAGCCGGTCCAGCAGAGGCTCGGGCGCAGAAGTCCGGGGCATCGGTGAGCGCCCGCCGAGTGGCACCGTCAGGTGCAGTCGTGCGGACGACTCCAATGGTCACGAGCATCCCCGGTTTCGCTAACCGGAGGTTTGCCGGCATATGTCCGAGCCGCCTGGATCCGTCGTTGCCCGTGGCGAGCGGCCAACCCCTCCGAGTCCGACTGACGATGCGTCAGGAATGTCGCCAATTGGTCAGGATCAGTCCTCAAAACATGGGGAGAGCTGACCGATCATGCGACTCGTTGTAAGATAGGGAAACTGCACTTGACCTGCAAATACGCAGGCAGGGAGCCTAGATCCAGGGGTACCTCGATGATGCGAACCATGTTCAAGTCCAAGATCCACCGGGCCACCGTCACCCAGGCCGACCTGCACTACGTCGGTTCCGTGACCGTCGACGCCGACCTGCTCGACGCGGCGGACCTGCTGCCCGGCGAGCTGGTGCACATCGTGGACATCACCAACGGTGCCCGGCTGGAGACGTACGTCATCGAGGGCGAGCGCGGGTCCGGTGTCATCGGGATCAACGGTGCCGCCGCACATCTGGTGCACCCCGGGGACCTCGTCATCCTCATCAGCTACGCGCAGGTCGAGGACGCGGAGGCGAGGGTGCTGAAGCCCCGCGTCGTGCACGTCGACGCGGACAACCGGATCGTCGAGCTGGGCGCGGACCCGTCCGCCCCGGTTCCGGGTACGGACCAGGAGCGCAGCCCCCACGCCGTGGCCGTCTGAGGGGAACCGGGATCGTGAGCGGCGCCGGGCTGGTCCTGCTGCACACCTCGGCCGCGCACGTCCCGGTGTTCGACGCCCTGCGGGACCGGAACCACCCCGGCGCCGCCCTGCGGCACCTGGTGGTTCCGGAACTGCTGGACCGGGCCCGCGACGAGGGCCCCGACGCGGTCGCGCCGGACCTGCTGGAGCTGCTCTCCGCTGCCGGGCCGGGATCCGTGCTGGTCACCTGCTCGACGATCGGGGCGACCGCCGAGTCGCTGGCCCCGGCGCTCCGCGCGCCGGTGTTGCGCGTGGACCGGCCGATGGCGGCCGCGGCGGTCCGCGCCGGAGCCCGGATCACCGTGCTGGCCTCCCTAAAGTCGACGCTCGCCCCGACCGTGGCCCTGCTGGCCGAGGAGGCCGGGAAGCGCCCGGTGACGATCCGCACGCGGCTCGTCGCCGGGGCCTGGGACCGGTTCGCGTCGGGTGACCGGGACGGCTGCCTCGCGCTCGTGGCCGCGGCCGCCGACGGCGTGACCGGCGCCGATGTGATCGTGCTGGCCCAGGCCTCCCTGGCCGGGGCCGAGCACCTCGCCGCGTCCCGCGTTCCGGTGCTCTCCAGTCCGGCCTCCGGACTCGCGGCCGGCCTGGCCCTGCGCGCCTGAGGCGGGGGCCCCGGCGTGCCCGGGGCGGGCCGCCCGCCGGCATGCCCTGGTGCCGGAGGGCGTACGCGGCGCGTTCCGGGGAAGGTGGGACACATGGTGCGAAACGCAGAGCAGACTCAGCCGCCCGTTCCCGGCCCCGGTCCCGACCCGGCCCCGGGACCGAGTCCCTTCCCGGACCCCGCGCCCGTCCCGCGGCCCGCGCCGCCCGTGCCCGGCCCCGTGCCCGAGCCGGACCCGGTCCCGCCGCCGCCGGGACCCGCGCCGATCCCGCAGCCCGGCCCCCTGGGCTGAGCCCCGCGCGCCGGCCCGACCCGGTCGCGCGGAAGCCCGTACGTCAGGCCGCACGGCAGGGCCGTACGTCAGGCCGGGCCGGCGCCGCAGCCGTGCGTCAGGCCGGGCCGGCCTCGGAGCGGTCGCCGCTCCACAGCGTGTGGAACGAGCCCTCCCGGTCGGTGCGCCGGTAGGTGTGCGCCCCGAAGAAGTCCCGCTGCCCCTGGGTGAGGGCCGCCGGCAGGCGCTCGGCGCGCAGCGCGTCGTAGTACGCCAGCGACGCGGAGAAGGCGGGTACGGGAATGCCCTGGCGCACCGCCGCGACGATCACCGACCGCCAGCCGTCCTGGGCCGCCCCGATCTCGTCGGCGAAGTCCGCGTCCGCCAGCAGGCTCGGCAGGTCGGGCCGGGCGTCGTAGGCGGCGCGGATGCGGTCCAGGAACGCCGCCCGGATGATGCAGCCGCCCCGCCACAACGAGGCCACCGCGCCCGGGTCCACATGCCAGTCGTACTCCGCGCTGCCGGCCTGGATCTGGTGGAAGCCCTGGGTGTACGAGACGATCTTCGAGGCGTACAGCGCCTCCTCCACCTGACCGGCGAAGGCGTCGGCTTCCGCCGGCGCCAGCGGGGCGGCGACCGGACCGCCCAGCCCGCGGGCGGCCTCGCGCAGGTCGGCGTGGCCCGAGACGGCACGGGCGAAGACCGCCTCCGCGATCCCCGACACCGGTACACCCAGGTCCAGGGCGATCTGCACGGTCCAGCGGCCGGTGCCCTTCTGCTCGGCGGCGTCGGCCACGACGTCGACGAAGGGGCGGCCGGTCGCGGCGTCCGTGTGCGCGAGCACCTCCGCGGTGATCTCGATCAGGTACGAGTCCAGGCGCCCGCGGTTCCACTCCCGGAAGGTCTCCGCGATCTTCGCGGGGGAGTAGCCGGCGACCTCGCGCAGCAGGTGGTAGGCCTCGGCGATCAGCTGCATGTCGGCGTACTCGATGCCGTTGTGCACCATCTTCACGAAGTGCCCGGCGCCGTCCGGCCCCATGTGCGAGGTGCACGGCGTGCCGTCGGCGGCCTTCGCGGCGATCTTCTCCAGCAGCGGGCCGAGGGACTCGTACGACTCCTTCGAACCGCCCGGCATGATGCTCGGGCCGAGCAGCGCGCCCTCCTCGCCGCCGGAGATGCCCACGCCCACGAAGTGGATGCCCTGCTCGCGCAGCTCCTTCTCCCGGCGCCGGGTGTCCTCGAAGTGCGCGTTGCCGCCATCGATGATCACGTCGCCCTCCTCCAGGAGCGGGGCGAACTCCCGGATCACGGCGTCGGTCGGATCCCCGGCCTTCACCATGACGACGAGGCGCCGGGGGCGCTCCAGCGCGTCGACGAACTCCTTCGCGGAGGTCGCCGCCACGAAGGAGCCCTCGTGCCCGAACTCCTCCACGAGCGCCGTGGTCTTCGCGGTGGTGCGGTTGTGGACGGCGACGGTGAATCCGTTGCGGGCGAAGTTGCGGGCGAGGTTGCTGCCCATGACCGCGAGGCCGGTGACGCCGATCTGGGCTGTGCTGGTGCTCATGATGCGCTCCTGCGTGCTTCGATGTGCGGGGAGCACCGACGCTACATCGGCGCGGCCGGATCGTGATCACGTACCGGGTGAGACTCGGTCAATTCCCCCTGGAGAGCGCCCCGTTGCGCCCCTTGCCACAATCCGGCCGTGACGTTAGGTTGTGCCGTTCCTGATGTCTTCACTGGGGGCTCGCATGGGTGTACGGGGCCGGCACCGCCGGTACCAGCCGAGCAGCATCAACCGGGCCTCGCTCGCCGTCACCGCCGGTGGCGCCGGGATAGCGCTCCCTCTCATCGGCGCCGGAGTCGCCCAGGCCGCATCGGTGGACACCTGGAACAAGGTCGCCACCTGCGAGTCCACCAACAACTGGGCCATCAACACGGGCAACGGCTACTACGGCGGCCTCCAGTTCAGCCAGAGCACCTGGCGGGCTTTCGGCGGCACCGCCTACGCCCCCCGCGCCGACCTGGCCACCAAGGACCAGCAGATCGCGGTCGCGGAGAAGGTGCTCAAGGGGCAGGGCCCGCAGGCCTGGCCCCATTGCGGCAAGACGGCCGGACTCAGCCGCAGCGGTCCGGCCGCCGCCGTCGCGCCGAAGGCACCCGCGTCCGCGCCGGTGTCGTCGTCCGCACCCGACACCCGGGGCCAGGGGGTGCAGGCCCCGGCGCAGCGGGCCAAGGCGCCCGCGGCGCAGACCCCGGCCGTGCGGACCGCCGCGTCAGGCGGGTCCGGGGCCCCGGTCCTGCCGAACCCGTACGTCGTCGCCCAAGGGGACTCCCTCTCGGGCATCGCCACCCGGCAGCGGGTCGAAGGCGGCTGGCAGGCCCTGTACGAGACCAACCGGGCCACCGTGGGCGCCGATCCTGACCTGATCTTCCCCGGCCAGCGGCTCACCCTGCGCGTCACGGCCGCGCCGCCCGCGCAGAACCCCGAGAAGCCGCCACGGACGGCCGAACCGGTCAAGCCCGTGGAACCGGCGGCGCAGCAGCCCGCCGGGAAGCAGGCACCCGGGACGGCCGGGAAGCCCGTCGGGAAACCGGCCGGGAAGCCGGTCCAGAAAGCGGCCGAGAAGCCCGCCGTGAAACCCGCGCCGAAGCCCGCGGCGCAGGCGCCCTCAGCGCAGCAGCAGCCGGCGGCGGGCGGCTACTCCGCGCCCGTCGACGCCGCCCTCGGCACCGCGTACCGCGTCGCGGGATCCTCCTGGTCCAGCGGATACCACACCGGCATCGACTTCCCGGTGTCCACCGGCACCACCGTCAAGTCCGTCGGGCCGGGGCACGTCGTCTCCGCCGGATGGGCCGGGGCCTACGGGTACCAGGTCGTCATCCGGCACACCGACGGCCGGTACTCCCAGTACGCCCACCTCTCCGCGCTCGGTGTGAAGGCCGGCCAGCAGGTGTCCGGCGGCCAGCGCATCGGGCGCTCGGGGTCGACCGGCAACAGCAGTGGCCCCCACCTGCACTTCGAAATGCGCACGGGAGAGGGATACGGCTCCGACATCGACCCCCTCAAGTACCTCAGGGGCCACGGAGTCCGCATCTGACCCGCGCACGTGCGGCGGCACGGCCGTGAGCAGGACCAGGCCGGCCGCCGCGACGGCGGCACTGGCCAGCGCGGCGGCCGTGCCCGCCCACCCGTACCGGAAGCCCTCGTCGAACAGGGAGATGCCGACCGCGGCCGCCGCCACCGGGTTGACCACGGTCACGGTGGCCAGCGGCGCGGTCAGCCCGGCGCCCCGGTAGGCGGCCTGCGACAGCAGCAGCCCGCCGCCCGCCAGCACGGCGACCGCGGCGAGGTCGGGCCACAGCGCGACCAGGGCGCCCGGGGCGAAGGACTCCGCCACCGACTTGGTGAACACCGAGGCCATGCCGAAGGCCGTACCGGCCGCCGCCGCCAGCAGCACGCTGCGCAGCACCGCCCGGCGCATCCGGTGCGCGATCAGGGACAGCGCCGCGACCGCCGCCCCCGTCACCGTCAGCAGCAGGCCGCGCTCGCCGCCCGCGAGGGACTGCCCCGACCGGCCGTCCCCGCCGGTCAGCGCCAGCAGCCCGACCAGGCCGACCGTGGCCAGGACCGCCCCGCGCCAGGCGGCGGCGCCCGCGCGGCGCCGTACGAAGACCGCCGCCATCGGCAGGGCGAAGACGATGGTGAGCGCGCCGAGCGGCTGGACCAGGCTCAGCGGACCGTACGCGAGCGCCACCACGTGCAGCAGCGCGCCGAGGCCGTTGAGACCCACCGCGATCCACCACACGCCGTGGTGCAGCGGCGCGTACGCGCGGTGGTCCGGCGTGGTCGCCGCGACCCGTTCCTGCACGATCGCGCCGCCGGCGTACGCCAGGGCGGACACGAGGCAGAGCAGGACCGACAGCCCCAGTGCACTCATGACCTCCACAATGCCCGACCCGACGGTGCTATTCCTCACCCCACAGGGGGTCACGGGTCATACTCCGGGCGTAGTACCGGAGTAGGACGAGCCCCGCGCCGGACCGGCGACCGCCGCAGCCGCAGGTGAACGGGTGTCCGCGCGCGCGGGCACGGAACGTCACGAAACCCTCCGCGTGGTGACCGTCCGCTCGCGGTGCGTGAGGCGTGCGGGACCGGGTTTGTCTCCGGGCGCGTGGCGTCCGTACAGTTTCCGCTTTGGGGACTTCCGCAGCGCGCGGATGCGGACGAGTGAGCAAGGAACGACAGCGGCCATGACGGTGACCGAAGACAGTCAGGACCACGGGCACGCCCACGGACCGGGCATCGACCCCGAGCGCCTGGCCCTCTGCCTCAGCGTGCTCGGCGAGCTGGACGAGCTCGACGTCGACCACCCCGACGCGATCACCGTACGCCGTGCGACCGCCGGCCTCTACCGGACGGTCAAGCAGCGCCGCCGCCAGGACCGCCGCGCGGCCAAGACCGCCAACGACAAGGCCGTCACCGAGGCGACCGCGACCGGCTCCGCCGAGCGCATCGACGACGAGACCCAGGGCAACGCCCTGACCGCCGCCGCCAAGGGCCCGATCGCCGGGATACTCCAGCGCCCGCGCTCCTGCTACGTCTGCAAGACCCGCTACGTCGAGGTCGACGCGTTCTACCACCAGCTCTGCCAGGACTGCGCCGCCTTCAACCACGCCCGCCGCGACGCCCGCACCGACCTGACCGGCCGCCGCGCCCTGCTCACCGGCGGCCGCGCCAAGATCGGCATGTACATCGCGCTGCGGCTGCTGCGCGACGGCGCGCACACCACCATCACCACGCGCTTCCCCGGCGACGCGGTCCGCCGCTTCAAGGCCATGCCCGACAGTTCCGAGTGGCTGCACCGCCTGAAGATCGTCGGCATCGACCTGCGCGACCCGGCCCAGGTCGTCGCGCTCGCCGACTCCGTCGCCGCCGAGGGCCCGCTCGACATCCTGATCAACAACGCCGCGCAGACCGTACGCCGCTCCCCGGGCGCCTACAGCGAGCTCGTCGCCGCCGAGAACGCCCCGCTCCCGGCCGGTGAGCTGCCCGCCTCCGAGGTCATCGGCACCTTCGGCAGCGGCACGGTCGACCGGGTCGCGGCCCTTCCCACCGGCAAGGGCGAGAAGCTCAGTGCCCAGGACATCACCGAGCTGGCTCTGGTCTCCGGCTCCGCATCGCCGGCGCGGATCGCGGCCGGCACCGCCATCGACGCGGGCGGGCTGGTCCCGGACCTGCACGACACCAACAGCTGGATCCAGACCGTGTCCGAGGTGGACCCGATCGAGCTCCTCGAAGTACAGCTGTGCAACTCCACCGCGCCGTTCATCCTGATCAGCAAGCTGCGCCCGTCCATGGCCGCGGCCGAGGCCGGACGCCGCTACGTGGTCAACGTCTCCGCGATGGAGGGCGTCTTCAGCCGCGGCTACAAGGGCGCCGGCCACCCGCACACCAACATGGCCAAGGCCGCGCTGAACATGCTGACGCGCACCAGCGCCCAGGAGATGTTCCAGAAGGACCAGATCCTCATGACCGCCGTCGACACCGGCTGGATCACGGACGAGCGCCCGCACCCGGACAAGATCCGCCTGGCCGAGGAGGGCTTCCACGCCCCGCTCGACCTCGTCGACGGCGCCGCCCGGGTCTACGACCCGATCGTCCGCGGCGAACTCGGCGAGGACCTGTTCGGCGTCTTCCTGAAGGACTACGCCCCCGCGAACTGGTAGGCCCCGGCTCCGCCCCGCGCGTTCCCGATCGCCCCCCTCGGCTCGCCGAGGGGGGCGATCGCGTGCCCGCTCACCCGTGCGCGCGGCGCCCGGCGATCCGGTGGTCCGCGGGGTCCGCGGGGTCCGCGTGGTCCTGGCGGTAGGCGCCGGCCGCGACCAGCTCCAGCACCGGCCGCCAGTCCTCCGGCACGCCCGCGTCCAGGAAGGCCGCCGCGGCCGCGTCGCAGGCCTGGCCCAGGGCCGCCGCCGCATCGGCGTCCACGGTCCCGGCGGTCCCGGCCGCGCTCCCGGGGTGCGCGTGCAGCAGCACCAGCCGGGCCACCCGCTCGCCCAGCAACGGCCGTACGGCTTCCGCCGCGAGCGCCCCGGGACGTCCGTCCTCACCCGGACGGAGCAAGAGGTACAGACCATGAACAAGGCCTGCGATCTGGAGTTCTTTGTCGAAAGGGCGCGATCTGCGCAGCAGCGCCGCCGTGCGGAGCGCATGCTCGAGCAGACGAGCCGGGTCCCCGCCGCGGCAGGCGTGGAGGAGATCCATCAGCTCCTGCACGGTGGTGACGTACGGCAGTTGGGACTCCGGCACCCCGGACCTGGCCACCGCCACTCCCTCCGTCGCTCCGCGGGAATCCGGCGTCGAGCACACCACCCGCCATGGGCCGATCGGCCCACGACTTCACGAACGCGGGGCGAAAAACAGAGGAAGGAGCGGATTTTGCCTTTCCATCGAGCGGAGGTCCGCTCATATGTGTACTCTGAGGGGCACCAAGTCGGCCCCCACCCGGGCCGCGCTCCACCAAGGCGCCACCGCGTCCGGAAACCCTTTATCCCTTGCCCGGCGCGGTCCGCATGCCGGGTTACGCGACACAAGGAGTGCGCGGTGACAGAGACGACGCAACCCGAACCGATGGTCCTGGAGCGAACGGGATGGCGGGCCCGCACCCGCACCGACGAGCTCGGCAGCCTCGAAGTCTGGGCCCTGTCGGCCCCGATCGGACTGGCCGGCTACGAGGACGACCCGGCGGAGTCGCACATCCTGCGCGGCATCGACTAGTCCGGAGCGAAGCCGCAGCGAGCGCCCCCCGCGCGAACCCGCGCCGGGGGCGCCGCCCTGTCCGGATCCGCGCGGACCGCCGCCGACCGACCGGTGGCGCCCGGGAGTTCCCGTTCCGCGTACGCCGGGAGCGTCATCGCTCTCAGCGATCAAGGCTTCCGCCGTTCGGTGCGGCCCGGGCACGCTGGGCCCCATGAAACTGCTGATGCTGGGTGGTACCGAATTCGTCGGACGCGCGATCACCGAGGACGCCCTGGAGCGGGGCTGGGAGGTGACCGTCTTCCACCGCGGCCGCCACGCGCCCCCGTACGGCACCACCGCGGTGCACGGCGACCGCACCGCCCCCGGCGGCCTGGACGCGCTCGCCGCGGGGGAGTGGGACCTCGTCGTCGACACCTGGGGCGGCGCCCCCACCGCGGTCCGCGACAGCGCCGCCCTGCTGCGCGGGCGGGTCGGACGGTACTCCTACGTCTCCAGCCGCTCCGTGTACGCCTACCCGGCCCCGGCCGGGCTCGACGAGACCGGTCCGCTGGTCGGGGGCTCGCCCGATGCCCCTGCCACCGCCTACGCCGAGGACAAGCGGGGCGCGGAGCTCGCCGCCGTCGACGCCTTCGGCGACCGTGCCCTCCTGGTGCGCGTCGGGCTGATCCTCGGCCCGTACGAGAACGTCGGCCGGCTGCCCTGGTGGCTGAACCGCACCGCGCGCGGCGGGCCCGTGCTCGCCCCCGGTCCGCGCGAGCTCCCGATCCAGTACATCGACGTGCGCGACCTGGCGCGCTGGACCCTGGACGCCTCGGTGGCCGGCCGGTCCGGGGCGTACAACCTGGCCTCCCCGGTCGGGCACGCCACGATGGGCAGCCTCCTCGACGCGTGCGCGGCCGCCACCGGCGGCCGCTGCGACCTGCGCTGGACCGACCCGGACCGCATCCAGGAGGCCGGGGTGCAGCCCTGGACCGACCTTCCCGTCTGGGCGCCCGCGGGCGAGGGGCACGACTTCATGCACGGCGGCAGTGTGGCGAAGGCCCTCGCGGCTGGGCTCGTGTGCCGCCCGGTCGAGGAGACCGTGGCCGACACCTGGGCCTGGCTCCAGGAGATCGGCGGGACGCCCCCGCAGCGCCCCGACCGGCCGGCCCCGGGCATCGACGCCGACCGGGAGGCCGCGCTACTCGGGCTCTGACGCGGCGGCGTCCGCCAGGCGGGTCGGCGGCAGGTACTCGCGCACCCGCGTCCGGTGCCACCAGGCCCCCGTCTCGCGGAGCTCCCGCCAGGTCGTGAACCGGTAGCGGTACACCGAGGCGCGCACGTAGACGGGCGGGGCTTCCGGGAACGGGTTGTGGCCGAGCAGCCGCAACGTGTCCCGGTCGCCCGCCAGCAGCCGCTCGGTGAAGGGACCGAACCAGTCCCGCGCGTAGCCGGGGGAGAGCGCGGCGAACCACATCAGCCAGTCCAGGCGCAGGTGGTACGGGGCGAACTGCCGCGGCAGCCTCCGCGGCCGCCCCGGCTTGCCCTTGAATCCGTACTCCAGCCAGACCCCGTCGGGGCGCGGCACCCGGTCCGCGGTGCCCTCCACGACGACCTCCTCCCGGACCCGGCCCACCGAGCCGAAGGCCCCGTAGGAGTTCACCAGGTGCAGCGGGTCGAAGGAGCGGTTCATCACCTGGCGGCGCGAGACCATGTTGAGCACCGGACGCCGGCTGAGCACCAGCACGAGCACGGTCACCGCACAGACCGGGACCGCGAACCACACCGGCGGCGGGCGCGAGGCGGCGGCCGGCGGGGCGCCCGCGAGGACGGTGAAGTCGACGGCCGACAGGGCCAGCGTGATCGTCAGCCAGTTCAGCCAGGCGAAGTTCCCCGACAGGACCAGCCAGAGCTGCGTGGCGACCATCGCCACGGCGGTATACGAGGCCACCGGCTGGGGAGCGAACAGCAGGACCGGCAGGACCAGTTGGGTCACGTGGTTGGCCGCGCACTCCACCCGGTGCACCGGTTTCGGCAGGTGGTGGAAGAACCAGCTGAGCGGTCCCGGCATCGGCTGCGTCTCGTGGTGGAAGTACAGGCAGGTCAGCCGGCGCCAGCAGGGGTCCCCGCGCATCTTGATCAGGCCGGCTCCGAACTCCACGCGGAACAGCACCCACCACAGCAGCCACAGGACCAGCACCGGCGGCCCGGTCCGCGCGTTGCCGAGGAAGACGGCGAGGAAGCCCGTCTCCAGCAGCAGCGACTCCCAGCCGAACGCGTACCAGGTCTGCCCCACGTTCACGATCGACAGGTAGAGCGCCCACAGCGCGGCCCACATCGCCATCGCCGCCCCCAGCGGAATCCGGTCGCCGGCGCCCGCGGCCAACGCGGCCGCGAGCGCCGCACCGGTCCAGGCGCAGCATGCGAAGAGCCGGTCGGAGTAGTGGAGTTGGAACAGGCTCGGCGCGTGCCGGAAGGGCACGCGCCGCACGTGGCGAGGCACGGGCAGCATGCCCCGGGCCCCGATCAGGGCCCGGAACTGGAGGGCGGCCCCGACGAAGGCGAAGAGGTAGACGCCGGCGAGGGCCCGCTGGAAGACCAGCCGGGCCGGCCAGTACCCGGGCGCGGTGAACCAGTCCATCGCCTCCAGTATCGGCCCGCTCAGGCCGGGACGGCCAGTTCGCGGACGCGGCGGCCGAGCCGTCGGGCGCAGCACCGCTGGAGGAAGGGGATCGCCGGTCCGGCGAGGCGCGTGTACCAGCGCGCCGGCCTGCTGAAGGCGGTCACCGTGAACCAGACCCCGCCCCCGGGGTCCCGCTCCACCAGGAAGGACTCCTCGCCGCACTCGGGGTGGCCGTCCAGGGTGCCGTAGGCGAACCCGACCCGGGTGGGCTCGTACGCCGTCCAGATCACGCGGCACGGAGCGGTGATCCGCAGCGGTCCCAGCCCGATCCCGACGTCGACGCGGGCTCCGGGGCGGGCGGCGGCCGCCTCGGACCGTACCGACATGCCCGAGGCCCGGTGCGCGAGGAACGTGGTGACCGCGGTCCCGGCGGCCTCGAAGGCGGCCTGGCCGTGGCCGACCCGGGTGCGGTGACGCAGGTGGTGGTATCCGGCGGGCAGGGGCTGCCGGGCGGTGGCGCCCCGGTCGGGGTAGGTGAGGGTGGCGCGGCCGGCGCCGATGAGGCGGGTCATGGGGCCATCTCCTGTCGTTCTGCGGTCGGTCGTCGCCACAGCGGCGCCGAGTCCCGTGGCGGGGCGGTGTGCGGCAGGGCCCGGCGACGCGGGCGGTCCCGGCCGCGGGGCCACATCCTCTGAACGCGTTCAACTCGCAAGGGTGAGCCTACGAGGTTTCTTGAACCTGTTCAATAGAGGCGGGCGGTCCGGCGACGCCGCCCCCGCCCCGCCCCGGGCGGCCCCCGGTCGTCCTTCCGTGCACCCGGCGTACTCCGGCCGGACGCCGACCGCGCCGCTCCGGTTGCGGGGCTTCCCCGGATGCGTCAGACAAGAGGCAGCAACCGGGGCGAAAAGGGAGACGCACGTGCACGCACCGAAACCTCCGACACCTCGTCAGGCGCCGCGCCGTCACGCGCCCGCGGGCACCGCCCTCTTCGCGGTCCTCGGACTGTTCGCCGCCGCCTGCGGCGGTGCCGAGGAGCCCGTGGGGCGGGCGGGCGCGGAGAGCCAGGACCTCTACCTCCAGCCCGTCGGCGCGGCGGGCGCCGACCCCTTCACCGCCTCCTCCGCCACCCGCGAGTCCGCACCCGTCCAGGCCCCGGTGCCCAACCCGACCGGACGGGGCATCCGCACCGTCAACGCCGCCACCCCCGGTCTGTACGGCGGAACCCAACGCCTCGGCAGCTGCGACGTCGAACAGCAGGTCACCTTCCTCACCGCCGACCACGCCAAGGCCCGTGCCTTCGCCGAGGCCTCCGGCGTCGAACAGGCCAAGATCCCCGACTTCCTGCGGGGCCTCACCCCGGTCGTGCTCCGCGCCGACACCCGGGTCACCAGCCACGGCTTCCGCGCGGGCCGCGCCGACAGCTTCCAGTCCGTCCTCCAGGCCGGTTCCGCCGTGCTCGTCGACGACCACGGCATGCCCCGTGTCCGCTGCGCCTGCGGGAACCCCCTGCTCGCCCCGCGGGCCGCCAAGGGCTCTCCCGTGCACAAGGGCGACCGGTGGGACGGCTACCAGCCCAACCAGGTCGTCGTCATCGAACCCACCATCCAGGTGATCAACAACCTGGTGATCGTCAACGTCGCGGACAACACCTGGATCGAGCGCAAGTCCGGCGACGACGGCGCCCAGGACCGGACACCCCGGACGCCGCCCCCCTACGACCCGTCCGACGGCATCCCCGACGGGCCCGCCACCCCGACCGGGCCGGGCGACCCCTGCCCGAGCCCCGTCGCCAACAGCCTGGCCCGCACCGCGCCCCCCACTCCGCCCGACGCCGCCGCGCCGCCGCCCGCCGCGCCCGAGGGCCCCGCCGCGCCCGGGGAACCGACGCCCGGGCCGACCGACTGCCCGCCGGGGGAGCAGGCGAGCCCGCACCCGGACACGGACCCGAACGCGAAGCCGAACCCCGACCCGAAGCTGCCGTCGAACCCGGTCGCCCCGCCGCAGCGGCCGCCGTCGGACAGCCCGGCGACCCCGCCGCTGGAGCCCGACGGCTCGGCGCCGGCGCCGAGCGACCCGTACGCGGACCCGTCCGACCCGTACGCGACCCCGTCCGACCCGTACGCCGACCCGTCCGACCCGTACGCGGACCCGTCGGGTCCGGCCGATCCGTACCCGAACCCCGACCCGTACGCCGTCCCGGACGAGCAGCAGTCGCCCCCGGAGCCGGACTTCTCGCTGGAGAGCGCCTGACGGGCCCGTGTGTCATGGTGGATCGGTGCCGACCACCGTATCGCTGCCGGACGACTGGCCCGCACACCCGGACCGGTCGCTCCAGCTGAACCGCATGGGCAGCTTCGACTGGGACCTGGTCGCAGGTCTCATGCACCTCGACGAAGCCGCCCTGGACGTGTTCGACACGGCCGCGGGCGCGTACGACGGCCGGCCCGCGTCCCTCGCCGCGCGGGTCCCGCCCGCCGAGGCGACCCGGCTCGACGCCCTCGTCTCCAGGGCCCTGAAGAGCGGGGCCGACAACTACGGCGCCTATTTCCGCATCCGGTGCCGAGACGGAACCCTGCGCTGGACCCACACCCAGGGCCGCGTCATGCGCGGCCCGGACGGGCGCCCGTTCCGGATCATCGGCATCGTGCGCGACGCCACCGAGGAGCTCAGCCACTCCGCGGAGCGCCTCGGACTCGACGAGGAGCGCCGCCGGCAGACCTCGGTGGTGGAGAGCACCACCGCCGCGCTCGCCCACGCCCGGACGGTGAAGGACGTCATCGACGCGCTCGGGGACGCCCACGGTCTGGAGCGGCTCGGCTCGATGGGCATGGTCATGGGCCTCGTCGAGGCCGGCCGCATCCACCTCGTGGCCGAGGGACCGGAGGGCAGCTTCGTCCCCGGCACCCGCTACACCCGCATCGACGAGCAGTACCCGATGAGCGAGGTCGTCCGCAACCTGCAACCGCGCTTCCTGGACTCCGCGCAGGAGTTCGCCGAGGACTACCCCGACCTCTGGGCGAAGATCTCGCCCATGCGGATCTCGGCGGCCGCCTACCTGCCGCTGATCGCCCAGGCCCGCCCGATCGGCGCCATCGGCCTGCTCTACCAGGACAAGGACGGCTTCACCCAGGACGAGCGGAACCTGCTCGTCGCACTGGGCAGCAGCATCGCGCAGAGCCTCCAGCGGGCCATGCTGCTGGAGCAGGAACACGACCTGGCGGAGGGCCTCCAGCAGGCCATGCTGCCCCGCCGCATCCCGTCCGTCCCCGGCGCCGAGATCGAGGTCCGCTACCGCTCCGCCCGGATGGGCCAGGACATCGGCGGGGACTGGTACGACGTCATCCCGCTGCCCGGCGGCCGGGTCGGCGCGGTCATCGGGGACGTCCAGGGCCACGACACCCACGCGGCGGCGGTGATGGGACAGTTGCGCATCGTCCTGCGGGCCTACGCGGCCGAGGGGCACGCACCGGCCACCGTGATGGCCCGGGCCTCGGTCTTCCTGCACGAACTCGACACCGACCGCTTCGCCACCTGCACGTACGTGGAGGCCGACCTCTCCACCGGGGTCCTCCAGACGGTCCGTGCCGGCCACATCGATCCGCTGCTGCGCACCCGGGACGGGGACTGCCGCCGGATCCGGGTGGCCGGCGGGATGCCGCTCGGCCTGTCGGCGGAGTTCGGCCGGCTGGAGTACCCGGTCACCACGGTGGAACTCGAACCGGGAGAAACGATCCTGTTGTGCACGGACGGCCTGGTGGAGGAGCCCGGCGCGGACCTCGACGACGGGATCCGGCTGCTCACCTCGCTCGTCCGCAGCGGCCCCGCCGACCTGCGGCTCCTCGCGGACCTGCTGTGCGGGGTCGTCGACGAGCGGGGCGGGGCCGACGACATGGCGCTCCTGCTGCTGCGCCGCGACGTCGCGGACGCCCCGCAGGGCGGCGGCCGCCTCCAGCAGCACGTGGCCCCGGGCGACCCGGAGGCCCTGGTGGCCGCCCGGCACATGATCGGAGCGGCCGTGCGGGCGTGGGGCGCGCGGGAACGGGCCGACGAGATCGAACTCGTCGCGGACGAGCTGATCGTGAACGCCCTGATGCACACGGACGGCCCGGCCATCGTGACCCTGCGCGTGCTGCACGGCCCGCAGCGACGGCTGCGGGTGGAGGTGGAGGACCGCTCCAGCGCGCTGCCGCGACGGCGCGAGGCGGGGGAGGCGGGGGTGTCGGGGAGGGGACTGATGCTGGTGGACCGGCTGGCGGACGTGTGGGGCGTGGAGTCGAGGGGGAGCGGCAAATGCGTGTGGTGCGAGTTCGTGATGTGACGTGACGTGACGTGACGGGCGGCCGGGCCGCCGCCCGCCGGGCGGGTCCGGCGTGCGGGTCCGCCGGGCGGCGGAGGAGGGGGCCTGGCAGCATGGGCCGCATGACCGTAGACCTGTTCGCGGGCATCCCCGTAGGTGACTACGCCGTGGCGGTCGCCTGGTACGAACGGCTCCTGGGCGGCCCCCCGTCGTTCCTGCCGAACGACGTCGAGGCGGTGTGGGAGCTCGCCGCACACCGGTACCTGTTCATCGAGGTCCGGCCCGAGCACGCCGGGCACGCCCTGCACACCGTCTTCATCGAGGACTTCGACGCCCGCCTCTCCGGAATCGCCGCGCGCGGCCTCACAGCCGCCCGGCGCGAGACCTACGCCAACGGCGTCCGCAAGGCGACGTTCCACGATCCCGACGGCAACGAGATCGGCTTCGGCGGCGCCCCCGCCTGACCGGGCGGTCAGCGGCCCCACCGCTCCCCGGTCTGCCGCCGGACGCCCCGTCCCGCACTCCGGCCCGCCCCCCGGCGCACGACGCGGCCGGGGTTTCCGCACGGCGAAAGCCGGTCGCGGCCCCCGGCCGGCTCACCGGTCCGCGCGACCGCCCCGGCGCCGGCTCCGGTGTCCGGCTCGCGCTCAGCCCGGGTCGGCGGCAGGCTGGGGGGATGCCTGAGCTGCCTGAGGTCGAGGCCCTGCGGGAGTTCCTCGACGCGCACCTCACCGGGCGGGTGGTCGAGCGCGTCCTCCCGCTGGCCGTGAACGTGCTCAAGACGTACGACCCGCCGCTCACCCTCCTGGAGGGAGGCACGGCCGGCGCCACCGCCCGGTACGGCAAGTTCCTGGCGGTGCGGATCGGCGAGCTGTACCTCGTGACGCATCTGGCCCGGGCCGGGTGGCTGCGCTGGCAGGACGCCCTGCCCGCGCAGCCGCCGCGCCCCGGCAAGGGGCCGCTCGCGCTGCGCGTCGTCCTGGAGGGCGGTGGCGGCTTCGACCTCACCGAGGCCGGAACCCAGAAGCGCCTCGCGGTGTACGTCGTGCGCGACCCCGGGGACGTGCCCGGCATCGCCCGGCTCGGCCCCGACCCGCTCGACGCGTCCTTCGACCGGGAGGCCTTCACCGCGCTGCTCGCCGGGGAACGGCGTCAGATCAAGGGCGTCCTGCGCGACCAGAGCGTCATCGCCGGCATCGGGAACGCCTACAGCGACGAGATCCTGCACCGGGCCCGGGTCTCGCCCTTCAAGCTGGCCGCTTCCTTCGACGCGGAGCAGGCCGGCCGGCTCCACGAAGCCGTCGAGGAGACCCTGCGCGAGGCCGTGGAACGGGCGCACGGGGTGGCGGCCGGGAGCCTCAAGGCGGAGAAGAAGAGCGCGATGCGCGTGCACGGCCGGGAGGGGGAGCCCTGCCCGGTGTGCGGGGACACCGTCCGCTCGGTGTCCTTCGCGGACTCCTCCCTCCAGTACTGCCCCACCTGCCAGACCGGAGGGAAGCCCCTCGCCGACCGGCGGCTCTCGCGACTCCTCAAGTAGCCGGGCGCTGCGTAGACTCCACCCCCATGGCCGAGGAGCAGCAGTCGCCGCCCCGGCGCGAGATCGTCACCGGCGTGCCCAGGGGGACCCGGCGCCGGGCACCCGCGCACACCCCCGCCCGCTCCGAGATCTCCGAACAGACCACCCTCGGCGCCACCTACGTACGGGCCCTCATGCGCAGCCAGTTGCGTGCCGGGCTGGGGGCGCTGGCCGCGCTGGCGGCGCTGGTGGGGACGCTTCCGCTGGTGTTCCTCCTGCCGCACGCCGTGTCCGGACCGCTGGTCTGGGCGTCGCTCGGCCTGCTGGTGTATCCGGCGATGTGGCTGATCGCCCGCCGGTACGTCACCCGCGCCGAGCGGAACGAGACCGACTTCACCGGCCTGGTGACGGACCCGGCGGAGGCCCCGCTCCCGCGCCGCCGAACCTAAGGCATGCTGCGCGGCGCCCGGTCCCGCCGCCCTCCGACGGGCTGCAGGCGGAGGTGCCGCGGAGCCGACCTCAGGTGGGGCAAGAGGTCCGGCAGGCGCGGTGCCCGCCCCGTCGTGAACCAGAGCAGGACGTCCTCACCGGTCCGGACCGGCAGTGCGGGGAAGGTGTTCTCCGCGTGCTCGGTGCGGTGCACCGCCTCCGCGGGGGTTCCGGCGGCGGCGAGCGCGGGACGCAGGTGCCGCTCGACGTGGTCGGCGAAGCCGGCCGGGTCCAGGGGGTGGCAGAGGGTCGCCGTGACGGGGCCGGTGGTGTCCGGGGCGGCGAAGCCCGGTCCGCGCAGCAGGAGCACGTCGTCCGAGTCGGTCATCGTCGCGTTGGCCGCGTCGCGATGGGCCCGCCAGACGGGGCCGTCGTAGAAGGCGCGCAGCGCCCGTGCCCGGTGCGCCATGTCCGGGAAGCTGCGGAGCCAGACGAAGCGGTCCGGGTCGTCCAGGTCCCGGAACCGGCCGCCCACGGTGATGCCGGCCGCCTCCTGTCCGGTGACGAATTCCCGCTCGAAGAGGTCGGCCAGGGTGTCCCGGGCGCCCGGGTGGAGGGTGTACTGCCGGAGTTCGACGATGGCGTTCATGGCCCGGAGGCTAGGGCCGCTTCCCTGACACCTGCTGTCAGTGGACCGGTGGCAGGTGCGCCCGGATCCGCCCGGCCTCAGAACAGGTGCATGGCCAGGTGGCCCAAGGGGAGGCCCAGTTGCCAGGCCGGGGTCCAGATCCGTGCGTTCTCGTCCAGTTCCGGCGGGACGTCCCCCCGCTCGGGCCGGCCGGGATCGAGGTTGGTGGCGAACAGCTCGGTGCGGTCCAGCCAGCGCCAGGCCGCCCGGGCCAGCTCCAGGTCCGGGTCCTCGCCGCGGCCGCGGTCGCGGGCCTCCTCGCCCAGGGTGAGGAACCTGGTGTGGACCCAGTCGCGCCAGGGGTGCCCGTACGCCGTCAGCGACATCCACTCGTCGAGCTGCGAGACCACGCGGATCCCGGAGAGCTCGCCGGCCGCGTCCGAGAGGTAGATCGTCAGCGCGAGTGTGTCGCGCCCGGCGCGGAACTCCAGGGTGCCGACCGGGATCAGCCGCCCCGTGCGCAGCAGTTCATCCGCGATGTACTCGGCGTAGAGCCAAGCCATGGGCACCGCCAGCCCGCCGTCACTGGTGCCGTTCGTACCCTCGGGCTGCACCGTTCCACCTCTCCCGCGCGTCGAGCGTCCCGTCGTCAGCCCCGAGCCTTCCCCGAGGGGCTCGCGGAGCGGGGCATGTTTACTCAACTTGCACGGTCCGATGCCGAATTCGATGCGTTTGATGTCCGATCCGGTCGGATTTCGGGGCGTTTCCGGTCCCTTCGCTGTGTGTCGCCGCGTGTCGCCGTGGTGCGCGGCGTGTGCGCCGGGTCAGGCGCCGAGGCCGTATCCGTACCCCTGGAGGTCCTTCCGGAGGGCCCGGAGGGCGTAGTGCGTACGGGACTTGACGGTTCCGGCGGGGATGCCGAGCTCCGCGGCGGCCTCGGCCACCGAGCGGTCGCGGAAGTACACCTGCATCAGCACGGCGCGGTGCTCCGGCCCGAGGGATCCCACGGCGCGGCGCACGTCGATCGCCGTGACCGACCCGGCCACCGCGTCCTCGGGGGCGGGGGCCTGCTCCAGGTCTTCGGCGTCCACCTCCTGGGGCCGTGACAGGCGGGCCCGGCGGGCGTCGATGGCGAGCCGCCTGGCCACGGTGAACAGCCAGGGCCGCATCGACTCGTGCCCGCTCGCGAACGCCTCCGGGTGCTGCCAGACCCGTACGAGCGTCTCCTGTACGAGGTCCTCGGCGCGCTGGGCGTCCCCGGCGGTGAGGCCGAGCAGGAAACCGAACAGGGCCCGCCCGTGGTCGCGCTGAAGTTCGGCGAGGTCGTGGGGATGGGTGCGCCGGAGGGTGGGGGAGAGCGGCACGAGGGGCTCCTTCCGGGGTGCTCGGGGGACGTGTGCAGAGCCGTTGCGTCCACCCTGACCTGCACCGGGCGGGCCGGGAACCGTCCGGTGCCGGCGGTGCGCCCAAGCACCCGGGTGATCCGGTGGGCGGCCGTGCCGGGCGGTGAACGGTCGAACGGCGCGGCGAACGGCACCCGGACGCCACCCGGACGGGGTGGACCCCGCCGCCATTGGAGTGGGTGCGGGCATGCGGACGGATCCGTTCCTTGACTTGGGTCGTCTCTTTCTGTGGATTGCAGGTGATCGGATAGTCGTATTAATGAGAGCGGGGACCGATGACCACGCGCACCCGGCACACCGTCGCCCTCCTGTCGGCCCTCCTCCTGGCGGCCGCCGCCGGCTGCTCGGCCGCGGGGGACCCCTCGCCCGCGCGTCTCGGCGGTTCCCCCGGCCCGACGCACTCCAGCGCCGCCGGTGCGCCCTCCGCCAGGGGCTTCACCCTCGTCGCGAGCGGGGACGTGCTGCCGCACACCTCGGTCATCCGGCAGGCCGCGAACGACGCGGACGGCGACGGCCACGACTTCAGGCCGATGTTCTCCCAGGTCAAGCCACTGGTGTCGACAGCCGACCTGGCCCTGTGCCACATGGAGACGATCTACGGCGAGGAAGGGGGCCCGTTCAGCGGCTACCCGGCCTTCGTCTCGCCTCCGGCGGTCGCCGACGCGCTCAAGGACGCCGGGTACGACGGCTGCTCCACGGCGTCCAACCACACCCTGGACGACGGGGCCGACGGGCTGCGCCGCACCCTGGACCGGTTCGACAAGGTGGGCCTGAAGCACGCCGGATCAGCTCGCACGGCGGCCGAGGCGGCCACGCCGACCCTCTACGAGGCGGGCTCCGCCAAGGTCGCGCACCTCGCCTACACCTACGACACCAACGGCTACCCGCTGCCCGAGGGCCGGCCCTGGGCGGTCAACCTCATGGAGCAGGACAAGATCGTCACCGACGCGCGGGCCGCCCGGAGGGCGGGCGCGGACGTGGTCCTGGTCAGCCTGCACTGGGGTACCGAGTGGGAGACCGAGCCGGACGCGAAGCAGCTCTCGCTCGGAAAGGCCCTGACGGCCTCGCGGACCGGCGGCCGCCCGGACATCGACATGATCCTCGGCACGCACGCCCATGTCCCGCAGCCCTACGAGAAGGTCAACGGGACCTGGATCGTCTACGGCATGGGCGACCAGGTCGCCGGCGAGATGTTCAACCACTCCGGAGCCCGCGACCTGCGCGGAAACTACGGCTCGATCGGCCGCTTCACCTTCGCCCCGCCGGCCGCGAGCGGTCAGCGCTGGCGGGTCACGACGGCCGAGTTCGTGCCGCAGATGATGGACCTGGCCGGGGGCAGGGTCGTCAACCTCCCCCGGAGCCTGGCCGAGCAGCCCGGCCGGAGCGACTACGAGAGCGCCCGGGACGCCATCACCGAGGCCGTCCTCAGCCGCGGCGCCGCCAAGGACGGCCTGAAGGCGGGCCGATAGCCGCCCGCCCCCCGATAGCCGCCCGCCCGCGCGAACCGCGGGCCCCCGCACCGGGCGGGGTCCGCGACACCCCTCAGGGGACGACCGTCACCGGCCAGCGGCCCGCCCGGACCAGGCGGATCGCGACCGAGCCCACGAAGCGGTGGCCCGCCTGCTCCGAGACGCCGACGACCACCGCGTCCGCCGTCAGCTCCTCCGCCGCGCCCACCAGGCCCGCGTACGGGTCCCCGTGGAAGGTGTGGAACTCCCAGCGCACGTCGTAGACGCCCTTGACGCGCTCCGCCGCGTCCCGGATCTCCGCCACCAGCCCCTCCGCGATCTCCCCGGTCGTCCCCGCCACCGGTGCGCCCATCGAGGCGCCGGCCGGCATCACCGGCTGGACGTACACCAGCGCCAGCAGGGCGTTCTGCCGCCGGGCCAGTCCGGCCGCGTACGCCGCGGCCCGCAGCGAGGACTCCGATCCGTCGACCCCGGCCAGGATCACCTTGGGCCCGTCGGTTCCGCGTTCGAATCCCGTGTTCACGTGCTCCGTCACGCCCCGAGGCTATCGGGCTCGCCGCGCGGACGGCCGCCGCCCTCCCTACAGTGCGAACCATGAGTGCCACCGTGGAGGAGACGCGCGGGACCCGGAACCGCTTCCTGAACCGGGTGCCGGACGGATTCGGGGCGTTCTTCGGAACGCTCGGCCTGCTGTGCGCTCTGCTGGCGCTCTCCCCGACGCTGCGACGACTGCTGCGGCACGTCGTGCGGTTCCTCGACCTCATCGTCGTCCCGGTCAGCGCGAACCTCGCGTACGCCGTCTTCCTCTTCCTCCTCGCCGCGGCCCTCGGCACCCGCAAGAAGGCCGCCTGGTGGATCGTCGTCACCTATCTGGCCCTGCTGATCCTCGCCGACGTGGTGGCCATGGCCGACGGGGACTACGGGATCGGCGTGCCGTCCATGGCCCTCGCCGTCGCGGGGCTGGTGCTGCTGATCGCCGCGCGCCGGGAGTTCTACGCCGCCGTCCGGCCCGGCGCCCTGTGGCGGGCCATGATCGTGCTCGGACTCGGGCTGCTCGCCGCCGTCCTCGTCGGCTGGGGCCTCGTCGCCCTCTTCCCCGGCACCCTGCCCAAGGGCCAGTGGCTGGACTGGGCCGCCAAGCAGGTCTTCGGCGGGCTCTTCTCCGCCCGCCAGTTCGACGGGCGCCCGCCCCGCCCGATCTACTTCCTCCTCGGCCTCTTCGGCGCCCTCGCCCTGCTGAACGCGGCCACCACCCTCTTCCGCTCCCAGCGCCTCACCGCCGCCCTGCACGGGGACGAGGAGCCCCGCATCCGCGCCCTCCTCGGCGCGTACGGGCGGGCCGACTCCCTGGGCTACTTCGCCACCCGGCGCGACAAGGCCGTCGTCTTCGCCCCCAACGGCAAGGCGGCCGTCACCTACCGCGTCGAGGCCGGCGTCTGCCTCGCCAGCGGGGACCCGGTGGGCGACCCCGCCGCCTGGACCCCCGCCATCGACGCCTGGCTGGACGTCGCCCGCCGCCACGGCTGGCAGCCCGCCGTCATGGGCGCCTCCGAGGACGGGGCCACCGCGTACGCCCGCTCCGGCCTCGGCGCCCTCCAGCTCGGCGACGAGGCGATCCTGCACGTGGCCCGCTTCGACCTCGACGGCCGCGACATGCGCGTCACCCGCCAGGCCGTCAACCGGGTCCGGCGCACCGGCGCCACCACCGTCATCCGCCGCCACCGCGCCCTCTCCGAGGACGAGATGCAGATGATCGTGGACCGGGCCGACACCTGGCGCGACACCGAGACCGAGCGCGGCTTCTCCATGGCCCTGGACCGGCTCGGCGACGCCGCCGACGGCGACTGCCTCCTCGTCGAGGCCTTCGACGCGCAGGGCGAGCTGATCGCCCTGCTGTCCTTCGTCCCCTGGGGGAAGGACGGCATCTCCCTCGACCTGATGCGCCGCGACCGCGCCGCCCCCAACGGGGTCATGGAGTTCATGGTCGCCCAGCTCTGCGCTGCCGCCCCCGCCCTGGGCGTGCGCCGGATCTCGCTGAACTTCGCCGTCTTCCGCTCGGCCTTCGAGGAGGGCGGCCGGATCGGCGCCGGCCCGGTCCTCAAGCTGTGGCGCAAGCTGCTCCTGTTCTTCTCCCGCTGGTGGCAGCTGGAGGCCCTCTACCGCTCGAACGTCAAGTACGGACCCGAGTGGTACCCGCGCTTCCTCTGCTACCAGGACGCCGGCTCGCTCGCCCGGGTCAGCCTCGCCTCCGGCATCGCCGAAGGCTTCGTCTCCGTACCCAGCCTGCGCACCCTGTGGGGCAACGGACACCCCAAGGGCCTCACCAACCCCGCCAGCACCGAGGGCCTGCCGTCCATCGCCTCGATGAACCTGGACGCCGTGGGCGAGGACGCCGCGGCCGCCCCGGCCGAGCGGCTCCCCGAGCAGGTCCGCGTCCGCCACGACAAGCTGGACCGCATCCGGGCCGCGGGCACCGACCCCTATCCGGTGGGCATCCGCGGACGCACCCACACGGTCGCCGAGCTCAAGGCCGCCCACCCCGGACTCCCGCCCGGCAGCCGCACCGGCGAACAGGCCACCCTCGCCGGACGCGTGATGCTCGTACGCGACCTCGGCGGCGTCGTCTTCGCCGTCCTGCGCGACTGGTCCGGGGACGTACAGCTGATGCTCACCCGCGACGAGGCCGGCCGGGAGGTGCTGGACACCTTCACCTCCCGGGTCGACTTCGGCGACCACGTGGTCGCCACCGGCGAGGTCGGCGCCAGCAGGAGCGGCGAGCCCTCCCTCGTGATCAGCTCCTGGCAGCTCACCGGCAAGTGCCTGCGCCCCCTGCCCGACAAGCGCAAGGGCCTCGCCGACCCCGAGGCCCGGGTCCGGCGCCGCTACCTCGACCTCGTCTCCAGCCCCGAGGCCCGCGACGTCGTACGGGCCCGCTCCAGCGCGGTCCAGGCCCTGCGGCAGGGGCTGCTGGAGCGCGGCTACCTGGAGGTCGAGACCCCGATGCTCCAGCAGATCCACGGCGGCGCCAACGCCCGCCCCTTCCGCACCCACATCAACGCCTACGACCTCGACCTGTACCTGCGCATCGCACCCGAGCTGTACCTCAAGCGGCTCTGCGTCGGCGGCATGGAGAAGGTCTTCGAGATGGGCCGCACCTTCCGCAACGAGGGCGTCTCCTACAAGCACAACCCCGAGTTCACGATGCTGGAGGCCTACCAGGCCTTCGCCGACTACGACGTCATGCTCGACCTCACCCGCGAGCTGATCCAGGGCGCGGCCACCGCCGCCTTCGGCTCGCCCGTCGCGCACAAGGCGGGCCCGGACGGCAGGCTCGTCGTGCACGACATCTCCGGCACCTGGCCGGTGAAGACGATGTACGGGGCGATCAGCGAGGCCCTCGGCGAGGAGGTCGACGCCGACACCGAGGAACACGTCCTGCGCCGGCTCTGCGACCGGGTCTCGGTCCCGCACACCCCCGAGAACACCCGCGGCGACGTGGTGCTGGAGATGTACGAGCGGCTGGTGGAGGAGAGGACCAAGCTGCCCACCTTCTACAAGGACTTCCCCACCGACGTCTCCCCGCTCACCCGCCAGCACCGCGAGGACCCGCGGCTCGCCGAGCGCTGGGACCTCGTGGCGTTCGGCACCGAACTGGGCACCGCCTACTCCGAGCTGACCGACCCGGTGGAGCAGCGGCGCCGGCTCACCGCCCAGTCCCTGCTGGCGGCCGGCGGCGACCCCGAGGCGATGGAACTCGACAACGACTTCCTCGACGCCCTGGAGTACGCGATGCCGCCGACGGGCGGTCTCGGCATCGGCGTGGACCGCCTCGTCATGTTCCTCACGGGGCTGACGATCCGCGAGACCCTCCCGTTCCCGCTGGTGCGGCGCGGCTGACCGGAGCCCGGACACCCCGGAGCGGCACCCCGGCGGCCGCGGCTGCTCCGTGCGGGTGAGGGCGACGGGTCGCCTCCGTGCCCCTCGACATCCGCGGTCGCGTCGTTGATACGTAGTAATAATGAAAAATGACGAGCCGACAGTAGGGCGGCGCGTGCTCCTGCGTACCGCCGTCTTCCTCGGAGTCGCTGCCGCCGCCGGACTGGTCACCTCGGGCGGCGAGGGCCTGCCCGGTACGCCGGCCCCCGGGTCCGGACCCGCGGCCGGACCGGGGCCGAACCCCGCCGCCGGAGCCCCCGGCGCACTCTCCCGGGGGCTGCCCGAGAAGGCGTACCGGCTGCGCCCCATGACCGCCGAGGCGCCCGCCCGGCCGCCCGCCGTGAAACCGGCCGTCCGGACCCGTCCCATCGAGTCCCTCCCCACCGACCCGGGCACGGCCGGCGCCGACGCCATGGTCCTCACCTTCGACGACGGCCCCGACCCCCGCTACACCCCGGGCATCCTCGACGTCCTCGCCCGGTACGGCGTGCGCGCGGTGTTCTTCGTCTGCGGGGAGATGGCGGACGAGAATCGGGACCTGCTGCGCAGGATGGTCGCCGAGGGCCACGTCATCGGCAACCACACCTGGACCCACCCGCTCATCCCCAAGCTGAGCCGGCCCGCCCTCGTCTCCGAGATCGGCCGCACCAGCGACGTGGTGCGCCAGGCCGTGGGCGAGGCGCCGGTGTGGTTCCGGGCGCCGTACGGGGCCTGGAACCGGGCCGCGTTCGAGATCGGCGCCGAGCTGGGAATGGAGCCGCTGGCCTGGACCGTGGACAGCCTGGACTGGACCGAGCCGGGCACGACCGCGATCGTCTCGCGGATCCTCAAGGGCGCCGCACCCGGCGTGGTCGTCCTCTCCCACGACGCGGGCGGCGACCGCTCCCAGAGCGTGCGGGCCATCAGCTCCTACCTGCCCCAACTCCTCGCGCGGGGCTACCGGATGACGCTTCCCGTGCTGCCGACGGCTCAGCCGGGCTGAGGGGGACGGCTCCGCGGCGGAGCGCCCCCGCCCGGCCCGTGGTCAGGGCCCGGGCGGGGGTGCCGGCGCGACCGCCCGCCGGGCTCCGGCCTCAGCGGGCCTCGACCATGCGGGCGAAGACGACGACGTTGCCCTCGTAGCCGCGCGCCTTCGAGTAGCCGCCGCCGCACGTGATCACCCGGAGCTCCGGGTGCCCGGTGTCGCCGTACACCCGGGCTCCGGGGAAGGAGTCCTTGGAGAACACCTCCACGCCGTAGACCTCGAAGACCGCCGTGCGCCCGTCGTAGCGCTCCACCTCGATCTGGTTGCCCGGCTTCACCGACCCCAGACCGTAGAAGACGGCCGGTCCCTGGGCGTTGTCCACGTGGCCCACGATCACCGACGAACCGCGCTGGCCGGGCGAGATGCCGTTGAGGTACCAGCCCGCGAGATTGCGGTCCTGCGGCGGCGGGGCGTCGATCCAGCCCTCGGCGTCCAGGCCGACGGTCATCACCGGAGCGTCCACGTTGATCGTGGGGATCCGGATGCGCTGCACCGAGGAGTGCTCCAGCACCTCCATGTCCGCGGGCGGCGACGGAGGGTTCGCCGGCAGCTGGTCGGCCGTCACCGCGACGGCCGAGGCCGCGGTGGGCTGGGGCGGCCCGTCGTCGGTGTTGACACCGTTCCGCACCATCGCGAGGCCGGTGAGCATGACCAGGGCGAGCGCGCCCCACGGTGAGCGTTTGCGTGACTGCCCGGTCTCGTCCTCGCCCATCGTTCTCCCTTCCCGACGCGGGGGTCCCGACCCGCGTGCGTGTCCCGCCCCAGTACGCCCTACTTCACGCACGCTAAGGCGACGTCGGCGGGACGGCGAGAGGGGAGGGGCGAACGGGTGGTGCTGCTCCGAAGGGGCCGGAAGGGGTGCGCCCATCCAGGTAATCGTCACATAAATGCCTGACAGGTCGTGACCTGCGGATCCGTCAGTTCCGCGGCCTCCTCGTCGGCGTGTCGCTCAACCGGGCGGCCCAAAGGCGGAAATGCGGAGCTTGCGGGCCGGATCGAGGGTTCGTCGTGGGAGGCGTTCTCGTCGATCATCCGGGGCCGACGCTCCGGGGCGCTTCCCGCTGGAGGTTCCACCATGCGTGCTTTCCGCGCTCTTACCGTGACGGCGGCGGCCTGTGCCGTCGTCGCCCTCAGTGCCCCATTCGCCTCTGCGAACCCCCCTCAGGGCGGGGGTGGCGGCCCGAGCAACATCTCGGTGAACCCGTACTCCGTACACCAGGGATCCACGATGCAGGTGAGCGCGTCGGGCTGCGGACACGGCGGTACCGTCACGTCGCACGGCAACTTTCCGCCGGCCAACCTGTCCGCCGGTTCGATCGGCTTCGCCACCGTCCGGATCTTCAACCACGCCTCCCCGGGCCACCACACGCTGTCGGTCAAGTGCAACGACAGCAGCCTCGTGGCCACGCACCGCTTCACCATCCTCCAAGGCCGGCCCTCCCAGGGTGGCATCGGCGGATCCCTCGGCCCGTCCGCCGCCGAGACCGCCATCGGCGCGGGCCTCGTCGGCGCCGCGGCCCTCGGCGCGGGCGTCCACGTGATGCGCCGCCGCCGTCCGGTCAGCGGCCGGGTCTGACCGGCCGACCTCCCCGGTCGGACCCGGGGGACGCACCCCCGAACCGCCGGTCGCCCCGAGTCCTGTCTCTTATAC
>NZ_JBHXSY010000060.1:0-31750 GCF_042715295.1 Streptomyces sp. NPDC058701 | reverse complement strand
TGGCGTTTCTCGGCCTCGCCGCCACCCTCTGCTGCTACAAACGGCTGATCCGCCTAACCACATAGGACACGATCTAAGCATCCCAGTTGGCCAGGACCGAAGCGATGGAGCGGGGTCAGTCGTGGCGGGCGAGCTTGACTGCGGAGACGACCAGGATCACGGCCAGCGCGGGAATGAGGACCACGTCCGGGAACATCCCGAGCAGCAGCCCGCCGAGTACCGCGCCGGCGATCGAGCCCGCGACCATGACCAGGGCGAAGCGGCGGTTGGCGCCCAGCACCGCGAAACTGCCGTCCCGGCTGTAACGGGCGAAGGCCACCAGCATCGTCGGCAGCGACACCAGCAGGGAGAGGCTCCCCGCCGTCTTGTTGTCCTGCCCGAACAGCAGCACGATCGTCGGGATCAGCAGCTCGCCTCCGGCCACGCCCATGATGGCCGCGACGACCCCGATACCGAACCCGGCCGCCACCCCGAGCGGCACCTGCACCCCCACGGGCAGGTCGAGGGTCCCCAGCGTCGAGAAGTGGGTGAACAGCAGGGCCGCGGCCATGAGCACCATCAGCACGGCCAGCACCTTGTACAGGGTGGAGGAGCGCATCCGCACAGCCCACGACGCCCCGGCCCAGGCACCGAGCAGGCTCCCGGCCAGGAGGTTGACCGCGACGGGCCAGTGGCCGGCCAGCTCGGACGCGGACACGGCCGCCAGGCGGGCGGGCAGCGCGGTCAGGACCACGACGAGGCTCATCGCCTTGTTCAGGATCACGGCGGAGAGCGCGGCAAACCCGAACAGGCTGATCAGCAGCGGCAGCCGGAACTCCGCACCTCCCAACCCGATCATCCCGCCCAGCACGCCGATGGCCGCGCCGGCGGCGAACACCACGGGCATCGAGTGCGTCGAGCGCAGCGGGACGAGGGTCTGGCCGGTGGTCATGACGGGCATCCTCGCTGGTAGCGGACCGTGCCCGCCAGGGAAGGGCAGCACCTTCAGGTAAAGACACCGAGTACCGGCTCAGGGCTCATCAAGTCCTATGAACCACCCCGCGGGCGGTATGGCGAACTACGACGGCGCTCAGGGCGGCCAACTGAGCCACACCGGCCCAACGCCGGGAGAGCGTGCCGCTCGTGACTAAAATCGAACACATGTTTTATTGGGTGGATGGAATCGTTCCGTTTCCCCGACGACCTGGTGGCGCTGCAGGCCGCGTGGCTCCGTACCTATGACGTGCTCGCCCGTGCCCAAGCCGGGGCTGGCACCGCGGTGCTCGGCGGCGCCCGGTCGTGCTGTCCTGCCGGCTGTACGGGCACCCGTACTGGGCGGCGCCGGGCCGCTCCCGCGCGGGCAGGGTGGAGCTGTGCCGGCAGGCCCGCGCCTATGGGTGGACGACCGCAGCGTGAGCAGCGACCCGGGCGGCCCGAGACCCTCCGACCGCTCCCCCCGGACCTGATCGCCCTCCAGCAGTCCTGGATCCGGGGCTACAACACCAGCTCGCCCGGCGGCCAGGCGCGGGCGCGATCGAGCTGAGGGCGGAGCTGTTCCGGCTCTCCTGCCGGATCGGCGACCACCGTACTGGGCGGACGGCGACCCGGGCCGGGTGGGGCATACGCGGCTGTGGCGGGCCGCCCAAGAGGTGCCGGGCGGTGAGCCGGAGGTCGTGGTGCGGCTGGTCGGCGGCAGGTTCGTGGTCGAGCCGGAGGAGGGTTGTCGTGGTGGGTGAGCTGGAGGCGCGGCTGGAGAGCTGGCGGGCCGTGGCGGCGTGGCTGGCCTGGCAGCAGCGGCAGGCCGCGCAGACCATCACCGCCCTGGAGGCCGAGCTCGCCGAGGTCCGGGCCCGGCGGCCGCCTCCCGCGCCGCCGGAGTGGAAGGTCGAGGGGATCCGCACCGGCAGCGGGCTGAAGGGACTGCGGGTCCACGCCGGGGACTGCAGCATGGGCCGCGGCAAGCCGGCCGATGCCGAGGAGGTGCGCCGGATGCTCGCCGAGGGAATCGAGGCCTGCCCGTACTGCAGCCCCGACAACATGCTCGGCGTCACCGGGTAGAACGCCGGGCGGCGAGGCGGCGGGCCCAGGCCGGGGAGTATGGCCGGCCGTCCGGGGGTGCGGTCTTGGCCAGCAGGGCCGCGACGGAGGCCGCACACCCGGCGCCCCATCGGAGAACCCCGCGCGGCGTCCGTCCGACTGTTCAGCGGTAGGGGCTCCAGCGGCCGTAGCGTGCGAGCAGCTTGCGGGTGTCGGTGGTACTGAGGCCGAGCGCGGAGGCGGCCTGGTCGGGCGGGGTGTCCTTGTGGGTGTCGTGGGCCGCCCAGTAGCCGACCCGTGCCGCGGCGACCTCCAGCTGACGGGCCGCCTTCACCGCGGCGATCGGAGAGGTCCGGGCCAGCTTCTCGATCTCCTCCACCAGCCGCTCGACGAGGTCGGTGACCTCGGCGGGCAGGGGGACGGTCGTCGCCCCGACGGCCGCGGTGTGGCCGTCCCAGTCCTGCAGGCAGGTGTCCGCGTCTGTCAGCCCGGCCTCACGGAAGGGTGTCTCGCCGATCGACTCCCAGTCGACCGGGTGCTCCGGGCCGGTCCAGCCGCACGAGCACACCGCCCGCAGGACCGCCGCCTTCGGCGCGTGCGGCCAGCGCCCGTCGTAGACGCTCCAGTGCCCCACCGCTTCCCCGCCCGAGCCCGACCCCGAGTCGAAGTACACCGGCCCCGGCACGGTCCCGTCCGCGAGCAGCACCCCGACCGATCCCTCGTGCGAAGGCCCGTACTCGTCCGTCGTCCAGGTCTCCTCCACCCGCAGCCTCCCCACCCAGCCGAACCTCCGCACCCGCTCCGGGCGCCCACCGACCATCCCGCACCCGGCCCGCCCGCACATCCGGATCAGCCGAATCCCCACCAGCCGGAGTACCCGCGGGCCCGCCGCGGCGTACTGGCGGGGCCTCCGGCCCGCGCCCCGGCCGCCGCCAGGCGCGGACGCGGACGACCGGGACCGGCGCACGCCCGCCGCAGCCGGGCCCTGGGGTGACGGCCGGGCCGGTCCCGGCGTTGTTCCGGCATGGACGAGACCCTGGACCTGCTCGACGTGCTCCTCGACTCCGTGACCGAGCCCCGGCTCAAGCTGATCAGCGCCGACGAGGCACGTGCCCTGGTGGTGCTCCTCGGGCTCCTCGACGACGACAGGCAGCACGAGGAGGTACGCCGGGCGGCGGGCGACCTGCGGTTCCGGCTCGGCTCCCGCCTCGCCTGAATCAGCCGGGGGCCGGCTCGGCGCAGGATGGTTAGAGGGCCGGTTCGTAGACGACGGTGGTGTTCGGGCAGTCCTCGGCGACGCCGAGGAGGGCCTGGCGCTCGGCGGCGTCGGCGTCGAGGTCCCAGCGGAGCTTGGTAGCGGCCCACTGCGCCGCGTACTCGCAGTGGTAGCCGCCCGCCGGCGGCAGCCACTGCGCCGGGTCCTTGTCGCTCTTGGACCGGTTCGACTTCGCAGTGACTGCGATCAGCGTGACCGGGGAGACCTGGTCGTTCGCGTACGCCTCCCGCCGCGCCGCGTCCCAGGCGTAGCCGCCCGAGTCGTGCACCTCGGCAAGCGGTACGAAATGATCTACATCGAGGCCGGCCGCGTCCGTCACCGTCACGTCGTCGTACGGGGACACCCACACCCCGCCAGTCAGCTTGCAGCCCGCCGCCACCGCGGGTGCCTGCCGTGCCTCGGACAGGATCACCTCGCGGCGGGTGTCGCAGCCGTCGGAGGCGTTCAGCCCGCGGTTCCAGTGCTTGTACAAGTCCCGCTTGTAGCCCTCCCGCCGCTCCTCCGCGACCGGGATCAAGTCGATCGCCTCGAAGAGCGGCAGCGGCGCCCGCGCGGCCGGCGCCGCGGGCGCGCCGGCGGCGGGCCGGGCCGGGGCGTACGAGGTGTATGGCAGCTCCGCCGCCGGGACGGCCGGGGTGGCGGCCGCGGGGAGGGTCGTGGCGAGCAGGGGCAGGGTCGCGAGGGCGAGCGCGGGCAGACCGCGGCGCAGCAGGGTGGTGATCACGACCCGGGGTTGTAGCCGCCCGGGCCAGGCGGCCGGGAGGGGTCCGGGGGCGGTGTCACCCGGGCGGGCGTCTGGGTTCACCCGCAGAAACGGCACCGCAGCGCCCGGCGTCCTGCCGGTAGTGGCGCCCGAGGTGTCGGGCGCCACGCGGGCCGGGTACACAGTCCCGCACCGGTCAGGACTCGCGCTCTTCCCTCTAGCGTCACCGGCTCCCTAGGAAGGCGTCGCGACTCCGGCGAGCAGGCCGGGCCAGCCCGGAGGCGGGGGCTACCCGACACAGATCTGTGGGTTCTTCCCGCCGGGGACTTCGCCCCTGAGCCGGGTCTCGACGTCGAGGCGGGACTGGCCGCTCTCCCCAGCCCAGCGGTCGATCGCGTCGCGGACCGTGTCGGCGCGCTCGCCCCACTCCCGCCAGGCGGCCTGCCACTCCTCGTGCGCCTCCGGCGGCCAGCCGCCCTCAGCGGACGGCCGCCCGTGCCGGTCCTGGATCTCGCGCAGGAATGCCCAGGCGGTGTCCGCCCGCTTCTGGAGCCGGATGAGGTCGTCGTCGAGTCGGATTTCAGCCACGACCGGATCGTAATATCCGGCAGAGACATCACGAGCGTCAGCGGGCTCCCGCCGGACGACGCGGCGCCGGCGCAGCAGTCCGTACGCGGACGTCGCAGGTCAGACGGCCGGGGATCCGGTGTACTCGTGGCGCTGAAAGCCGCGTCCGTCTCCGTGCCAGTCCAGAAACAGCACCACGTCACCGATGGCGCGGTTGCCGATTCGATGGCTGATCGTGCCCGTGCGGTAGCGCCCGTCGTAGTTGGCCTTGGCTGTGCTGTCCTCCAGCCGGGCTTCCAGGCCGGCGAAGTCCTTCTCAGCAACCACGGGGTCGGTGCCGTCGCGGGATTGCTTGATCTGAAGTCGGATCTTGGCAGCGTCGAAGATCGTTGGGTCATCGACTGAGTAGAAGGTGGGGCCGTCCCACCGGGCCTCGGCGTAGGCGTAGGCGGTGGCTCCGGAGCGGGCAGCGCACACGGAGATGGTGACGTCCCAGTTGTCGGGCCACGGCCCGCTGTACGCGGTGTCGTCGATGGACCGGGTGCTGCTGGAGCATTGGTAGCGGAGCTGCGCCTGGGTCGCTGTGATGGCCGGGGTTGTTGCTGCGACGCAGACCAGTGCCGCCGCTGCCGCGAGCACGGGGTACGTGATGGTGTTCATGGAGGGTCAACTGCCGGCCTGGCCGTCTGCGACACGGAGCGCGGCGAAAGCCACCCCTAGGAGGGACGTCCCCCTACGTGTGTCCGGCCCTTTCGATCGGGGTGACGCCCCCGTTCAGCTCAGGGCGCGGCCGTGTTCCCGGCGCCGAGGCGGGCAAGGCTGCAGCCTGGGTAGCGGAGTCCGCCCGGAAGCCCTTCGCACGTCGACCGGGCGGACCGTCTCGTCTCCCCTCGCCAAGCGACAGAAGAGGCTCATGAACCACTTCGCCCTGTCTGTCATCGAGGACGGCCGCTTCCCCGGCGCTGCGGTTCCCGTGTCAACGCGGTCGGAGGCATCGTGACCGCGACTGGGCGGGGCCCGAATGCGGAGCCCATCGTGGCGCACCACGTGACCCTGTCCTTCCAGCCGGGGCCTCCGGGGGTGAAGGGCACCTGGACTGCTGCCGCCGTCGCGGACAGGAAGTTCCGCGGCTTCGTGGGCAGGTACGCCAGCCAGGAGGGCGATGTGTGCATCGAGCTGCTGGAGGAGACGGCCAGCGGAGAGCTCATCGTGGTGAAGAGGTGGACGAAGGATCGCGGTGAGGAGACCCGGCCCCGCGGCTGAACCACCATGCGGATGTTCACGGGCTCGGGCATCGCCTCGGCCGGCACCCTCAACGACACCGGCTTCGGCGTCACCCGCACCTGACCCCCACGATCTCGTGGTCACGCAGGTTCTGGAGAGCAGACGGCCGCCCGCGCTGCGACGGCTCGACGGATGTGCCTCGCCGGTCTCAGCCCTGCGGCCGGCGAGGACGGTGGGGGCGGCGGCGCCTCGGTTCGGGATCTGGCGCGGCCTCCGGTGAGGAGAATCCTCCTGGCACCGCGACTCGCTGCGCCGGCTGCTCGGTAACAGAGGCCGTGGGGGTGGGGACGGTTGGCCTGCCCGTGGCCAGGACGGTGATGTGCGGGATGTGGCGGGCGCAGGTCTGGCACACCTCTGCCAGGGTCCAGACCTGACCGACGGCTGGGTTGTGGACGAGGACCAGGAGGGCGGTGCCTGCGCACTGAACGCGGGCCTCGTGAAGGGTGCACTGCGCGTTGCCGCAGCTGCAGGCGGCGTTGGGGCGGAGGCCGGCGAGACGTGCGTGGGCCTTGATGTGCTCCGCGGCGAACCGGCGCATAGTCCCGGTGTCCTTCGAGCGGGGCGGCATCTTGCACGCGGTGGTGCTGCAGGTGACGGACACGGTGTGGTCGTGGTGTCCGGTGAGGCGGACCGTCCAGGTCCGTCCCGGCATGCGTGATCCGGGCATCAGGCTCAAGAGGGGGTCCCGTCGTCGTGCTGGTACTGGCTGGCGTTCCTGCCGGCTCGTGCAGGAGCCGAGCACGTACGCCGTGTCGCGGTGCGGTGCCCGCTGCGGAGCGGGCCGCTCCCGGGGTCAGAGCGCGCGCAGGACGGCGACTACCTTTCCGAGAATCGTGGCGTCTTCGCCGGGCAGCGGCTGGTGGGCCGTGTTGTGAGGCACGAGTCAGACCTGGCCGTTCTCGCGGCGCAGGCGCTTGACTGTGGCTTCGCCGTCCAGCATGGCGGCGACGATATCGCCGTGGTCGGCGGAGTCTTGGCGCCGGATGGTGACGATGTCCCCGTCGCAGATGGCAGCGTCGATCATGCTGTCGCCGACGACCTGAAACCGACGGGTTCGCAGAATCTCGGAGCACTCCGTCGCGGAACTGGCCGTGTTTATGCCACTACGTAGTCCAGTCTGCCGCGGGTTCGCGTGGATCCTATGAGTGCGGGCCCGGCACTCCGTCATCGGAGTACCGGGCCCGAGAGGCGACCCAGTCGTACTGCCCCAGAGCGGTCGCCGACGCCGTCAGCAGGGCGCTGACCGTCAGGGCGGCAGCAGCCTCCAGGACGGCGGTACGTCGCAGCACGAGGAATCCCTTCGATCAGCGGGGCCCCGGCGGTAGAGCACGCGATGCCGTGAACTCCCGCGGTACGCCCGCACGCTGGCGAGCGGCGAGTGGCGAGCGGCGAGCCGAAGCACAACCCGGGCATCCGCCGGACGGATGACCCGGGCCCCGTCCGGTCACAGCACCGGACCATCCCATGGCACCGAGCCGGGGCAGGTGCGTGCCCTCCGGAGGACATCGGGCAGGGACGCTATGTGCTCAGAGTGCGGGCGAGGGTGCTTGAGGGACAGGCGTGAGGGATCTGGTGGAGTCAGCCGAGCTGTTGGAGCAGGGGGAGGATGTTCTTGGGCTGGGCGTTGACCTGGGCGAGGACGGAGATGCCGGCCTGCTGGAGGATGCTGGCCTGGGTGTAGTTCGCGGTCTCCAGGGCATAGTCGGTGGCTTCGATGCGCTCGCGGGCGGCGTTGAGGTTGACCACGCCGGTGTCCTGGGTGCGGATGTTGGACTCGAAGCGGTTCTGAACGGCCCCGAGGATCGAGCGCTGGCTGGTGACTTGGACGAGCGCGGCGTCGATCTGGGACAGCGGGTCGATGAGGTAGGTGCCGGCCGCGGTCGCGTCGGATGTGTCAGCCGTGGCGGGCTGGCCGTCCGGACCGGTGTAGTTGATCCGTGTGGGGTCCGTCTCGTCGGTGAAGGCGATGGTCTTCGAGACGTCGTAGGAGTCCAGGCCGAGCGTGTTGACGTTCAGTGCCTTCATGGCGACGGCGATGATGTCTCCGTCGTTGGCGCCGGTCTGGAAGTTCATGCTGGTATTCTTCGCGAGCACCTTGATCCCGTTGAACTGGGTCTGCGAGGAGATCGTGTCGATGGCTTCCAGCCGCTGGCTGACCTCCTGCTGGACGGCGCGGCGGTCGGTGACGGCGTAGATGCCGTTCGCGGCCTGGACAGTCAGCATGCGGATGCGCTGAAGGTTGTTGGTGACCTCTTTCAGCGCGCCCTCGGTGGTCTGCGCGAGTGAGATGGCGTCGTTGCTGTTGCGCGACGCCTGGACGGAGCCGTTGATCTGGGTAGTCATCCGGTCGGAGATGGCCAGGCCCGCAGCATCGTCCTTTGAGGAATTGATGCGCTTGCCGGAGGCGAGCCGCTCGGCCGCAGCGCCCATGGTGGAGCCCGTGATGTTGAGGTAGTTCTGTGTGGTGAGCGACATGATGTTGGTGTTGAGCGTCAGCATGTGATCAGTCCCAGTCGATGGTCGGTAGGGGTGTCGGGAAGCGCTACGCGGACGTCACGTTCACGTCGTCCTGGGCCAGGACGAACCGCAGGACATCGACATCGACCCAGCCGTACGGGGAGATCGCGTCGATGAACACGGGCAGGGTCCGCGTCAGCTCCGCGAGGACCTGGGCCCTGTCCTGGCCCCGCGCCGCGGCGGCTTCGGCGATCCTGTCCTCACCGAGAGCCTGGACCACCTGCTCCTCGGTGAGGGATTCGTTGGGGCCCGAGCCGAGCCAGGAACTGCTTTGCGGCAGGGCAGCCGCAAGAGTTCGCGCCTCGGCCACGATCTGTTCTGCAGCAGCTTCCTCTTCGGGCGTCAGGGCTGCGATCTTCGAAGCCGCGCGGAACGCCTCGATGGTCTCGGCCGGAATCGCGTCCACCAGAACGGGGATCTCCACGGCCAGGGAGGCAGCGGCTTCCGCTTCGCTCACCTGCGCCAGCTCCGCCAGCTCCGCCAGCTGCTTGAGCATGCCGGCGGGAGCGGCGGCGGCCACCTCTTCCGCGGACAGTGGTTCGTTGGCGCCATTTCCGGTCCAGGACCGGGGTTCGTCAGGCAGGTGAGGCATATCAGTGGCGGGCGGGTCCCGCGGCTTGGACGATGTCGGCGGTGATGTCCGGGTTTTCCCATTCCAGCGCCGAGGTCCGGCGTTCCGGCTGGCCCGAGCAGCCGGTAAGGGTGCGGCTGCCGTCAGGCCCGGGTGGTGAGTCGTGCGAGTGCCGTGTCGTAGCGAGCCTGGACGGTCGTGTCCGGGGCTGCGCGCAGGAGGGCGCCGAGGGCTCGTACCGCGCCGTCGTCGTAGCTGGCGGCTTCCGCCTCTCGGGCGGCGAGGTCGAGCTGGGTGATGCCCTCGGTGTGGTGTCCGAGGCCGAGCAGCGCCTCGCCCTTGATCGCGAGCAGCAGGAGGTGGGGGATGTCGGTGGTGTCCGGCCGGTGGTCGAAGTCCAGGGCGCGGGTAGCGGTGGTGAGGGCCTGTTGCCAGTGTCCGGCGTCGGCCTGGTGACGGGCGAGGTGCTGCAGGGCCAGGCGTTCCATCCTCCGGTCGCTGGCTTCGCGTACTAGCTTGACCGCGCGTTCGCAGCTCTTCGCGGCGACGTCCAGGCGGCCGAGAGTGGCTTGGGCCATGGCGAGCACGATCAGGGCGTTCGCCTCGGCGAACGCGTCACCCGCGTCGGCGGCGAGCGCGGAGGCCGCTTCCAGATGGACGAGTGCCTCGGCGGTGCGGTCCTCTGCGGTCAGGATCCAGCCGAGGACGTTGAGGACGCGGGCTTCGCCGTGCTGCTCGGCGGCGGCGCGGGCGGCGGCGAGTGCGGTCTGAAGGAGCGGGACCCAGCCGTCGCGCACCCGCCACACCATCAGCGGCCACATCGTCATGACGATGCGCCAGGTCCTGTCGTGCAGGGCGGCGGTGTGTGAGGCGGTGACCGCCGCGGTGAGGTTGCCCTGCTCGCTGAAGTACCAGCCGACGGCGGCAGCCCGGTCCGCGAACTCCCACACCGTGGCCGGCGGATGGAAGTTGGCGGGGAGGGGGAAGCAGTCCTCCGCGCCGGGTTCGGCTGCCGCGACGGCGGCGGTGGCGGTGGTGATGTAGTGGTCGAGTAGGCGCTTGAGGGTGTCGGGGTGGGCGTCGAGGCCGCAGGCGTACAGCCGCACGAGGTCGTGCATCGTCCACCGGCCGGGCGCCGACTCGGTGAGCAGGTGAGCGACCGTCAGGCGCTCCAAAGCGCCTTCGGTGGTGGCGGGGTCGGTGCCGGCCAGGGCAGCGGCGGTGTACCGATCGAGGTGGCTGCCGGGGTGGCGGCCGAGGGCGGCGAACACGTCCGATACGTGCGCGGGAAGCTGGCGCAGGCTCAGGTGGAGTGCGGCCCGCACACCGATGTCCTCCAGGTCCAGCAGGCTCAGGCGCCGCGTCTCGTCGGAGAGTTCGCCGGCCATCGCGGCCAGGGTCCAGTCGGGCCTCCCGGCGAGACGGGCGGCGACCACCCGAAGCGCCAGCGGCAGCCCGTCGCACAGCTCCGCCAGCTCCAGCGCTGCGGCCGGCTCGGCGGCCACCCGCTCGGCGCCGAGGAGGCGGGACAGGAGGGCGGTGGCGTCCTGAGATGGCAGGACGTCTACGGGGACGGGGCAGGCGTTGTCGGTGACGATCAGCCCCGGAAGCTTGTTCCGGCTGGTGACGACGGTGACGCAGCGGTCACCGCCCGGCAGCAGCGGGCGGACCTGCTCGGAGTCACGCGCGTTGTCCAGGACGACCAGCAGCTGCCGGCCGGCGGCCAGGGCGCAGAACATCGCGGCCGCGGCGTTCTCCGACTCCGGGATCCGCTCGCGCGGCACGCCGAGCGCCAGCAGGAAGTCACGCAGGACCTCGACGGCGGTCGGCTCGCTGGTGTCGCTGAAGCCGCGCAGGTCGGCGTAGAGGCGTCCGTCCGCGAGCCCGGCGGGGTCGTGGTGCGCCCAGTGCAGGACCAGGGCGGTCTTGCCGACCCCGGCGGGCCCCACCACCAGGCACACCGGGGCCTCACCCGCGCTGGCGCGGGTCAGGGCGGCGAGCTCGGCCGTCCGGCCGTGGAAACCACGCGGCGCTCGCGGCAGCAGGGCGGCTGCGTTCATGTTCAGGGTGGCCTCGGGTACGGCGGCGATGGTCTCCGGGACGGCGGTGGAGACCGCCACGTCCTTCGCTGTGCGGACGGGGCGGGGACGGCCCGCGCTCGCGGCCTCCTCCAGGCCCCGGGCGCCGGCCGCGTCCAAGCCCAGCGCCTTCACCAGCGCCTGGACGGTGCGGCGCTGCGGACCCCGGGAGCGGCCCTGCTCCAGGTAGGACAGGGTACGCACGCTCACCCCCGCCGCGCCCGCCAGGTCCTCCTGGCTGAGCCCCGCATGCTGGCGCAGCGTGTGGAGCAGCGTGCCGAAGGAGCGGTCGGTCCTGGTGGACGAGGCCATGCTGATGATCCTCCCGTGTTCGACGTGGCCCCGCCGAACCGCGAACCCAACCCGCAAAAGTATGCGCTACCTACTTTTGGGGGTGGAATTGCCTGGTCCACCCGTTCCCGGCCGGGTTGGATCGAGACCTGAGGAAGAAGGCCCCGGAGCCACCCGGAAGCCCTCCTGCACCGACCCTTCGTCCCGCCGGGACCGAAGGGACCGGTGGGCGGGCCGCTTCCTCCCCGTCCGTCCCGCGAGGATGCCCCTGCCCCGACGTAGCGGCAGGCGCCCGCGCGGGGTCTTCGCCACGCGGCCCACACCCGTGCGCAACAGCCTTCAGGAGAACCACCCGATGCACCTGCATCCGACACCCACCGTGCGCCGAACCGGAAGGCAGCTCGCCGCCCTGCTGCTCGCCCTGGTCTCCGCGTTCAGCATGCTCTTCGGGGCCGCCGCACCGAAGGCCCACGCGGAGACCAGCCAGCGGTTCACCACCATCGACTGGCACATCGACAGGTACGGCGCGCCAGTCAATTCCGCGCAATCGCGGGACAACATGGACGATTACAACGCCATGGTGAACGCGCTGCGCAACGCCTCCGGTCACCAGATGCCAGGTGTCAGCAACAGCCCGGGCTACATGGACACCCCGACCCGCACCAACAGCAACCGTGTCATCCGGGTCCTGGTCTGGAGCCACCAGGCGGACGGCCCCCGTGCCCACCTGGCGCTGTACTTCAACGTCGACAACCTCTACTTCCTGGGCTTCTCCGCTCACGGCCAGCACTACCGCATCGTCCCCCGCGCCAACCAGGCCGACCGCGCGTACACCAACCACCTGCCGGAGGAGCTCCGCCGCGCCTCCAACCCCGTCCCGCCGACCGTGCCCCTGTTCAACCAGATCACCGGCGACGGCAGCTACGCGCAGATGTCGGCCTCGGAGACGTGGCGAGGGGCCCAGGAATACACGCCGCACATGATCTACCAGCGGGCTGAGACGCTCCGCCTCGTCACCCCGGAGACCCGCAACTCCACCCAGGTGAACCAGGCCATGGCCTACATGATCCAGGCCACCTCCGAGGCCGCACGCACCGGCTGGATCCAGGGCCGCATCGCCAGCAGCATCTACCAAGGCGGCGACTACTCCGAGCCGGGCGCCCCGGCCAACCTCGGCCCCTTCGGCACCGACCTCGAACTCCAGTGGAGCCACCTGTCCCGCATGGCGCACAACACCGCGGCCGGCCGCCCCGACGCAGGTGTAACGATCAACAACCGCACGTACCGCACCGTGACCGACTTGGGGCTCTGGGAGCCCAACCGGCCCCGCCTGACCCCCTTCCTCGCCCTGTACGCCAGCGGACAGGGGTGACCGCCACACCGCCGAGATACCCGCCGGGCCCGGTCCACCACGGACCGGGCCCGGCCGGTCGCATGCATTCCCACGCCCGCGAGCAGGCGGGTGCCTCGCGCCCCCAGCAAGCCGCGACTCCCCAGGCGTGAGTTCACGAATCCTGAAGTCGGGGAAACGAGCAGGTCAACGTACCGTCGAGGGCAAAGTGCCTGCCGCACCCGGGAATCGGCGGCTCGGCTCCCGCGCGTCACCGCAGGTCGCAGCGATGACAGAGAGCTACTTGTCACTTGGCGTCAGTTACGGGAGTACCGGGCCGAGGTAGACGACGTGGTCGATGCGTCCCGGCCGCCGCAGGCGTAGCCGGCCCTTGCTGCGGTCGAGGTCGGTTCGCTGGAGGTGGACGAGCTGGCCTGGGAGGAGGGCGTAGATCGCGACGAGGGCGACCATGAGGCGCTCGCGGGGGTCGTCGAGGCGGTCGAGGAGGCCGGCGACGCGGTCGGAGGGCAGCGCGGTCGGCACGGGTCGGCTGCTTGTCAGGGAGAGGCTGCGTGCGGGATCGCGGAAGACGAGGCGTTCACGCTTGAGGGCCCTGAAGAGGGACCGCAGCGAGGTGTGCAGGCGCCGGGCCCGGTCGCCGCGCAGTGGCTCCAGGGTGTCCTCGATGTGCTTTTTGGTGATCTCGCGTGGATCGGTGAGCCCGTCGGTGATCCATGCTTCGATCGGCTCCACGATGGCCCGCGTGTAGTTCTCGATGGTTTTGGGGCTGCGGGCTCGGCTGGGGTTGCTGCCCTGGCCGAGGAGGACGTCGATGAAGGTGTGCACCGCGGCGGCGAACGCGGGCTGGCTGAGGGTGGAGGCGTAGTGCTGGGCCCTGGCGATGCGGGCGTCGCTGGGAGGCTGGGGTTCGAGGAGGCTTCGCAGGCAGAGGTAGTTGATGACACGGGCGCCTTGGAGGCTTCCGCGCAGTGAGGCCAGAGCCCGGACGTCGCTCTCCCGGATGGGGACCGCGGCTCCGAGGTGTCCTGTCACGATGCGCAGGATGCGGATGCTGCCGCTGAAGGCGGCGGGGTCCCATCCACGACCGCGCATGTACGCGGTGAAGTCGTCGAGCAGGCCGGTGGCCGCCGTGGTGAGGGCGGGTGGCGTGGTGGTGTCCAGCCGGGTCCAGTCCCGCAGCGGAACCGGGAAGAGTTCCAGCTGGGCGGGGTCAAGGAGATGCTCTGACAGTCGGCGTGCGGCCTTGGCCAGGGCACGGGCGCGGCGTCGTTTGTGGACGAAGCGGCCTTGGAGCGGCGCGGTGCCGGGCAGGTGCCGTCCGACGGCAAGCCCAGCGGCGTGAGGGCGGGCGAACCACAGTTGGTCTCCGCCTTCCATGGCGACCTGAGCGGTGTCGACCTCGGTTTCGGCCAGGATGATCCGGCACATGCGGCACAGCCCGCCGATGGCCATCAGGGTGCGGTGGCAGCGGCTGCACTCGGCCTCGATGCCGCCCCGCTTGCGGACCTCGCAGCACCAGTGGGCACACGGTGCACACAGCACCCGGCGGTCGTTCGCCCAGGCCAGGCAGTGAGCGCACTGCCCGCGCAGCTCCGGGTCTCGTTGGCCGCTCTGGCGGGTCGGGCCGGTGCCGCGCGGCGCAACCACCCGGTGTGACGGCGGCGGAGCGAGGAGAGCGGCCCGCTCCAGAGCCTGGCCGAGGATCGGGCCGTTGGCCAGGAGGTCTTTCAGGGCCTCGTTGGCGACCTGGTGCTGGTCTGGGTCCCGGGCCGCCAGTGCCAGGCGGGCGAACCCTTCCAGGCGCCAGATCCACATGGTCCGGGCCCTCACCCCTCGCTCGTCCGCCATCTTCCGCAACTGCTCGGAGACGGCCTCGAAGTCGGGGATGCGCCGGTCGCCGATCCGGGCCGCGTGGGTGCGGGCGAACTGGCGGGCCGGGGTGGGAAAGAGGCCCATCTGGCCCGGGACCTGGGCTGGGCAAATCCGGGGATCGTCCAGGACGGGCTCGGGGAGCCGGGCCCGTAGCCAGGAGGGGACTGCCTTGCGCCGCCCGGGCTTGCCCTGGGGCATCCGCACCGGCCTCGCCTCGGGCAGGGCAAGCCCCTCGATGTCCAGGACAAGCTGGCGTGGCCGGCCCGGCGGAAGCGGTTCGTCGTGGAGCTCGCCCCAGACCCAGGGATCGTCCTCGCCGAGACGGACCGCCAAGAGGCACGACCCACAGACGCCCGCCCGCGCTACCGGGCCGGTCCATGCACAGCGGCGGCACGGAGCCACGCTCCAGCCGTTCACGTCTGAAGCGACGCGGAACCACCCCGACGCGCACCGCGGGCACATGGCGCTCCCGTTCACCGCGCCCCAGCCCGCACACGTCCCGCATGACCCGAGCAGCCCAAATCCCCTGATCACGGATCGGCCCTTCTCAGTTCGGCGGCAACGGGCGCCGGGACCCGCCGCCGCCCGGCCGGGGAATCGGGCGTGCGGGCCCGCTCTCGCCGACAGCCCGCTGCTCGGTCTGCGAGCTTCCCTCGATTGCCGCCACGGGCCCGGCCTCCATCAGGTCCGCCACCGTGCACTGCAGGGCAGCGCAGATCATGTCCAGGTCCTCCAGACGGACGGTGACCGGCTTGCCGGACCACAGCGCGGCCACCTTGCTCAGGGACGGAGTGAACCCCACCTCCCGGAAGGCGACCTGCAGCTGGGTCGGGCGCCAGATGTCCCGCTTGGCCGCGGCCCAGCGCAGGTTCCACTTCAACGGATCACGCCTCCGTGCTCAGCCGGCGAACCGCTCGCCGGGACGACTCCAGGCTCGACCGCTCCGGGTCACCCTTCGCGGTCGCGAGATACCCGACCGTGGTAGAGGCCCAGACATGACCGAGCAAGACCTGAACGTCCCACAACGGCATCCCCGACTCATAGTTGTGGGTCGCGCACGCGTGCCGCAGCAGATGCGGAAACAGCTCGCTGACCGGTCCCCGCAGATACTCGTGCGAGGCCGTCTTCAGCGCCCGCCGGAATGTGTCCGGCACCACCGGCGGCGCGAGCAGCCCCTCCATACCCGCCAGCGACCTCGCCAGGCGCTCGGACGGGAACAGCGGCGCCCGCGGATCGGAACAGTCGTCGGGGAACTCGCCCCGCACTTCCTCGACATACCACCACAGCAGCGCGCGGCCCTCCTCGAAGAGGAACGCTTCGCGGTCCCGCGGACCGGACCCACCGGCACCCTTGCCGCGGACCAGGAACCGGCCCCACTGGCTGTTCTCCCAGTGCACCTCCCCGAGCTGCACCCGGCACAGCTCCGCCGCCCGGACCCCGCTGCCGCCTCGCCCACCCCGCTGGGGAGGGTGCAGGGCTGACCTCGCCGGCTGGCAGAGCAGGGTCAGGCCACGGTGATGCGCAGGACGTACGGCCCGCCCGTGCTGATCGCCTGAGCCTGTTCCTGGAGGTCCGCGTCCGTGAAGCCGAGCAGCGCTTCGTCGGCGGCCCGGCGGAGCAGCGGGAGGATCTCAGCGGCGGGCCGGCCGCGGCGTGCTTCGGCGAGTTCCGCGAAGGCCCGTTGGTAGGGGGTCCCGTATGTGCTCGCGCTGTCGGCCAGTAGCCGGTCGAGGTGCTGCCGCTCGATGCTGATCTCACCCATGGCCCGCTCCTTCGGTCCTCCGGGGCCTCGTCCGGTCCGGACCCTCGCCATCGACGCTACGAGGCTGGTCTGACAACGGCCCCCGCCCCGGCGCCGGGCACGCTCTGGCTGATGAGGTCCTGGAGAAGCTCGCGGATGGGCGGCGGCACCATCCCCTCGGCGGCGAGAAGGTGCCACTGGCAGCCGGGAACGAGCCGGTCGTGCCGCCGGTACGCCCCGAGCTGGAAGAGCAGCCCCAAGGCGTCGAGGGCGTGCTGGGCGGGCGGCCAGTCGCGGTCCTTCAGCGTGCTGAGCACGGCCAGACCGGCCATCGCGTAGCGGCCGTTCATCCACTCCAGGGCCGCCTCGCCCAGCTGCCCGGCGGCCAGTTCCTCCTCAACGCGGCCGCACAGGTCCAGGGCCCACTGCCGTACGCCTTCGGCGGTTTTCCAGGTCTGCGCCAAGTCGTGGAGCGGAGCCGTGGCGGCCAGGTCGCGCAGATGATCGCGGGCGTCCCGCACGGGGCCGAGAGCCAGTTGGTTGTCGTCGGTGAGGATCGTCTCGGCGAACTCGGGGACGTCTTTGCGGGTGGTCTCGACGAGGGACGCGATCGGGTTGGCCGTGGCGGTGGGGTTCATCGCGCGCACCAGGTCCCCGATGTCCTCCAGGGACATCGTCCCGGTGATGGCCGCGGCGGCCGCGGCCAGCGCGGCGTCCTTGGGGGTCGCTGTCGGCTGGCCGGGGTTCCCGTCGAAGGCAGCGAGCTCGGCCGGGGGCCAGGTGTGGCCGCTGGCGCGGACCAGACGGGCGATGCCTTCGTCGATCCGCCGTGCGCGGGCGGGGACCAGGGTCATGGTCAGGCCGGCGTTGGCGATGTGTTCGGCGAGGGCGTCGAGCCGATGCTCCGGGTCGGTGTCCGGATCGTCGTCGCCGGGGATGGTGAGGGTGTCCACGGCCGCGATGATGGCGGCCCGGATCGTCTGCTCCGGTACCGGGAGACCCTCGCCGAACAGAAGCAGTGCCACATCGTTCGGGCGCTTGCCCCGGCCGCCGTGACGGGCAAGTCCGAGGACCAGGTCGAAGCTCTCCGGCGCCGGCTTGGATGTGCTGCCCTTGCCGCGGCCCAGGCCTCCGCCGGAGATGTTGTCCGGCAGCAGGCGACGGCTTCTCCAAACCTCCAACATCTTCGCGGTCACATCGTTGTACCCATGCCGGTGTGCGTGGTCGAGCAGCAGCTGATCCGCCGCGCTCGGGGTGTCAGTTGACATGCCAGGGAAGCTACCGGCGCGGCTCACCGCCTCGACCGGGCTTTCACCTCATCCGGTGACTGCCCGTGGAACATCAGCGGGGCGCCAACGCCATGACGTAGTGGTGGCGGCCCTCGCTTAGAGCCCCCCTACCTTCGCCGGGTCGCCGCGCGGTCCTCCCGCTCCAATGGCGTCACGCGGGCCGCACGACACCCCCGCAATTGATCTTTGGCAGCTTTGGCAGGGTTCACGTGCCTCAGGGGGTACCGGCCTCCCGCCAGTCGGCGGGAGGCTCAACAAGGCTTCGCCCGAAAGGGGGGTTGCGGGGCTAACAGCCCGCTCTCGCACTGTGCCGCCCAGGACACGACGCATCGGCGTGGCCCCTTCACGCTCCGCCCGTCATCACAGAGAAGGACACCGACATGCTCACCGACGTGCTCACCGGCTGGACCGCGGAAACCCTGGGCGGCCTCACGCTGCTTGCGGCCGCCGCAGCATGGGGCTGGCTCCGCCGGCGCCGGACCCCGGCCCCCTCCGGCGCGACCCCGGCTACCGGGACCGTGCGGCCGGTCCGCACCTACACCCTGCTCGGGGCCCGGGCGGCCGACGGCCAGCCGGTCCACTGGCCCAGCAGCCGTCCCGCCGGCATCCGGATCACCTGGAGCAGCCCCGCGGGGAAGCGGGAACAGTTCGAACTGACCGACGCCGTACTGCCGGACGGCACCTACGCAGCGGAGCGCGTATCGGCATACCCGGAGCGCGGGACCCTGTGACCGGCGCGAACCCGATCGGCAGGCGGACCGCCGCACCCCTTGCCTGACGGTGGCAGTGAAGGGGGGCATCTGGTGTATGGATTCCTACGGGTGTAGCTTTTCCTACATCGAAGTATCTTTCGGAGGATTCATGACCATGCGGATCACGTTCGACCTTCCCCCCGCTTCCGGCGGGTCCCAGACCGTCGCTCTCCCCGACGACGTCGTCCTCGCCCTGTATGACGGCCTCACGAACAGCCCGGACGTCACCGACCCCAAGGCCGGGGACTTCGACGAGCTCCTCGCCTCCACTAGCCTGCTGAGTCGGCTCATCTCCCACCTGACGCTGTCCCGTGAGCGTCACATCGCGGCGGCCGACGCCACCAGCCCGCACGCCAACCGCCGGGCCATCGGCATCGCCGCCGCGATGCAGCCCTCGCAGCTCGGTGTCGTACTGGAGCGCAACGGCCGCCCCCGCAACCGCAAGGCCTGACCAGCAGACTCCCCTCCCGCCCCTCCCGTCCTTACCAGCCCGGAAGGAAGTCCCGTGGAACTCCACGTCATCGAGCGGTCCGCCAACGCCTTTCAGCAGGGCCTCACCGGCCTCCAGATCCAGGCGGTCGCCGAGCGCGCCTTCGGGCCCGGCACCGAGGTCCGTTCCGCAACGGAGCTGGGCGGCGGCATGTACAACACCACCTACCGCATCGACCTGGCTGGCCGTGCAGAACCGGTCGTCCTTCGGGTAGCGCCCGAACCGGCCCGCCAGTTCCACTCCGAGCGGGAGTTGATGCGCGCGGAGTACGCGTCGGTGCCGTGGCTCGCCCCGATCGCCGACCTGATGCCGCACGTTCTGGCGGCCGACTTCACCCAGGCCGTCATCGGGCGGGACTGGATGATCCAGTCCTTCCTGCCCGGGACCCCGGCGCCCGAGCTGCTCGGCTCGTACCCGAAGGAGACCCACACGGCGTTCTTCCGGCAGCTGGGCGAGATCACGGCGGCCGTGCACGCGGTCGCGGGGCCCTGGTTCGGCCCGGTGGGCGGCCCCGGGCACGCCCGTTGGAGCGAGGCGGTCGCCGCGTCACTGCATCTGATCGCCGAGGACGTCGAGAGCTGCGGCTTGGAGGCGGCCGACCTGCGGAAGGCCGCCGACGCCGCCGCCCAGGGTGGCGCGCAGATTCTGGACGAGGTGGCGGTGCCGCGGCTGTTGACCGGTGACCTGTGGACGGTGAACACGTTGCTCGCGGCCGCCCCCGTTCCGACGATCTGCGGTGTCCTGGACATGGACCGCACCTGGTGGGGGGACCCGGAGGCGGACTGGACGATGCGGATGGCCCGCGCGAAGCAGGACGCCCGTACTGCGTTCTTCGACTCCTACGGCGGCGCGGAGGAGACCGAGAACAGCGTGTGGCGGCGGCGCGTGTACGAGGTGCGCCATCTCGGCGCCCTGCGCCTTGAGCGTTACCGGCTCGGGAACGAGGCCGGCGTCGCGGACTCCTACCGGGCGGTGGCCGAGGAGCTCGCCGCGTTGAGCTGACCTCGCGCACACCGCAGGGCCGCCGCCCACGGAGCTGGGTGGCGCCCGTGCGGTGTGCTCAGGCGGGATGCGGTTCGACCTCGATGCGGATGTCGTCGAGGAGTTGGGTGGCGCGGGCTGCCGTGGTGCGGGCGTCGGGGCTGACGACGATGAGGCTGCCGAGCCGTCCGGCGTTGGTGTGGGCGGGGCCGACCGGGTCGCCGGGGCGGGCGCGGAGCCGGACGAGGGGGGTGTCGGGGCCGGGTCGGGGCAGGCCGGTGACGGAGGTGAGGCGGCCGGCGGCCGGGCTGGTGAGGAAGCGGACGGTGGCGTGGTGGCGTCGGGCGGGGGTGAGGCGGGCGGGGCGGCCGAGGGCGATGTCGAGGAGGGCGATCCAGGGGTTGATGCCGAGGGCGTGGTGGAGGAGTTCACCGATGTGGCCGGCGCCGATGCGGGCCGCGGTCTCGATGACGTACGGGCGGCCGATGGGGGTGACGATGACCTCGGTGTGGGAGGCGCCGTTGCGGATGCCGACGGCGCGGACCGCCTTCGCCGTCTCCTGGTGGATGGCGTGTTCCACTGCAGGCGGGAGCTGGGTCGGCAGGGTGTGGGCGAGTTCGACCCGGTGGGTGCCGCGGGTGGTGGTCTTGGTGGTGATGGCCAGGTGGGTGGTCCGCCCGTGTTGGGTGAAGGACTCGAAAGTCCCGGCCGGTCTCCAGGTCCATCTGATCCTGGACAACTACGCGACCCACAAGACGCCGGACGTGAAGAAGTGGCTGCTGGCGCACCCGCGCTTTCACCTGCACTTCACGCCCACGAGCGCGTCCTGGCTGAACCTGGTGGAGCGGTGGTTCGCCGAGCTCACACAGAAGAAACTCAAGCGTGGAGTCCACCGCTCCGTCCAGGCACTCGAACGCGACATCCGGGCCTGGCTGACCGACTGGAACGACCAGCCCAGGCCCTTCGTCTGGACGAAGACCGCTGACGAGATCCTCGACAAAGTCGCCGCCTACTGCCACCGAATCTCTGACTCAGGTCACTAGGCGCTGTTTCTCGGATCTCCTGACGCGGGCGGGGTGTTGGGGCCAGGCTGGCTGTGGGATGTGGGGATCTGACGAATGCGGAGTGGGATCGGCTGGAGTCGTTCTTACCTCTTGGTGGTGCGCGTGGAGGTCGGTGGAGCGACCACCGTCGGTGATCAACGGGGTTCTCTACCGGGTGCGAACCGGGGTGCAGTGGCGGGATCTGCCCGCGCGGTTCGGGCCGTGGGAAACGGTCTATAGACGACATCGTCGCTGGTCGGCCGTTGGGACCTGGCAGATGCTGCTGTCCCGCCTCCAGGCAGCCGAGGACGCGGCGGGCGGGATCGACTGGGACGTGTCGGTGGACTCGATAGCAGTACGAGCCCATCAGCACGCCGCCGGCTACGCTGTGTGCCGCGCGACGATCATGGACTTGCAGCCGTTCATCCAGCCGGAGCGGTAGCGGCTTGGCGGTGAGCAGAGCCGCAGGCGCGGCATGAGGTCGGCGACCTCCGCGAAGATCGCGTCGACTTCCATCTCCGCCAGTTTCTTGCCGAGACAGTAGTGCGGGCCGCTGCCGAACCCGAGGTGCGGATTGGGATCGCGCAGGACATCGAACCTGTAGGGCTCCTCGAACACGGCGTCGTCGAAGTTCGCCGACGCGTAGAAGATGCCCAGACGGTCTCCGGCGCGGATAGCGGTACCCGCCAGCTCGACGTCGCGCGTGGCCGTCCGTTGGGCGATGATCGCCGGGCTGGAGTACCGGACGACCTCCCGGGCGGCCGTGCTCGGCCGCTGACTCATGTACAACTCCCACTGCTCGTGATGGTCGAGGAAAGCCAGCATCCCACCGCTGATGGCGTGGCGCGTGGTCTCGCTCCCGGCGATCGAGAGCAGTACGAAGAAGAACCCGAACTCGTCCGGGGAGAGGTTGCCGGCGAGTTGCGCGGCGACCAGCCCTGACACGATGTCTTCGCCGGGTTCCCGGGCACGCTGCTCGGCCAGTCGGGATGCGTAAGTCAGCAGTTCCGCCGTGGCCGCGGGCCCCGGCTTGTCCGTCTGGTCGGTCGCGAAGTCGGCCGGGGCGATGATCGCGTTCGTCAGCGCGAAGATCCGGGGCCGGTCCGCCTCGGGAATGTCCATGAGCTCGGATATGACCTGGAGAGGAAGCTCGTCGGCGATGTCCTTGACGAAGTCGATGCGTCCTTCGGCGCGCAACTTCTCGGCCGCCCGCAGAACCGTCCTGTGGGCGCAGGTCTGGATGAAGTGCTCCAGAGCCTTCAACGCCCTCGGGGTGAAACCGCGCTTGACGATGCTGCGCAGCCTGGTGTGCTCAGCCCCGTTCATGCTGCTCATCAGGAACCTGAGCAGCATGATCTCGTCACGGGTCGTCTTCTTGTCGAAACGGATGACGGAGCTGTTCTCGTATGAGGAGAAGAGCTCCGGGTTCCTGGCGACGAAATCGGCCTCGGCATGGCGCACCACTGCCCAGTAACCCTCGTCGTCGAACCCGGCCACGCCGCGCTCCTGAGGACACCACAGGACCGGCGCGGCCCTTCGGGCGGCTTCGAACTCGGGGTGCGGGAACCGGGAGCCTATGATCTCGGGATCGGTGAAGTCGATGCTGGTGACGTCGGTGCGCTTCACGAAACTCCTCGTACCGGAAGACGGAGAGGGCGGATCGGGCGGTCCCCAAGAGCTTAGGGATCCGCGCGATCCGGGCTCGTGAGTAACGGCTACTCAGGCATGCGGGCGGCTTCGTCAGCGTTCGCGCGCGCAGAGCCCGACGGCCGCCGGGAGCGGTCAAGCCGCTCACTCGGGTGATGCCCGCATCCGGCAACCGGCCATCGCCACCGGTATGAGTGGCTCACCCAGGAGCGCCTGGTCCCCGGGATCTGTATCGCTGACAACCGTGCGGTTCCGCAACCGATGGATCCGGTGCCGCCTCGTCGCCGCGCCCGGATCCGCCGCTTGGCGCCGGTGCGGGGGCCTGCGCGGGAGCCGGCTCCCGGGCTGATCAGGTGCGAGAGCGCGGCCTGGGTACGGGTCCGGAGGTCGCTGCCGCCACGGACAGGGGGCCAGGCATCCGTGCATGCGGATGGGGTGTGCAGTGCCACTCGCAGGCCGGTGGCCGGAACGGTCGGTCCCGGGTCGCAGATGACCTGGAGCCGCTGCCGGTCCCGCCGTTCGGTGAGCGGCCCGATGGGCGGGAGCAGGTTCACGCCGGGGGAGGTGGGGGTGGCAGTGTACCGTCCGCCGAACCGGTCTCCGGTCCCGAGTCGGGGTGCCGAGGGGTGCGGGACGTCCGACGAATCGGATCGCCTCGTCCCGCCATGTGCATTGAGGTAGCGCCTGCTCAGGACGTTTTCCGTCACGGGGTGTCTCGTATCAGAGACACGACACGGAGAGTGGCCTTCAGCACGAACCGGGCAGAGTGCGCCCCCGACGACCGGAAACGGTCGTCGTCCCCCGGTCGTGATCAACTGCGGGGCCGGGTGTGTCCCGCGCTCGCCGACAAGGCGTCTGCGCCCATCTATTTCGGGAGAATCTTCACCTCATGTGGCGACAATTAAGGTTGCTGTTGAGTTTTGCGCTCGTGACCACGAGTGCCTCTTTGTCTTTGCAGGTCAATGCCCCGATCGCGCATGCCGCCCAGCAGAGCAATCCACAATATTCCTACGCGAAGTCAATTCGCGAGAAGATCTGGGTCCAGTCCACGGTCGACAGTGACGGCACCGGCGACAAGGACATGATATCGGTGGACATCGTACGACCTGTAGGGGCTGACGGCGTCGCTATCACGGACGTTCCCGTCATCATGGACGCCAGTCCCTACTACTACAACCTGGGGAGGGGGAACCAGTCCCAGGTCAAGCGGGATCTGGACGTCGACGGGGTGGTGGACTCCTTCCCCTTGTTCTACGACAACTATTTCGTCACCAGGGGCTACGCGGTCGCTCTGGTGGATTCCTCCGGTACCGGACGTTCCGACGGCTGCACCGATCTGGGCGGACCGGCGGAGCGCGCCGCGGTGAAGGCGGCGATCGACTGGTTCGGCGGCCGTACCGGCGGATACCGGGACTGGGGGATGACGCAGAGCGTCCTGGCGAGCAGCTGGAGCAGCGGAAAGGTCGGGATCATAGGGAAGTCCTGGGATGCCACGCTGGCGAACGCCATGCTGACCTACGGGACCGACCCTTCGAAGGGAGGGCTGCCGAACCTCAGGACGGTTGTACCCATCGCCGGGATCTCGAGCTGGTACGACTACTACTTCTCCAACGGCGTGAGCCTCCGGAACGGGGAGGCGCCCAGCGCGCTCGCTGGCCTCGTGGCCAACAACAATGCCAAGTCCCGGTGCAAGACGGCATGGGCAGCGATGGACAAGGCCGCGGGTTACGGAACGGATTCCTACGGTGTCAAGAATGCCTTCTGGCGGGACCGGGACTACGTCAGCATGCTGTGGAACGCTCCTGTCGCCAGTGGGACCTCCCCGGGTGTGTTCATGGTCCACGGGGCCAAGGAGACGAACGTCAAGACGACCCATTTCGGTGAGCTGTGGGATGTCGTTCAGGCCCGCCAGATGCCGCACAAGCTCTGGCTCTCGCAGTTGAACCACGTGGACCCGTTCGACTACGACCGCACCGCGTGGGTCGCTACCCTGCATCAGTGGATGGATCACTGGCTGAAGGGCATCGACACCGGAATCATGCTCGACGCCAACAAGCCGACGATCGAGCGCAACCAAGCGGGTGCCTGGATCAAGTACAGCAACGACTGGAGCCTCTCCAGCCCGGGGAAGGCGGACACCGTCCAATACCTTCCGGGGCCCGAGAAGTCCTTCACCGCTTCTGCCGGCGGCCAGACCGAAGACAGCATGTACTTGGACAAGAAGAACCTCATATATGACATCAAGTCTACTCCCACCAGGCTTTCGGGACGTCCGCAGATAGGAATCCGTGCCAAGCTTCAGAGTCCGGGAACCCATCTGACGGTGATGCTCGTCGACACCGTTGCTGCCGGGAGTTATTTCAACCGAGTGGATCCGCTCAAAGCCGACACCAGTCCGATCTGTGACAACGGTGCGAAGCCCTGCGATGGTGCACTGAGCGTGCAGACGTTGGCGTCTTCCTCCGACCTCTGCAACCAGACAGGGGAGGACGCCGCGAGGAAGGACAGCTGTGCCTACCGCGACGTGCAGCGTCAGTCGATCAACTCGGACTTCCACGTGATCAGCCGCGGCTGGCTCGACACCCGGTACGACCGGGCGACCAATACGAAGCACGACAACACGGCTGGAGTCTGGTACGACTTCGTCGCAGACCTCACTCCCCTCGACTACGTCCTCGAACAGGGCCACACGCTCAAGCTGGTCATCGGAGGCAGCGACCAGTCGCTGACCCAGGTCAGCACCACGTCCACCACGGTCACCGTCGACCCCGCGAGGACGTACATCGAATACAAGGAGGCCTTCGACTCCTGATCCGGGACCGCCCTCGGCCGCGGACCGACTCTGCCCGGTCGGCCACCGCATGCGGTTCCGCGCGGGGGCGCCACCCGCGACGCCGGTACGGGGTGCGGCGCCCACAGGGCCTCGGGGGCGGCACCCTCCCGTCGTACCGCTCCGGCCGGCCCGGGCCTGCGATGTCGTTCAGGCAGCGGGCGGACGTCGGCCGGGAAGCGGAAGGTCGCGACGTCCGTAAGCCCTTCCGCGCCTGCTATCGGCCGGATGGCGTCGGAAGGCTCCAGGCCGTCCAGGACATAGCGGAATCCCCGGGACCCTGGGGGCGGGCCGGTTACCCGACACTCCGGACGCGGTCAGGAGGTGCGATCTGTCCTGGATCGCCGCGAGGGCCGCACCCCGCGGGCGGGTGTCCCGGTCGTCAGGATGACCATGTCGTGCCCCAGTGTGCCGGGCGGCAGCCGCATGACGCGGGCGGCGTAGGTGAGCCGGCATCCGGCGCACGTACAGTGCCCGGGCGGGGACGGCTGTGCACCTCTCGCGCGTGCGTCCGTACTCGGTGGACCGGATCCCACAGCCCGGCGCTCAAGATCCGCTGGTTTGGACGGCTCGCAGCGGCAGGCGCGTCAGACTGCGCAGGGTCAGGCTGTTGGCGTATTCGAGCTCATTGAGGGGGACATCGAGCTCCAGAGAGGGGAAGGCCCGGAAGACTGCGGGTACGGCGATCGCCGCTTCGAGTCTGGCGAGGGCTGCGCCGAGGCAGTTGTGCATGCCGTAGCCAAGGCCGAGGTGCCTGGCGCCGGTCCGGCGCAGGTCGAGCCGGTCGGGCTCGACCACGAAGGCAGGGTCACGATTGGCCGCCAGGACGCACGGCATGACTGGTGTGCCGACCGCCACGGGTCGGCCGTCGATCTCAACGTCCTCCACGGGGAACCGGACCATGGGCACCATGATCGGTCCCGAATGCCGGATGAACTCTTCCGCCGCCTGGGCGGCGAGAACCGGGTCGGACCGCAGGAGGTCGAGCTGGTCGGGTGACCGCAGGAGCGCGAGGACCGAGTTGCCGATGAGCGCCCTCGTGCTGTCGATGCCGCCCAGGATGATCGAAGTGACCAGGGCGGTCAGTTCGTCGAGGGAGAGCGCGTCCTCCCGCCAGCACTTCACCAGGAACGAGACGAGGTCGTCCGACGGCTCGCGCTCCTTCTGGAGCACGAGAGCCCGGCTCATGTCGCAGATCTCGTCGAACGCGTCCGGAGTGGCGTCCGCCCGGGAGGGGTCCGCCGGCAGGATGCGGTCGACCGCGCCCGCCACGTGCGCGTATTCGTTCGCAGGGAAGCCGAGGAGCTCGTTGACGACCTGGACGGGGATGACCGCGGCGAAGGACTCGATCAGGTCGAACGAATCCTCCCGTACGGCGGCAAGGCTCCGAGTGACCTTGTCCTGGATCATCAGACGCCAGGACGCGATGCGCGACGGCACGAAGTAGGGCATGAGCAGCCGCCGGACGCGCGTATGGTCGGGGGCGTCCTGCAGCGTGAAGGCGTGCTGGAACACCCCCGATTCGCCGATGACCAGTCCGGCGTCCCGGAAGGCGGAGTTCGCCCACTGGACCTGTCGGGTGCTGAAGCGCCGGTCCGCCAGGACGTGCCGCACGTCGGCATACCGCGTCACGAAGACGGCCGGTACGTCGCTGCCGGGGAACGGGAGCCGGTGGACCGGCGCGTTCTCTCGAAGCCACGCCAGCGTGGGATACGGGTCCCGGAAGTAGTCGGAACTGAAAAGGGTCGCTCGTGGTTCCGACACGTCTACTCCCTTGGTGGGTGCGCCGACGCGACACATGGGGACGATCACCCTGGCGTCCCGGCTCCGCTGGCGATCCGGCAACGCGACGAAAAATACCCGGCAGGCCAGCGCCCCACGTGAGTATCCGCTACTCCATGAGACCGTCGGTGACCTCCCTGGGTCCGCTGCACCGTGGCACGGCTGGATTCGACGGCCGCACCGGACGCCTCGCCGTCAGACCCGTCCCGCGCGGGCCCGGGATGAAGCACCTGATACTCACGCAGAACCCGCGCGACCGGGCTGAGCATGGCGGGACGGCCCGGCGGCCGTCCCAGCGAACAGGAGAGGCGAGCAGCCATCGACACCGACCATCCGGGCCGGACCGCTCCGCCCCTGGGGCTGACGGCCCTGCTGTGGGGCTCCGCCTTCCCCGCCATCAGCCTCGCCCTGACCGGATACTCTCCCGGGTCCATCGCGCTGCTGCGCCTCGCCGTCGCCGTCCTGGCCGTCACACCCGCCGTTCTGGCGGGCAGAGTGCGGGTCCTGCGGCGGTCCGACGTGCCGCGCATGGCACTCTTCGGCGTGACCGGCATGACGGACTATCAGCTGCTGCTGTAACAGGGAGAGGCGACCGTGTCGGCGGGTGAAGCCGCCCTGCTGATCACCTTGTCACCGGTCTTCTCCACCGTGCTCGGGAGCGTGCTGCTGCGTGACCACCCGGGAATGCGCGGCGCCGCCTCCCTGGCCGTCGCCCTCGCGGGTGCCGCCGCCGTCGCCGTGACCGGTTCGGATGGCGGGCCGCCGGGAGCTCCTGACGCGGGAGCCGGCCTGGTCGTGGCCGCGGCACAGGCGTGCTCCTTCGTCGTGCAGAAGCCACTGCTGCGGCGCTACGCAGGAGCGGAATGTGTCCTGTACGGGTCGCTCTTCGGGCTCGTGCCGCCCCCTTCCGGGCGCCGCGGACGCGGTCCGGCAGCTACAGAGCGCACCCGCACCCGCGCCCGCGACCGCGGCGGTGCTGTGCTTGGCTGCTGCTGCACGGCCGCGGTCTTCTGGACCTGGTCCCGGGTCCTGCGGGCGGGTTCGATGGGCGTCAGATCCCTGTGCCTGTACGCGGTGCCCGTGGCGGCACTGGCCATGGACGCCGTACTGCTGCACCACGCGCTGCGCCCGGCCAGATCGCCGGTGGTGCGGCGGTCCTGGCAGGCATCGCGGTGGCGGCGTGGCGGCGTGGCGGCGTGGCGGCGGCGCCCGGCCTCCGCCTCACGACCACGATCGGAGCATCATCGCCTTGCGCTGCGGCAGCGGCCGGGTCACCCGCGCCGTCGGCCCTTGCCGAAGGCCACCACTTCCTCGCGTGAGTAGCTGCTACTCAGGCCACCGCAGCACCCCCCTTGTGTACTGCTGCCAGCAGTGGCGTCCCGGTCGGCACACCCCGGGCCGCCGACCGGCAGTGCACCGCCGGACGTCTCCGAGCGCCGCGCGACCGCGGCGGGGGAGTGGGCACTCCATGAGCGTGGACCATCCCGATCAGCCGCCTCTGTCCGGACTCGGAGTTCGGACGTTGCGGGAACTCCCGGCGGTCGAACTGCCTGCCCTGGCCGACCGTATCCGCGACTTCCTCGTGTCGTCCGTCTGCGCGACGGGCGGTCATCTGGGCCCCAACCTCGGCGTGGTGGAGCTGACGCTGGCCCTGCACCGGGTCTTCGACTCCCCCCGGGACACGATCGTCTTCGACACGGGACACCAGACGTACGTGCACAAGCTCCTCATCGGCCGGATCGCGGACTTCGCGACCCTGAGGCAGCCCGGCGGCATCTCCGGCTACCCCTCCCCGGAGGAGTCGGAACATGACGTGGTCGCCAACTCGCACGCCTCGACAGCACTCTCCTACGCGGACGGTCTGGCCAAGGCCCGCCAACTCACGGGCGAGCCGGACCGTGCGGTCGTCGCGGTTATCGGCGACGGAGCGCTCACCGGCGGTATGGCCTGGGAGGCACTCAACAACATCGGATCCGCTTCCCGGCTCCCCGTCGTCATCGTCCTCAACGACAACGGCCGCTCCTACGCACCGACGCACGGAGCCATCGCCCACCACTTGCAGTCCTTGAAGTCCGGTGGTGCCGCACTCCACCGCAACGTGTTCACCGATATGGGGCTGATGTACCTCGGCCCGGTCGACGGCCACGACGTGACTGAAGTGGAAGGGGCTTTGCGCCGTGCCCGGGAGTGTGCGCACCCGGTCGTCGTCCACGTCGTGACGGTCAAGGGCAAGGGCCACGCGCCCGCGGAGGGGGACGAGGCCGACCACCTGCACGCGGTGAGCACAGTAGATCCGGCGACCGGGCGCGCCGTACCCGCCGGACCGGCCCCTCCGTCCTGGACCGGCGTCTTCGGTCGGGCGCTGGCATCGCTCGCGGAGCGCCGGCCCGACGTCGTGGCGATCACGGCGGCCATGCTGCGCCCGACGGGGCTCCATCCGATGCAGCAACTCTTCCCGGAGCGGGTCTTCAACGTCGGGATAGCGGAGCAGCACGCCGTGACGAGCGCAGCGGGCATGGCCATGGCCGGACTCCACCCGGTGGTGGCCATCTACGCGACCTTCCTCAACAGGGCTTTCGATCAGGTGGTGATGGACGTCGCCCTCCACCGGCTCCCGGTCACCTTCGTCCTGGACCGCGCGGGGATCACGGGTCCCGACGGATCGTCCCACCACGGCATGTGGGACCTCTCGCTACTGACCGCGGTGCCCGGATTGCGTATATCCGCCCCGCGGGACGCGCCGTGCCTGGAGGCCCTGCTGCAAGAGGCTGTGGAGTGCGGTGACGGCCCCAGCGTGCTACGTCTGCCCAAAGCCGATGTCGGGGCGGACATTCCCGCCCTCGCCCGGATGGACGGCATGGACATCCTGCACCGGTCCGCCTTCCTCCCCCTGGACGTGCTCCTGGCCCCCGTGGGGCCGCTCGCCCGTGCCGCGCTCGAAGCGGCCAAGGTACTGGAGGCGGATGGCATCGGTGTCACCGTCGCCGACGCCCGCTGGGTCCACCCGGTCAACCCAGCGCTCACAGCTCTGGCGGCACGTCACCGTCTCGCGGTGACCGTCGAGGACGGAGTGTCTACCGGTGGAATCGGCTCGGAGGTCGCAGCTGCCTGCCGCGACCGCCAGGTGACCACGCCCGTGACCGTGCCGGCGCTGCCCCGTGCATTCATCGCACACGGCACCCGGGCGAGCCTGCTCGGTGCGGCGGGTCTGGACGGCGCGGGCATCGTGCGCGCCGTCCACGCGGCACAGCGCTTTCAGCCGCATGCTCACCGCGACGCACCAGGCGGTGCCCTGCCCGCGAGTTGAGCCGCTCATCACGTGGCCCGACCGGCTCCGGAACGCCCGAGGGGCCGGTCCGCGGCCTGTTCAAGGACCGTCAGGAGCGTTCCGGGGGGTCGTGCCGCCTGCGGCGCCGCGTCGGCGGGCGGCAGCGGCCCCTCAGGCCCGGCCTTGCCCTAGAACACGGTCATGGACTGCGAGATTGAGGAAGCGTTTGTAGCAGCAAGCGGCGGCGGCCAGGCCGAGAAGGGCCAGGTGCTTGCAGGGTTCCGTTCGTAGCGGTGGTCGAGTCGGCGGTAGCCGGTCAACCAGGACATGGTCCGCTCGATGACCACCTGCGGCAGCCGAGTCGCTCTGAGGACTCGATGCCCTTACGGGCGATGCGGACCCCGGTCGTTCGATTGTCCCGGTGACATCGCCTCAGGTGGGGGATGTCGGAGGCCTTGTCCGCGTGCAGTCGTGTCGGCTTGGAATCGGCGCCGTGGGATCCGTGTCCCATGGGGAAACGGGACAGCATCGGCTTCAGACCGTGGCTGCCGTGACTGTGCGCTGTCGGAGATCCCGGGCGTGCGCCGTCATTCGAGCGAGCCGAGTGCAGAGGGTTATGCGTGCCCGAGTCTGCGCACTCAGAGGACGATGGTGTGGTCCCCGTTGACGACGACGGCTTGACCGTCGCGGAGCGCACGGTGGGCTACACCGCGTGCCCGGTATTGGGCGGCGAGGCGTGTGAGCACCGGGGACTCGGAGTGGTCGGGGGAATCGACGTGCGGGACGACGACATAGTCGAGAACTGCCAAGCCGTCCCAGCGCGGCACCTGTCCGTAGGCGGTGACCACGGCCTGCGGGTCGTCGCACTGCTCCAGTCCGTGCAGGCCGGGGGCGAGAACGCAGGCCCCCGCGCTGTAGCCGGCATAGATGACGGCATTCCGTCGCAGGAGGTCTGTCAACGCTGCATCCGCTCCGCTTCGCTGGAAGGCGTGGCGGATGACGAAGACGTTCCCGCCCCGGACCCAGACGACCGGGAATCGTCCGAGCGCGGTTGCCACCAAGCCGGTAGGCCGGTCGAAGTAGATGCGGAGGTCGACCTCGACCGGGTGCAGACCGATCTTGGTGAGCTCGGAGATCTCGCGTTCTACCGCCGCCCTGCGATCGGGGGCGGATACGGCGTCCATGGCATTGGCGATCACCGCGACGGTCCGGTCACCGGAACCATCGAGCAGGTTGAGCAGTTCCTCCGGATGCTCCCCGAGCCGCCAGGAGGAGAGATACAGCCGCATTCCCACAGTCTAGATGTGTTGTCCCGGGACGTTGGTGACACGCGTGCTGGGTTCTTGGAAACGGGTGAGGGCCTCCGGGTTCGGTGTGGATTGCGACATTCACATCGATCCG
>NZ_JBHXSY010000059.1:2751-32807 GCF_042715295.1 Streptomyces sp. NPDC058701 | reverse complement strand
TGGAAGCCCAGATCAGCACCCTGCTGGAGGCCCACCCTCTTCACCCGGTCCTGACATCGATGCCCGGAGTCGGAGTCAGGACCGCCGCCTCCTGGTCACCGTCGGCGACGGCACCGGTTTCCCCAGCGCCGCCCACCTCGCCTCCTACGCGGGCCTCGCCCCCACCACCAAGTCGTCGGGCACCTCTATCCACGGCGAACACGCACCCCGCGGCGGAAACCGGCAGCTCAAACGGGCCATGTTCCTCTCCGCCTTCGCCTGCATGAACGCCGACCCAGCTTCACGCACCTACTACGACCGCCAACGCGCCCGGGGCAAGTCCCACACCCAGGCACTCCTGCGGCTCGCACGCCAACGCATCAGCGTCCTGTTTGCCATGCTCCGCGACGGCACCTTCTACGAGTCCAGAACCTCCACCGTCACCCTCGCCGCATGACCACCCCAAACAGTCCCATACCAGGCACCACGTCCTTGACGAAGGACATAGAGGCACCCCCCCACCGTCCGGCAGCGGGGCGCGGAAATTCTTACCGTCTTGGTCGGTGTCCCACCCGGATCAAACCGACCTTGTGGGACACCCGGGCGAAAACGGGCGGTCGGGGACGCGGGACTCCCTGCGCCCGCGGGTCGCGTGCGTTTCGACAGGCACGAGCATCCGGTCCGCCCTCCGATCGCACCCCTGCGCGGTGTCCGATCCGGATACGTGACTTCCGGGTCGGGACACCCGGGTTACCCCGATTTCACTCGCTCGTCGAAGTGTGACCCCCGACCGGCACGGTCTCCAAGGCGGGGCTCGGCTCCGGGACTCTGCGGCGGGGGCCGGACTGCCGCGCGCCTAGGAGGGCACCGGCATCGCGCACCAGCGGTTCGTACTCGCCCGCGGGCGTGCCGATCCGGCTGAAGATCACGCACACGTCCTCGCCGTACCGGCTGTCGAAACGCGTCGCGCCCGGGACGACATCGAAACCGAAGCGCTGGTAGAGGCGGAACTGGCCGTCCTCGGTACCGGAGATGCCGATCATGGCCGCTCCCCCAAGGCTTCGCACCGTCGCCATGGCCAGGGCGTACAAGTAGGCGCCCAAGTTCTCGCCCCGCGCCTGGGACGCGACCACGAGCCGACTGTGCTCGTAGGTTGCCTCGGACGCGACTCCGAAACGGTCCAGCACCGCGGCGTAGGCCGGCTCTCCGAGGAAGGCGACGCTCTGGTATGCGGTTGTGCGAAGCGGGGTCGCCACGCGTACGTAGCCGACCAGCGGACCGTCGTGGGTTCGTCGTGCGGTGATGTGCCAGCCGCCCGTGTCGAGGGGCTGGGCGTCACTGAACCGGCCGCTCGCATCGACGAACTGCGGTCGCCGACCGCCGTCGTAGAGTACCTCCGCCCGGAACGCGCGGCACTCATCGACCAGCGGTCCGTTGTCGGCTGAGCCCAGGACGGCGTCTATGCACCATCGTCTGTCGGCATTCATGAACGAATTCCTTTGCATGCGCGTTTCTTGCGGCTGACAAGGGCACGGGCCCGTACCGAGCGGCACCGGTGACCGGGGTGGCCGACTCCTGACGGGGGCGACGGTGGGGTCCGCTCCTGTGGCAGATAGTTCTTCCAATGACCGGCCTGCCGCCGGGCCCGGCCCCGAAGGGGTTCCGTAGGCCACTAGCCGCCCGCCACCAGCTGGTGCCGGTTGGTGACGCCCAGCTTGCGGTAGACCCGATAGAGGGTGTTGCTGACCGTGCGCGGGGAGATGCTCAGGTGGTCCGCGATGTCCCGGTCGGACCAACCGCGGGCGGCCATGTCGGCGATGCAGCGCTCACGATCGGTCAGCGCCGCCGTGTGGCCGAGGAACCTCAGTGCCGGGGTGTCCACCTGGCTGCAGCGCGAGAGGTGGTCCTGAGCCTGGACCACGGCTGCCGTGGCCGCCCGCTCCCGGCCTGCCAACATACACATCCGATGCATCTCTGCGTAGCTCTCCGCGGCGTACAGCTCGGCGCCGGACCCCGCGAAACCGCGGGCTGCACGGCCAAGTAGCTTGATGTCGTGGGTGGCCACGGCCTGGGCGTAATCCAGTCTGGCCTGGAGGAAGGGACCCTCCACCGGAAGGTTCCAGTACGCCGACGCCTCCCTGGCCAGCCCCATGCGGGCGAGCTCGTGGGCGGCTATGACAGCGCTCGCCACGGCTCCCTGCGCAGTCGCAGCCTCGGCCGCGCGCAGAAGGATGGAAGACGCCTCCTCCAGCCCCCCATACAACCAGGCCTGCCACGCCCGCGCGACGGGGAGGTAAATACCCAGATGGTCCGGGGCGATGTCGGCGAGGTCGTCGGTGATGACGGGCAGCCTCTCGTCACTGGGCAGGTGCATCGAGGCCAGCACGGTGTAGATCCGAGCCCGTTCCTCCCACATTTTCCACCCGACCTGGTAGGAGCTGCTGAAGGAGAAGTAGCGCAGGGCCTCCGCGATCCGCCCCTGCTCGTACAGCGTGAAGCCGAGCGCCAGGCCCCGCTGGGCGTCCTGGCGCAGTGACTGGCCCGTCAGCGCCTGCGCGTGCGCGGCACCGAGCAGTTCCTCAGCCTCTCCCAGACGGCCTAGGTCATGCAGTGCGGCAGCTCTCAGCTCCTCCAGCGAGTCGAGGTGAAGGGCCCACGTACCGGTCGGCACCGGGGCGCTCTGGTAGCGGTCGTAACATGCCAGCGCCTGAACGGGACGGGCCTGGTGGCATAGCGCTGCCATCGTGAAGACCACCGCTTCCACGCGCGTCGCGTGGTCGGCGTCCTCGAGGTACGGCTCACACAGGATGACCGCTTCGTCCATACGGCCGGCGAAGTACGCGTGCATGCCGTGCAAGAGGCCGCGGCGGGGCGAGGTCACCGCTTCCAGGGACGTGGCCGCCGTCTTCGCGTTGCCGATCAGGATGTCCGCCCGGGCCCGCACCTCCCTCACGAAGGCGGGGAGCGGCGCGGCGTGCGTGCGCTCTACCTCGGCCAGCATCTCGTCGAGGTCGTCGAACTCGGCTGCCGACAGCAGGACGTGCGAGCGCAGTTCGGCGGCACTCAGCGAGCGGTAGGAGGCCCACTGGAGGTCGACGACGCGGTGGGCGCTGACCAGGTCCCCGGCGGCGAGGGCCGTCCGCACGGCACGTTCGAGCCACTTCTCGGGTACGGTCTCGCCCGCCGCTATGGACCACTCGATGGTGTGCAGCCTCAGGTCTGGGCTCTGCTCTGCCATCGGCACGACCTTGAGCCAGACGCGGAGGTGATGGGCCGCCCGCAGCGCGGCGATGCTCTGGCGCAGCGCCTGGCCGAGGAGCGGATGCGCCACTTCCACGTGGGGTTTGATTCCCCTGGTGACCACCCGGATGAGCTTGAGGTCCTCCAAATGGAGCAGCGCACGGCCGTCGAAGAGACCGCGCAGGACGTCGAGCGGTGCCTGGCGGGCCAGGACGACGAATTCCAGGGCTGCTCGGGTGGCCGGATCGAGTGAGGGCAGTTCACGGGGCATCAAGTGGCTGACGACGATGGGGCGGATGGTCGGGACGACCCTGTCCCCGGATCGTGCGGCGTGCCACGTCTGCTCCTCGATGCCCGTGCGGAGGAGTTCGCGCAGGAGGAGGGGGTTGCCCTCGGACAGAGTCGCCAACGCCGTGGTAGCGAAGCGATCCAGAGGTACGGGGCTCAGTTCCTCGGCTAGCCGGCGGGCCGCAGCGGGCCGCAGCGGCCCGAGATCGAGGAGGTGGACGTGGTCGGCGCGCCACAGCTCGTGCAGAGCCCGGGGGAGCTCCTGGCGCTCAACAGTGGCAGCGGTGAGGATCACCCTGACCGTACCGTAGCGCAATGCCATGAGCACTGCGTCCGCCACGTCCTCCTGAAGCAGGTGGGCGTCGTCGATGTAGAGGAGCACGGGACGCTTCCGTGTCTCCTGCCCGAGGGCGGCCAGTCTGGAGCGCACGTCGGTGACGTCCTCGGAGCCCGGCGGATGTATCTCGATTAACCGCCAGTTCGAACGCCGTAGGGTGCGCCGTCGCAGCTCTTGGGCCATGCGCGTCCGTCCGACCCCCCGCGGACCCGTGATGAGCACGCCCATCGGGCCGTGCGCCACGGCGAAGACCCTGCTGCCCTCCTCCAGCTCCTTCACTCTCCCGATTAACGGAACCTCGGACTTGAGGATATTTTCGTTGGATTCGGCGCCCAATACAGTTGAGCGGACAGCACGAAGACGAGTCACCATTACCCTCACAATGAATTGATCCCACAAGAAGATCCCCCGGGGTGCGGGGGTGCCCGCCGAGGCGGCAGCGGCTTGACCAGCCGCCCGGCGCGCGCCTGTCGGGACGTAGTCGCGACGAGGTCCACGCCACTCTTCCTAGGGTTTCCCTTTCGAAACGCAGGCAGGAGAGTAGCTCTTGCTCAGATCCTTGCCCACTCGATAATCGTGAGTATCAAATACTCAGTCACGTACACGCTACTCTTCCGTCAGAGAGTTGCGGCGTGTGGTCGGAGCCGGGCGTACTTCGGCAGGCCCGCGATCTCTTCGGGATTTCGAGAGGCTTGGGTACCTTCTACTCATGCCCGTCGGTATCACCGTGCGCACACTGGTAGTCGAGCCGGGAGCTGGTGGGAAAGGGTCCCTTTCTGAAAAGGTTCCCGTGCTCGAGATCCGGCTGTGCGGCCGCCCCCTTGCCGTGCACAGCCGGAAGCCCCGCGCGGCGGGGAGAGTCCTCCCCCCAACGCCTCTTCCCGCCGTGCGGGCCCGATCATCGACGGACAGACGCGAACCGCCGGCTCCCTCCCGAGGAGGAAGCCGGCGGCTACCGGACGGGCCCGCCGTGCGGGCGATCGGTCAGGAGCTGGGCGCCGACCCGTCCACCTTGATGTTCATCGCCAGTTCACCCTGGGTGCCTACGACGGCACTGTCACCCGGCGTGCCGTTGGCGATGGCCGAGTAGGTGTCCAGGGTGTCCGTGTCGTCGCTGAACGCGTTGTCGGGGATGTTGCTGATGATCGTGTTGGCGATCGGGGCGTAGTTGCCCTGCCCGAACTTGCTCAGAGCGATGGCGGCCGTGGACTTCGCCAGCTCCTTATAGCTGGTGCCGTCGTCCTCCTCCAGGATGACGAGGTCCTTGAGGTCCAGACCATTGTTGTCCATCTGGAACTGATCGGTCGTCCAGATAGCCTGGTTCGGGGCGTAGAAGACGCTGTTCTTCTTCCAGAACGGCATCGGGATGTTGTTGATGCGCGGCTGACCGTCCGGGCACGTGCCCTTGGTGGCGCAGTTGGGATCGGTGTTGGTGCCGACACCGCCCAGGACACCGAACACCTCGGCGTCGCCCTTCCACCACGGTTCCTGGAGGGAACCGCCGTTGACGGACAGGCCCGGTCCGCCGTCGACCGACATGCCGTGGGCCGTCTTGATGCGCACGGCCGCGTCGGCGTCGTTCGCGATCGTCGTGCTCGAAGCACCCGAAGCGACTCCTAGGGCGCGCATGGTCTGCTCCATGACCGACATGCCCAGCTCGACCGCCCGCGCCCCGTCGTACGTCACGACGAGGACGGGCTGGTTGGGGTTGAAGCTGGTCTTGGACAGGGTGACCGTGGAGCCGTCGGTGCGCAGGGCTGTCAGAGACGTGACGTCGTCAGGCGCCTCGGCCATGATCAGCGGCGCAGTACCGGACTGGTAAGCGGTCGCCATCTCTGGGCGCAGAAGACGCAGCCGCAGCAGGCTTTGGCCGGCCGGCAGCCCTTTGAGTTGGAGCAAGCGCTCGTTGCGGGATGTGACGTAGGAATTGAGGTTCCGCCCGACGGTGGTGGCGGACCCCGCGGTCTTGAGGACCAGATCCACATCGGAGGACGTGGAAAACGCCCGGCGCACCTCGGTGTTCCACAGCGGGTCCCGGAGGCTGACCGCCAGCCGGGCGGTGAGGGAGGTCTTGACGTCCATCACGGTGTTGTCGGGGTCGGTGGGGATGGACGCGGCCATCGCAGGCTGCAGGGCCATGACACCGGATGACACCGCACCGACCGTGAGCAAGGACGCTGCGGCGATGGACCGCAGTCGGATGGAAACCTGCACGGAAAACCCCGATCGCTGGAGACGAGCAATGGATGGTGCTCTGACGCGTCGCGCCTGAGCCCTGATCATCCTGCTCGCCATTCCGTCACATGGAGGGAGTATTCTCCACTCGAATCCAGAAATTCGACGTACGACAGAAACGCCGCCATGCTGACGCATGACGGCACTTCAGAGGATTTAACACACGTGGAAAGGGTACGCACAACTCACGTCGCGAACGGGTAGGCAAGGTGGGATTCGAACCCACACGCCCCACAGGGCCTCAGATTTTAAGTCCGCCGCGTCTGCCATTCCGCCACTTGCCCGTAGGACCGACGGTATGCTCGGCTAAAAATCGGTGCGAGAGTAGTCGGTGCTCCAAAACGCGGTTAGAGTTGCCCGAAATTCGTCGTGTGGTCGGTCGGTCCACGAGGCATGGGCGTCCCGGTGGTGGACGGCACGGCAACGCGCTGCCCCTTCAAGTCTGCGCCAGGGCAACGGAAGGGACGGACCGTCCCGGCCCCATTCCCTTCCACCAACGACCTTCCCCCAGGGATTCCGCACGCGGTCGACACGTCACGTCCGGGGCGATGGCGCCGGGTCGACCGCCCACACGGCTGTCAGTGGATCGCAGCAATCGAGCTGTGAGTAGCCCCTACTCACTCACCCATCGAGGGACGCTCCTTCAATGGAGGATGGCCTGGGGCACCTTCGCTTCGCGGTCGCACGAGCCCGCGGCGGAGGGCCGGCCCGGGTCCCTCCTGATCCGACCGACCGCGAAGGCGCTCATGGCGACTCAACCGGACACGGCCATCGGCCACCGGAGATTGGACGAACTCCTCTCCGGAGCCTCCAGGGCCCGTGAGGCGGGTGATTCCGCGGGAGCCTGCCGCCTGCTGGAGAAAGCCCTGACGCTGGCCGAACCGCTCGGTCCGTTCGCCATCGCGCGCGTGCGCATGGGCGAGGTCCTGCACGCGCAGTCCCTCGGTGACCTCACGGCGGCCGAAAGGCTTCTCGGGCAAGCCATCGTCAGCGCCGGGAACAACGTGGTCCCGATCCCTGCCGCGTTCCTCCTCGAGGTACGGGTACGGTCTGGGAGCCTGGCGCGCCTGCTGGGGCGGTTGCTCCAAGCCGAGCAGCTCCTCAAAGAGGCTCTCCAGACCTACGAGTGCCTGCCGGACGCCACGCCCGACCAGATAGCCCACGTATGCAACGAGCTCGGTCTCCTGCACCTGCGCGCCCATCAGTTCGACCAGGCGGGCGTCCACCTGCTCCGGTCCCTCACCTTGCTGGAGTCCGCGCACGGGCGCGGCGCGCTCCCGCTCGCTCCGGTCTGCCACAACCTCGGCCGTCTGGCCGCCGCGCGATCAGACCCGCACGGGGCCTACGAGGCCTTCGCACGGGGTCTGCACATCCGGGAACGAGTGCTGGGACACGACCACCTCGCCACAGCCGTGGACCGCGTCTCGGTCGCCGACGCCCTCTCGCGGCTGCACCGTGAGGAGGAAGCCGAAGCCCAGCTGCACCAAGCCCTCACCACCCTGCGCCGCATACGAGGCCCTGAGCACTACGAAGTCGCGGCCGTCCTCAACAATTTGGGCGGGATCGCCCTTCGGCTGGGACGTCACCAGGTGGCCGAGCGCTACTTCAACCAGGCCCTCGCCATCAAGACGGCGCTATATGGGCCTGACCATCCCGACCTGGCCAGGCCGTTAGTCAACCTCGCGCTCGCCCGGTGCGGTCAGGGCCGCGTAGGCGACGCGGTCGCCCTCTATGAGCGTGCACGGGACCTGCTCGCGGGATCGGTCGGGCCCGGTCACCCCTTGCTGAGGAAGATCGAGGAAGCCCTGCGCGGCACGGCGGCCACCGCCCGTTCCCGGCCGTCCGAGGCCGCCCCTCAGGGGGCCGCCCCGCGCTCCGCGTCGGCGAGGAGCGCGGACCGGTCATCCGCAGCGGTCCGCAGGACGACTACTCGAGGAGCAGAGTCCGGCTCCTGATGGCGCCGGAGCACCAACGGATGCTCCGCAGGGCCTTCCTGACGCTGTCCCGGATGCTCAAGCGGCCGAGTCGGCCGCGCGGTACGAGTACCGCCTGTCCGCGGCGTGCTCGGCCTCGACGACCGTGGACTGTGGGTGCGTGTTCCGCAGGGCGAGTTGTTCCAGGTACGCACGTCGACGGGCTGGCACGTGGTATCGGAAGCGGTGACGTCGTTGACTGCGACTGGACCGGACGTCACGTCGTACCCGGTCTCCTCGAGGGTCTGCTCCCGCGCCCTCATCCGGTTCGCCTTCCCGGTCGTCGCATTCACGAGCACGTGGGTGGCGCCGCCGTCGGACTGCGCGCCCTGCACCACGACGTCCCAGTCCAGGCGGGGAGCGCGTGTCTGCACACCGCCGAACGCGGCGGCATCGACGGGGTTGGTCTCGGCCGTCTCGAATGCACCGAACAGTAGGCCCACCGTCGGAGCCCAGGACGACGCTCGGGGGCGTCAGACGTTCGGGGTCGGACGTTCTGCCTGCTGGCACAGGGTAGTGAGCACCGTGGTCTCGGCGTTCGTGTCGAGCGCGGCCGTGTCGGTTGCTTGAGACGGGTTTCCTGGGGCCGGCGTCCACGACGACGGCGGGTGCGCCGTGCAGGGTGCCGCCGGCCGGCGCCGCGACGAGGAGTGCGGTCGTCCGTTGCGCACGCCTGCGCCTATGGCGCCGTAGTCGGACGGTGGCAACCCACCTGCGCCGACCGGCGGGGGCGCAAGGACGGCGAGGTACCGGAGGAGGGGCGGCAATGCCGACGCACGGGTCGCCCTGGCCGTGCAGGAATTCCTGGTCCACCCGACCGCCTGCCCCGGGGCAGCACGCAAAGCACCACGCGGTTCACCTTCCTGATCGACGGCGGTCCCCCGCGTACGTGGCGGCCTGAGTAGGTGTCGCCCCTTCCGAGAATCCGACCAGTCCAGATCTTCGAGTGGCGTTCACTCTGCCGGGCGGCAATCGCCCTCCCGTGTACTGGGGCAGCGGCGGACACCGCTCCGAATGGACACGGAGCACGCCGCCCATCCCACCCAGTCAGGAAGAGTTCACCATGATGCGTTCCCGTGCAATCGGCACCCTGATCGCCGTCCTGTCGTCGGCGGCCGTGCTGTCGGGGGGCATGCCGGCGATGGCCAGCCCCACCTCCGCCCCCGAGACCACGCAGGACGTGGTCATGCAGGCCAAGGAAGACGCCGCCAAGCGCCTGGCCACCGCGTTCACCGGCGGACTCGCCAGCGAAACCCGCACCGCCCTCGACGCTGGCGACGCTATCGCCCTCTCCGACGTCACCTCCCCCAACCTGCGCTCCTACGCCAGCGCCATCGCCGCGGACAACGCCGCCATCCTCCAGGCCAAGGGCCTGCCGGACATCGGCAACATCATGGAAGTCCGCCTCGCCAACCCCGAGACCCGCAGCGCCCTCGCCGCAGGCACCACCCCCCTCATCGCCGCCGAACCCGGCGACCACGCCACCACCCTCACCGCCATCCGCCCCGACGGCACCACCCAGGTCATCGACGGCGCCCACACCCCCAGCACCCCCGTCCTCGTCGTCGGCTACGACGGAGACAAGGCCATGTCCGCCGGCATGCGCATCCTCGACGACGGCTTCAAAAGCGCCTGGCCCGACGCAGCAGCAAACCGCGACACCTCCAACGGCTCCCTGACCAGCGGCAAGACGGTCACCCAGATCAAGAACATCTACCTCGACTACGACGAGGAGCCGTGGTTCAAGGGCGGCGCCGAGATCTTCCTCCTCACGTCAGGGGCCGGCAAGAACGGCAAGCCCTTCGTCTCCGGCGCCATCAAGCTGCCGTTCCTCGACAACGACAAGACCGGCTACAAGAACGTCAACGTGACTGCCGTCGACTGGTCCCAGTTCGGTTGGGACGACGCCAGCATCACCATCCATGAAGAGGACGACGGCACCGACTACAAGGCGATCACCTCCGCCATGGTCACCGCGGTCGGGACCCTGGCCAACTGGTCCGAGGGCGCCACCGTCGTCAACACCGTCCTGGCGGCGATACCGGGTGACTGGTGGAAGGACGGGACCGACGACATCGACCAGTACTTCTCCGTGTCCCACAACGACGGGATCAGCAAGACGGAGCGCAAGGGTGCCGGTGGCAACGCCAGGATCCTGTTCGCGAACAAGTTCATTCCCCAGATCTGATCCCCCGGCAGCAGGACTTTGGGAGAGCCACCATGATGCGCAATCGAATCTTCGGCGCCTTACTCGCCACCGTGTCGTCGGCGGCCGTGCTGTCGGGGGGCATGCCGGCGATGGCCAGCCCCACCTCCGCCCCCGAGACCACGCAGGACGTGGTCATGCAGGCCAAGGAAGACGCCGCCAAGCGCCTGGCCACCGCGTTCACCGGCGGACTCGCCAGCGAAACCCGCACCGCCCTCGACGCTGGCGACGCTATCGCCCTCTCCGACGTCACCTCCCCCAACCTGCGCTCCTACGCCAGCGCCATCGCCGCGGACAACGCCGCCATCCTCCAGGCCAAGGGCCTGCCGGACATCGGCAACATCATGGAAGTCCGCCTCGCCAACCCCGAGACCCGCAGCGCCCTCGCCGCAGGCACCACCCCCCTCATCGCCGCCGAACCCGGCGACCACGCCACCACCCTCACCGCCATCCGCCCCGACGGCACCACCCAGGTCATCGACGGCGCCCACACCCCCAGCACCCCCGTCCTCGTCGTCGGCTACGACGGAGACAAGGCCATGTCCGCCGGCATGCGCATCCTCGACGACGGCTTCAAAAGCGCCTGGCCCGACGCAGCAGCAAACCGCGACACCTCCAACGGCTCCCTGACCGGCACGAAGACGGTGACCCGGCTCAAGCGCATCTACCTCGACTACGACGAGGAGCCGTTCTTCAAGGGCGGCGCCGAGATCTTCGCTCTGGTCTCCGGTGTGGACAAAAGCAACAAGCCATTCATGAGCGGGAACATCGAGCTGACCAACGTCGACTCCGACAAGACCTACTACTACCCGAACAAGACTCTCATCGACTGGTCGAAGCTCGGCTACGACGACGCCTCCCTGGTCTTCATGGAGGAGGACGACGGCACCAACTACAAGGCGATCCTGCAGCTCGCCATTCAGGCGGTCGGTACGGTCGCAGGGGGGCCTACCGGCGGGGCGGTCGCGGCCGTGATCAACATATTCATCTCGCTCCTCCCCGACGAGCTGTTCACCGACATGTCGGACGACGTGGACGAGTTCCACTCCATCCGCCAGGCAAGCGGAACCACCGGCGTCGAGAGGACGGGCGCACGGAACAACGCGCGCATCATCTTGCAGAACGTCACCGTTCCTGCGTAACGATGTGGCAACGACGGATATGACGGAACGGCGGACCCCTCGCGGGCCGCCGTTCCCTCGTGCCGGGTCGCTGCAGGAACCACAGTTCACCAGGTCGCCGCCAACGGACCCCATGCCGACGCCACACCCACAACGCGCAACCGGCAGATTCGGTCGTCACCCTCGAGGGTCCGCCACCGGATCGCCCGCACGGCGGCGCACACGCAGGGCCCGCCGCGAGGAGCTCCAGCCATCCGCCGCACCACAGGACAAGAGGCCGGGACCAGGAGAAGCACGGCGAGGAGCAACGCTCCACACAGGTACGCCCGCACAGGACGGGCTCCCAACGTGGCCGGCGACTCCCGGCGCCCCACCGCCCGGACATCATTGACGTCCCGGAGGTCCTGAAGGGGCATCGACAGGCCAGCAGGGTCGATACGGCCGCCGCGCGGGGCGGGAATCGTTCGCTTGCTCCTTCGCCCATGCGCCAGGCGGACCGCAGCTGGATCCTCGCCTGGACGCCGACGAGCGGCTTGCAGACGAGCCTCCGGGCCAGTCCCAGGCGGTTGGGTGACGACCGTCCACAGCCACGCGAGTGGGCGAGGCTGAGGAGGACCCCGGTGGAGAGCAGCAGCGATGCCCCGTTCCGAAGGGTCCCGGGGTTCGTGCGCAGAACACGCGCCGGGTGGGGGATCGGCACGCCTCAGCATGCGCGTCGATCGATTCCGCCGGAGGGACGGCCCGGTCAGGGCAACATGATGTACTCCTTACACATGGCCAAAGAGAAGCCGTGATGCTCAATCGTGATCGGCTTTGGTCGTGACCGCGGCCCGGACGGCGACGGCGGTCCGGCAAGTGCCGAATGACATTTGCCGCGGCCCCTCGTGACGCCACCCGGTCGTCATCCGGCAGAATCCTCATCGAGGATCGCGTCCGCCGTGGTCACCGTGATGGACTCCGTAGGGCAGCACTCGGCGATGGCGAGGACATCGAGAAGGTCCTCCTCGGAGGCGACCTCCGCCACCACGACCCTGCCCGTACCGGAGCCGTCCATCTCGAAGTGCCGTTCGGACATCGCGGCGCACAGGCCGGTCCCCCGACACCGGTCTCCGTCCAGTCGGATCCACGCTTTGGCCATGGTCGTCTCCTCTCGTCACGCGCGTGCCCCAGCCGCCACACGGACCGGTGGCCCATACTGGGGTCGACCGCGCACGGGCGCCTGAGTAAGACGTACCCAGGCACCCCGTGCAGCCGATCGGTGACGGCGGACAGACATCCCCCGTCAATCGGCTGCTGTGACAGGAACGCCGGTCCCTCTTGCGCCTCAGCGCGACTCCCGCCGCGAACAAGCGCGTGGCCCAGTCGTATCGCCCGGGGACACGTGGATGGCCGTCAGGACGGCGCCCCGTCGCCGCCCTCCTCCTCCCCGCGGAGGCCGTCGGCCCCAGCCCGCGTAGTGGGCGAGGTGCGTGCACCCGGCTCCAGGCCACACCCGGCCGACGGTGATCACGTGCAGCGTGTCGATCTCCTCAGCCACCCCGGAGGGGCGACGATCGGACCATGGCCGTTGCCAGACGGATGTTCTCCGTCTGCGTCGCCGGGCCCCGAGGAACACCACGCGGCGGGAAAGCCCCGGCCGGGAGGGGACTGGGTGCTTTCCGGCGGACCGCATCGAGCAGACCTGGTGTGACGAGGTCCAGCACTGCACTCCAAGCGGCGCAAGCCGTCGGCCGTGCTCTTCGCGGCTCTGTCATGCGGCTCGGATCTCCGGAAAGGTCGTTCCGGGCGGGCGTCGGAGGTCCGAACGCTTTGTCCTTATTCTGTATCACCCCGCATCTCGGAGGCGCGGCAAACGGGGCTGCGCCGCCGCTCCGAGTCAGCCGAGGAAGGTCGTCCAGCCGCTGAAGCCACCTTGCGTACCGGCGGGCACCAGTTCGGACGTGGAGGACAACCGCGCCCACTGATGAACCGAGAATCGTCGAACAGCACGCCCCAGCGGTCCGATACGACGGAGAGGACACAGTCCGCTCTCCTGGCGCCATCGCCGGCCCGGGCCCGCACGTCACCGGGTCCGCACCTCCCGGGGCCGACATCGAAGGCCACTGGCGGCCCCCCGGGGGGCGGGGCTGCGAGCCCCGCCCTGACGCGCGGGTACGGAGTAAGGCCGAGACGCTTGGGGACGCTTCCTCTGAGCCCTTCCTGCGCAAGAAGGGTGGTGGGCGGACGACGACCGCACCTGCGACGCACTGATGCTATCGGGACGCAAACTCCGGTGAGGGAGTAGCGAGTACTTCTGCATTCGGGGTCCACCGCTGCGGGGAGCGGCCTCAGCCGCTCCCCGCGGGACTCGTGGTCGCGGCAGCCGCCAAGTGAGTACGGTCTGCTCACTCACCCTTGCGTGGCCCGCAGCCATTATCATGGCAACTGAAGTTCCGCCACAGGAGGTAGACAGCCGTGAGTGAACCTGCCGCCCACACCAGCTGCACCTGCAATTTCTCGAAGCGAACAATTGATGCTCTTTACGTGGGAATCGTCGAGGCGAACTACTCGGTTCAGGAGGACCGGACGCTTTCCGGCCTCGCCAAGCGGATGCACCCCGTGCGCGGTCGACGCAAGCAGTGCGAGGAGGACGGAGGACGGCCCGGCGCCTAGCGAGGGCGCTGGGCCGTCAGACCGGGTTTGGCGTACACGTGTCGCTGACCTCTTTGTCCCGTTGGGCGGCGGACTTGGCCGGGTGGGGACGTTCTAGCCGGATCCATCCCGCAGCCGGCGCGCTGGCCGATTCGGACATCAACACACCGGCGTCCCGCAGGTCCTGGGACGCCTCCATCAGCAGCGTGCCGGGTTCCGTGTCGTCGTAGGCAACGGCGGTGGTTCCGGGAGGTGTAGGCCTTGTCCGCCAAAAACACGGTCGGGCCGGGTGCGGGGCCGTCCGACCCCGATACGGGGCACGGAGACCTGCTCCAGCACCCGCTCGAACTGGGGGCCATGTCCGTAGTGTCCGGGTGTCAGGACGACGGCGAGGCACCGGCATCGCCCGTCAACGGCGAGGTGGATCTTGGTGGTGAATCCGCCCCGGGAGCGACCCCGGCACTCTCCGATGCGACCACCTCCTCCAGCCGGACGACCAGTTTCCGCAACACCGGATCGACCTGATTCGTCCCCCGAACGTGCCCCCTTTGAGGACCTGTGACCGCCGGCTCCTTCCTCGCGCCGGCGGCGTGCTGATGGACTCGCACCGCGGTCGAGTCCACCGACACGTCCCGGCCGATCCGGCCCGAGGCGCCCTCGGCGGCCTGGATCCGAGACAGCAGCATCGTCCACGTGCCATCCGATGACCAGCGGCGATGCCGTTTGCAAACGGTCTCCCACGGGCCGAACTGCTCCGGCAGATCCCTCCACTGCACGCCCGTCCGGACCCGGTAGAGCACCCCGTTGATCACCCGGCGATGATCACTCCACCCGCCCCCACGGGCACCGCCAGGAAGTAGGAACGACTTCAGCCGGTCGCACTCCGCATTCGTTAGATCCCCACGGCCCATACAGACCGCGTGACCCCAACACCCCACTAACGTTAGGTGATCCGCGAAACAGTCCCTGGCGGACTCAATCCGGTGACGGTCAGGTGCAAGCGTTGGGCGGTCTCGGACCGCTCCACCGCCTGTTGGGAGCGACCGGTCAGGGCCGAGACCTCCGTGCAGGTCAGCGCCCCTTTGTATCCCCAGGTTGACGTCCAGCGATTCGCGGATGTCCGCTGCCAGGTCTTCCAGCAGGACCGACCAGTCGGCCGGGCGCACCGATACGGCGCGAATCGCACCCTCCTTGGCCCGCAGCAACCGGCTGCCGCGGGGCTTCGACACGTATGCTCGCGTCCTCGTCGCCGCAAGAGCTCGGGCCATAGATCGGCCGGTAGGTACACCCTCCGCGTGATGGCTAGCGCGACGGCAACCGGTCGTCCTTGGACCGCGCCCTCGAATCCCCCTCGACCCGTTCTGTTTCAGCCTCCTCGAGCTGCCGGCCCGCGCGTACGCCTCAGACAGGAGGATGAGGCTGGGGACGGCCAGCTCGTCGGGCGGGACCACGCTCAGCGGGGTAAGCGCTGCTCGTAGTCGTGGTCGAGGCCAGCGGCCTCAGCGCCGCGCATGAACAGGTCGGTATCGGCCGTGCCGGTGGCCGTGAGCGCCGGCAGGCGATCTCATGGAACAGGCTGTACGGTTCCGCAGGCCTGGCGACGAGACGATGCACGGGACATCGCCTCGGGGACGCCGAGGACGGGGAAACCCCCGCGTCCTGCTCGCACACCGGCGCGCAGAGCGCGAGGAGTTCGAGGACAGCACGGGCGGCCTGCCGGCACCGGAAAGACGGGACCCGCTGACTCCGACGAGCCGCGGTGTGCCGATGAAGGACCACTCCGTCCGCTCCCAGACCCTCACGTACAGGATGTCAACGTCGCAGGGGGTGAAGGGCTGCCCCACCGTGGCGGAGCCGACAAGGCCGCCGAGGACATTCCGCAGGAAGGTCGCGACCTGTTCCTCGCTCAAGGACCGGTTGTACCCGCATGGTCGTGGAACTCCGCAGAGCGCAGAACCGACGATGGGTCGGTCTCTTTGATGACATGCACCTGCTCGATGCCACCTCCGCCGCACTCCTGAAGTCCCTCATGCAGGACGGCGCGGTCCGTCTGATGCGCACCGTTCGCGCGGACGAGCCCCGTGCGCGACGCTGTGGCTTCCGTCCACAAAGGCGACCCGGTCAGCCGCGTCCACCTCCAGGTCGCCGGGTCCGACAGGGACACCGCGCGAATCCCGCCGCCGACGCCTTGGCGAGGCACTCTACCGCACGGCGTGATGTGCCCACTCCGCCCCACCGGAAATGACGAGCCCGTGGCTGTATTTGTTTCTTAACAGGGAGACGGACAGGCATGGTTCCACGTGCCGCCCGACGAACGGCCGAGTTCCAAAGCCGTTTCTCCTCGCATAATCGTTTCCTCCAAGCAGGAACGGTGCTGCCGCTGCAGGTGGCCGACCTACCTCCTGTGATGCGTGACGCCCCGTGCCACGAGACGTCAGCCGCGCTTCCCCTCGTTTCGCGGCACGGCTCGGTCAGCGTCCTCTCGCCGCCGGTACGTCCGCTCCGGCTCCGGCGTACGGGTCGGAGTTTCAGCAGTTGGCGCGGCATCTCGCCGCGCTACCGATATTGCAGGATTACTGCTATGGAAATCGATCGGCGTACCCCCGATGGGGCGAATTGATGGATCACCGCAGGTGCCGTGACAGCAAGGACTATGAGGCGTACGTCCCCACTGTTCACACGCGCCTCGGGCGTCTCTCGCCGCCCTCTAGCGGCAGGACCGTTTGGGTACCTCTTGCTCATTTAAGCCCTGTCATTTCGGGCCATGTTGGAAGAGGCCGAAAAATGCAACCTCCGCCCAGTCCACGACGACCCTGGATGTGATCCACGGTGCACACGGCGCGACACGACGACACGATTGACTCCGTACCGCTCTCGTCCGACCGTTCCGAGGGAAAGGACGAGCCATCGAGAGGCAGCTGGCACTTCCCCCACCACATGGAGTCGGTCTCAGCGGCCAGGCGGACCGCGATCTTGGCCAGCCGCGAGTGGCAACTAGGCCAGGACACCGCGCACAACCTGCGGCTCGTGGTCTCGGAGCTGGTGACCAATGCCTTGCTCCACGCCGCTCCGCCGGTCGTGCTCCACCTGCGCCACGAGCCGCAGACCCGCCACCTGTGGGTGAGCGTGACGGACGGGGGCGCGTCGCGCGCCGCGGACCGCGAACCGGTAGCGGACGACGAGCACGGCCGGGGCCTATTCATCGTCGCCGCCGTCGCCGACGACACGGGTGCCGAGACCGCTGCCTCCGGGTCGACGTACTGGGCCCGCCTGTCCACGGACTGACGGGCGTCCCTGAGTTCCTGCGAGCAGCTCGCCGCTCCCTTGCCCGGGCTCCCGGGCCCGCGTCTGCCGCTGATGTTCCACCACTGCTGCGCACCCGGGCGCTCCCGAGACAGCCGGCGCGGTGAAGAGCCGAGCCCCCCGAACCGGCGCGACCACAAATTGTCGATCGCGCACCCGTCCACCGTCGCGGCCACGGCAGCCGGCGCGTGGGCCACCGTGAGCCGGAGGGCCCCCCGCTCCAGGTCGCGACAGACGAACCCATTGGATCCCGGCGGAACGGACAGCCACTGGGGCGTCGACGGTGACCGACTTCGCCTGATAGCGATCGGCAGCGAGGTCACCTCGGGCCCGACGCCAAAGTGCCAGAGACGTCACGTAGCCCCGCATCTCCTCCTGCACACGAAGGCGGCTCGATGCCGGAGTCACCAAATCCGTCATCATTCTCCGACCGTTCGCACCGCTTTCCCATCCCGGCGAAATGATGTCTTCGGTTCCGGCGGACGAGTCAGTTCCACATTCTGGCGGCGCTTTGAGTATCGACTACTCACGACCGCGGACATGAAACTTGCCCATGATTGCGCAAGAATTGTCTCTTTTCGAGAAATGACAACGACTTGATAAATTTTTCGAATCTCGCAGGGAGGTCGGCAAGCACTCCGGAACAGTTGCGCCGGATGGCCCTGCAGAGCACCCTCTACGAGCCCGTCACGCGAGCCCTGATCACTTCTGCGGGCATAGCCCAGGGCTCCAAAGTACTTGACATCGGAAGTGGCGCAGGAGACTTCTCCTTCCTCCTCGCGGACGTAGTGGGGCCAGGCGGTTCGGTCGTGGGCGTGGACCACGATCCGATGATGATCGCCACGGCCCGTGACGAGGCCGAGAAGCAGAAGCGGACCAACGTCCAGTTCCTGCACGCCGATGTCCGTTCGGCCTTCCTCGACTGCGACTACGACGCGGTGGCGGGCCGGTGGATCCTGGCCCACCTCCCGCGGGCCGACCATTTGCTGCGGAGCCTGATCCGATACGTGCGGCCCGGTGGCACTGTCGCCTTCCAGGAGTTCGACCGCAGGCTCACAGGCGCCACCTCCCTGAACCCCAGCGATCTGGAAGGGCTCTCCCCCTTGCTGACCCGCTCCGAGGCCGCGTCATCACCAGGTGCGGGCATGGGACTGGAACTGCACACCGCCTTCCTCAAGGCTGGCATACCGGCGCCCCACCTGGCACTGTCGGCCCCCGTGGGCGCGGGCCCGGGTTGGCTGGGCTACGACTATCTCGCCGCGGACGCCGACCATCATTTCCACTTCCCGCGTCCGAACGACGCACCGACCGCCTGCCACGCCGATCGTGCCATCTCACTTCGCGAGCGGGCCCTGGGCGCCGGAGCCGCGTTCGCCCTCCCTCCCCTCGTTGCGGCCCATGCTCAGCTGCCAGAGCTCTGACACCGTCGGCATCCCGATCCCATCCGCCCCGGACCGCCGAGCGCCGGCCGCCGATGCGGTACCGCTGGTGGGTGATCAGCCTGCCCCGGATCCGGAGGCTCGTCGCGCAGACGGACAGCGGACAGCGGACAGCCCTCCATGAGAGCACGTGGCGCGCACCGGCGTGGCCGTCGCGATGCCACGGGAGAACATGGCCCCAAGGCCGCCGAAGCAAGGGGTCCGGACAGCAGAGGAGCGGATGACGACCACGGAAACCGTCACCGCCGCGTACGCACGGGCGACCGCATGCTCGGACAACACCCTGGGGGCGTCGCCAGCCGTACTGCTTTGCACATGCCGGCCAGAACCTCACCCGGATCGAGATCGAGGCCGCACTGCGAGCCCTGCTCCATCATTTTCCCGCCTTGCGCCTCGCCGTCCCGGCGGACGCGGTTCATGCCCACGGTGCACATGCGCTCCAGGGACTGGCGGAGCTGCCCGTTCGCTGGTGAGCGCCACCCCACGCGGCGGACGCACCGTCCGGTGCGCGTGCTCGTCCCCTGTCGCGAATGCGGTTCGTGGGCGGAATCCGTGACCGATCGACACCACTTCGACTTCCTCACCAGCGTGTGGCTCCTCGACCCGGTGCGGGTGCAGGAGCAGGTGGCGGTACTGATGTCCCAGGCACGCAGGAAGGTGACCCCGACACACCTCTGACGGCCTTGATCGCTTACCCGCATTTCGGCTCCTCGTCGGAGCGGATCACCGCCTCGGAGCGCGGCACCACCCGGGCTACGGCCTCATCGGCCCACGAACAAGGCGTGGTGGGCCGGTGGCAAGCACACTTGGCGACCGTCGACAGGTTTCAGCGTGAGCGGTTGTATCTGGCCGACCAACTGGTCGATCGACGTCCCGGGCCAACAGGATGTCCGAGGCTGTGATTCGCTGGGATCGAACTCCTTTGAGACCCTGCGGTAATCCGGGCTGGATGCGTCCAGGGCAGCACTGCAAACTCGTCGGAAGGGAAGCCCAGGTGCAGGTCCAGGTCAGTTCGCTCCCCGAGAGTGCGATCGACGGGCGAGCGCCGCACGACGGTCACCTACGGGCCCGGTGCCCGTCGCCGTGTCGGTCATGCGGGCCAACAGGTTCTTGTTCTCCCGGGTCAGGTCCGTGAGCTCGGCCAGCAGACCGATCACCGACCCGGGCTCGCCGTGGCGCTGCGCCGCGGCGAGCCCGGGGTAGGCACGGCGGGCGAGGGTGAGGTGCTTGCCCCGGAAGCGCAGCAGGACCACCAGGATCTCGCGCAGGGCCCGGGCGGCCGCCATTCCCTCTCCGCGCGCCAGGGCGGCGGTCACGCGCGTCACGAGCGAGGGTCCGCAGGCTGCTCGGGCATATCAGGGCCGCCAGGACGGCACGGCGTATGTGGCTGCCATCGACCACTGGTCATCAGCACTCATGATCCCGACGTCGCAGGCCCACAGGAGACGGTCCAGTGCGGGCAGCGGTCCATGGGCGGGCGACGGCCCCGGATAGGACTGCGCACCGACGGCTACGGGCTCGTAGTACGGCCGCAGCACGTCGGCGAAGAAGGCTGGCGGTACGTCGAGCGCGAACGCGTCCACTGCGACCGTGGCTTCCCGCAGCGCCGCCGTCACGCGGTCGGCCGTATCGGGGAAGGAGTCGTCCTCGATGGCGAGGGCGGCCAGTTCGGCGCCGCCTCCGGCTGCCTCCGCGGTGGCGCACGTGTACCAGCGCAGTGCCGCCAGCATGGCCGACTCCTCTTGCGAGTCGGTGTGCGTGCGCTCGCGGGGACCGTGCGGGTTCCACACGGTGTAGTGGACGATCGTGTCCCTGGGCACCATGCCGGTGCGTTCCCCGAGGAGGTGCAGGACGGGCAGGGTGCCGGGCAGGGCGCGCACCGGCTCCACGGCATGCCGTCGCAGTGATCCGAGGAGCATGCCGAGGTCGCGCATCGCGGCGGCGCACTCGGCGGTGCTGAAAGCCGCCACGTCCTGGGGCCGTGGGCAGATCGACGCCAGCAGCCGCAGGAGGCCGTCCGTGTCCCGGGCCTGGTTGAGGCGGGACAGCGAGAGCACATGAGGGTCGAAGGCGAGCGGGTCGGCTGCTGCGACTGCTCCGCCCGTGAACGCACGGCCCACGACCAGTTGTGCTGACATAGAGTCGGACTCGTTTCACCGGAGGCGGGGGCCGGCCGAGGTGCCGGCAGTAGGGGGACCCGTCCGACCCTAAGGGCGCACCCATCCGACGCCCTGAGTAGCGGATACCTCAGCTGTACCCGCCGGAGGGTGCTCGGTTGTGCCCCTCAGGCCCAGGACTCCTCGACCACGGCCACGGTGCCGAGGGCCGCGGGAAGTTCCGTCCTGGTGGCCACGCCGAGCTTGGAATAGATCCTCTGGAGATGGTTGTCGACGGTACGCACCGATAGGTGCAGGGTCGCAGCAATGGCCTTGCTCGTGGTCCCCGCAGCCGCCAGCCGGGCCACTTCACGCTCCCGGTCGGTCAAGGTGATGGTGTCTCGCAGGGACGCGAGCAGGGGTGTGCGCACGCCCTGGCAGCGAGCCGAGGAGACAAGGGCGTGGTGCGTGGCTGCTGTCGCGCGTCGGTGGTCGCCACACTGGTGCCACAGCGAAGCCGCCTCTGCTGCCGCCTCGGCGGCGAGTAGGTCCGCGCCCATCTCGTCGAGCTCCTCTGCGGATGAGAGAAGTCGTTCCGGATCGCGTACGGCGAGCGCATTCACTAGCCGCACGCGGGCGGACAACAGCTTGCCGTCGTTCAGTTCGACGAGTTCGCCAAGTCGTGCGTGGGCCGCGCGTGCCCCCCCGAGCCTGGCCAGTTCCGTCAGGAGCAGGGCTTCAGCCGACGTGTGACCCGTCGCCCGGGCGCGATCGATGCCTTCCGCGAGTTCGGTCCGTGCCACGGCCAGATCTCCCTGGGAGACCAGGGCCCAGACGCGCCCCAGGCTCTCCTGTCCGGCGAGAAACCCGATGGGCTGGTACGAGCGGGACTCGCGCAGCGCGTCGGACGCGGTCTCCAGGTCGCCGGTGACGGCGGCGGCGGCGGCCAAGGCCGTCAGACCCAGGTTCAGCGCCCGGCTTTGGTTCTGACGTCGCGAAAGGGCCACTGACTCGGCGAACCAGCGGCGGGCCGTCACGGGGTGGCCGGCCAACCATTCCGCGTGCCCGATGAAGAAGGCCATCCAGATGCGTGGCAGCGGCGCACGGTCGGTGAGCAGCACCTGGTAGGCCGCCTCACCCACCCGCCGCGCCTGGAGCAAATCCCCGTTCTCCGTCAGGGCGAAGCACAGCGCGATGTGCTGGGAGGCGGGGTGGGGGACCATGGCGTGGTCGTCAACCTCGACGTGCGTGTCGTAGGCACGGCGTGTCCAGTGCACGGCTTCCGCGGTGCGGCCGGTCGCGGCCAGACCCATGCCCTTCATGATGGCCCCGGTTAGCCACACGTTCATGTCCGCGCTCTGTCGGATGTCCGGATCGAGCTCGGTGTCCAGTACGGCTAGCCCGCGGCCGGGTTCGCCCGACACCGTACGGATCAGCGCCTCGTTGGTGTCCAGGACACGGCCGTACCGGCCTCCCGGCAGTTCGGTGCGGGCCTCGTCGTTGACGGCCAGGCAGTGCTCGGTGACGGCGTCGGCCCACAACAAGTTCATCGTCCGGGCGACGGTCACCGCGAGGATCTCCTCAGAAGTGCGGCAGCGTTGCGCCGCGTCGGCCAGAAGCTTCTCCGCCTCCTCCCACTGAGCGAGTTCGACCAAGGCCTCCCCGTACTGGAGTCGGGTCGCAACCGTGTGCTCGCTCTCCGGCAGGGCGTCCAGGAGCGTGATGACCTGCTGGTAGTCGTGCGCGTGCCGGGCGAGGGACGCAGCCCGGGTCAGCAGGACCGGGTCGGCTTCCCCGGTCGCGGCCAGCCTCCAGGTCGCGATGTTCAGAGCGTCCTCCCGGCGCCTCGCGCCGTGCGAGGAGACGCGCTCCGCCTCCTGGATCAGGAGTTGGCGACGGCGGTGCTCGGGCAGCATGGTGCGCAGGATCTCGCCGTACAGGGGATGCGCCAGGGAGATCTCGGTGCGCCGACGGACCGTGCGGCACTGGATCAGCGCATCGGATTCCAGCCGCGCCAGGACGGAAGCGCTGACGACGGCTTCCAGGTCACCGAGCGAGAGCGGGCCGCAAACGGCCAGGAGATCGAGTGCGATGCGCGCCTCGGGCTCCACGGCGGCCATTCTGGCTCCGACCAGGGCACTGAGCCGAGTGGCGACCGGTACCCAGTCTTCCTCCAGGTCCCACGTCTCTCCATCGTGGTGGAGCTGCCCGGTCGCGAGGGCCGCATGGACCAGTTCCTTGAGGTACAGCACGTTGCCGCCGGCGGCGGTATGCAGCATCTGCAATGCGGAGCGCGCCACGGGGCCGCGCAACGTGGTCTGGAGCAGTTGGTCGGTGCCGGCTTCATCGAACTCGCCGAGACCCACCCAGTGGGCGGCGTCACCGTGGATGAGTGAGGCCACGGCTTCGGGCACGGGATGCCCGGTTCGCAGGGTGGCGACGATGCGTACGGAACCCGAGTCGAGCAGTTGCCGCAGCAGGACGGCCGACGTCCCGTCGAGCAGTTGGATGTCGTCGACCAGCATGGCGGTGTCCCTCGGGTCCTCCCCAGCCATGGAGCGGGCCACCGCGGCGAACCCGCGGACCGGATCGGACAGGTCCACACCGTCCGGGATGAGATGGGCGAGAGCTCCGAGCGGTACGGCAGCCGCGGAGACGGTGGCGACGACACGGCGGGAGGCCACCCCCTGCGCCGACAACAGGCGGAGGAACTCCTCGACGAGGCGTGACTTCCCGACCCCGGCAGGTCCCGAGACAATGAGGATGCGGCTCTTCCAACTGCTCCAGGCGGACTTGAGTTCCTTGATCTCTTCCTCGCGCCCCACCATGGGCCAGTGTGGAGGCAGTTCTCCCGCAGTCATGTTTTCTCCAAGAAGACGTGGATCCCGTCCGGGTCGGTGGTCGGCGCCCGGGAGCGATGAGGGATGTTTCCGCCTCGTAATGGGGTAAGTAGACACCCCCTCCGGGTTGTTGGGGCTGAGTAATTTTTACTCAGCCCCAACCCTGTTCCGGCACCTCGTCCGGCACGGTGGAACCCTGCAAAGCAGCAGTTCAGAGCCGTTTCGCACAGGCGTGGACGACGGTCCACCGCGCTTGAGTAATGCTCGGACGCCGAGCCTGAGCAAAGAGGGCCCGAGGCCGGTGCGAGCGGTGGCGGCGAGATCGGCGGGCCCTTCGAGCAGCGGGGCGCGACCGTTCCACACGACCACGGTCCGCTGCAGTGGACCGGCGATCGGAGCACCGCGCGTTCGACGGAAGCCGACGCGAGTGGCCTTTGGCCACGACACGGAGAGGCGGGCCACCCGGAACGGGGCCGTGGACTCGGCCCCCAGTCCGTCGCCCGGGGTCCGCGTTGCAGCAAGGACGGCGGTGCAGGCGAAGGGTGACCGGATCACCGCCCTGTCGTGGCACGTGCTGGCCGCACCCCAGGAACGGCGCACTTCAGGTCCGGCCCGGTTTCAGGTTGGGCATCCGAGCGCGAACGGGCGCTCTACGCTGCCGACCTCCGGGAACGGCGCGCAGCTCTGCAGCGCAAGCGGGACGGTGGAAAGGCAGCCGCCACTCCGGCAGCCCGGGCCCAGCGCATCCGGACCGCGCCCCGCCGCGCCGTGGAAACCGCCGACGACCTCGTCGTACTGCAACCACCTCGGTGTGGTTGCAGTACGGCGAGGCCGGGAGAGGATGGACGGGAGGACACGACAGTGCCCCGCCTCGTGGAGGCGGGGCACCTTCTTATCGGCCGGTCGCTCAGCCGTGTTCGTTCTGGTATGCCTCCCTCGCAGCAGCGGGGACGCGCCCGCGCACAGGGAGCGCCCTGCTCACGAGGCCACCGCGGATCTGCACCGCCGGCTGGCCTTTCGCGTGCAGGGTTCCAGAGGCTCGCGCAATCGGTCGGCGTTGGTCGACGCGAGGTCGATCTCGTACACGGCCTCATCGAGGCCGAGCGACACGGTTTCATCCGCGTCGCCGCCGTCGAGGTCGTCGACGAGCAGCGGCAGAACCTTCTGGGCCCCCGTGACGCCTTTTCTTCACCTACTCATATCGCACCCGACGAGAGCACCCTCTGTCGCGGTCCCACGCGATACACCGACGCATGTCCATGAAAGAAGTGTGGAATGAAGGAAAGAAATCACCGGCACTCCCGCAATGCGATCCAGAGCTACGCGCCCAGAAGGATCTGGTTGTGGTTGGGCGCCAGCGCGCACATCACCCCGCCGTCGGTGCCGCTGGACCATCCCGAGGTGACACCCGCCTGGGCAGACCCGCCAGGCTGGATCTGGACGAGCGGCTCGCCGCTGCCGATCGTGTACACCTTGACCGCGTAGTCGCTAGAGTTCTGCACGGCGCGAGAGGCGGGGATCTCGTTGCATTCCCCGAGGACGGGGTAAATGACCGAATTCGCCGTCCCACCCTCGGAGCTCGTGAAAGTGCACACGGCACTCGAAGCACAGCTTAACTCCGCCGCACTGGCCGTGGCGGGGAGCATTGCCATGCCGACACCTGCCGCCATTCCCAGCGCCACGGACATCTTCTGCATGCTCATCACATTCGATCCCATCTGTAGGGTGGGGATTACATCTGCGCAGCGATTACACCAGCAGCGGGCGGCTCGCGAATTGAGCAGCAAGTACTCACACATGGTCGGGCGGGACGATCGCCGACGGCTCCACCGGGGACGCTCTGCCCCGCGGACCCGTGGGTAGCCGTTACTCACGCCCTGGCACGCCCCTTAAGGGGATCATGATCGCTCCACCGACCGGCACCGCCGCGACGCAGATGAAGGAGTCCGCTTGTCCGGACCGAACGCTCCCCTGTTCAGCCCCGAATACGTCCAGGATCCGCTTCCCACGTCCGCGCGGCTCCGGGAGTACTTACCCGTTCACGAGCTGTCGTTCCCGGTGGGGGACGTGCCCGGGCTGTTGGTCACCCGCCACGCCGACGTGCAGCGGGTACGGGGGGACGACACCTTCAGCACCCGCCAGACAGCCTGGGCCTACGAGGTCTTCCGCCGGGTCGGCTTGCTGATAGGGGACGGCGGTCCGTCCCCGCAGATCCGTCCACCTCCTGGGGGCGGCTCTCGCCAGGCTGGAAGCGGAAGTCGCCGCAGCTTCTCTGATCAATGCCTACCTCGACATGCGCCTGTCCGTCCCCCAGGACAGCCTGGCCTATGAGAACAGTTGGCCACTGCGGTCGCCTGCCCCTCTCTCTCCCCCGGTGGAGCCGGGGTCCCGCAATCCTCAACCGACCGCTCCTGGATGATGCGGTCCGCGTCATAAGGCAACGTCTGCTCATCCCGGTCACGACTGCCCACACGTACCTCTCCATGCGTACGGGCCGCAGGCCGGTGCGCGTCCAGACCACCCCGCCCGAGGCGGACAGCCCAGGAGCCCAGCCCATGACCCAATCCCTCCCAGCCCCATTACGGCCCCTCGGCCGGCAACGAGGCATCCACGCCCGCAGCAGACGACCAGACCGATGCCGGAGCGCGCCCGGCGGCCCGACCTCTTCGGGCCCCCGCGGCGGCATCGTGGCAGGACCACCCGCGCGACTGCGGCCGCCCTCCATGTCCGGACGACGAGGTCACGGCTGGGGAGTGATCCCGATCCCGCACTCCTCGAAGCTCGCACGCCGTGTGTTGCACGTGCTGCGTGCCAAGCCAATGGAAGGACATGGTGGACGCGTGGACTCGTCCCACGGCAGTATGGACAAGCCCGCTGAGGCGGGCGACCTGACCGAACACCTGTACCACGAACACGGCACCGCCATGCTGCGATTGGTCACAGGCCTGACCGGCGGCGACCGTCAACTGGCCGAGGACATCGTGCAGGAGGTCCTGGTGCGGGCGTGGAAGCACGCTGAGAAACTCTCCGCCATGGACACCGCGGGCATACGCCCCTGGCTCTTCACCGTTGCGCGGCGGCTCGTCATCGACGCGCACCGGGCCCGCTCCGCCCGCCCCGCCGAGACGGGCGCCGACGCACTGGACGTCATCCCAGGTGAGGACGGCATGGGTCGCGCCCTGGAAGCCATCGTGGTTTCCGACGCCCTGCAAGCCCTTTCGGTCACGCACCGGCAGGCATTGACGGAGACGTACCTGAAAGACCGCAGCATCTCACAGGCGGCCACCCAACTCGGCATATCGGCCAGTGCCATGAAGTCGCGGGTGTACTACGCGCTGCACGCCATGCGACTGAACCTGTCGGAGGCCGAAGGCCGGAAGGCGGCATGGACGTGACCACCATGCACGACACCCACCTCGATGTCGCCGCGTACGTTCTGGGCATCATCGACGAGCCCGACGTCGAGTCCTTCGAAGAGCACCTGCTGGAGTGCACTCGGTGTGCCGCGGAGGTCGAGCAGCTCGGTCCGACCGCGCAGCGCCTGGCCGCCTTGGCCACACCCGTGGATGGACGGGGCGACGCGCCGACGTCGACGCGGAAGGGCGAAAATGGCACTTCAGGCACCCCCACCGTATTGGGGACGCTCAAGGCTGACGACGAGCTGCTCACCCGCACCCTGGCCGCCGTGGCCCTGCGCCGTCGCGGGGAGCGGCGCGTCCGGATGATGTTCTCGCTCGCCGCCTCGGCAGCCGTCATCGCAGGCACCGGAGCCGTCGTCGTCTCGTCCGCGGACGAGAGCTCCGCCCCGCGGGCAGCTCACGCCGTCACCCAGCCGCCCGGGCAGGTCCGCACGGCCAGCAATGCGACGACGGGCGTCACTGCCGTTGCTTCGCTGCGGTCCAAAGCCTGGGGTACGGCCGTGTCCTTGTCCCTGAAAGGCGTCGAGGGACCACAACGGTGCCGACTGATCGCCACCGATCACCAGGGAGGTGAGCACCCCATGGGCGACTGGAAGGTACCGGCGCCCGGATACGGCGTGCCCGGTCATCCCGCTCCCCTGGTCCTGGAGACATCGACCGACTTGGATCCGGCCCTCATCCACACACTGGTCGTGCGAACCACCGACGGCCGTGACCTTGCCACCATCGCGGTGTGACGCCCCGCAGTGAGCCGAAAAGGTTCCGCCGGCCGGGACTGGGGAAGTCCGGCCGGCGGAAGCACGGGGGTACGGGCGGTACGGAGACGGTTCCGCGGGCGCCGTGCCCCCGGGCCGGATGGCAGGACCTGCTGCCTCTCCCTACCATTCAGGTTGTGTTGCCGGCACCGATCACCGGCAGGGTCTTAAGCGGGCCGAGGCTGTGCACACGGCCGATCACCTGTACTTTCCCGCAGGGCGGACGACGAGGAGCAACCCGGCGCGCGGAGTGGACCCGCAAGAACCCTGCCCTCCTTCCCCGGTCCGCGCCAGCTGCGCAGCCCGTCTCCTTCATGACTGGAATGGAACGCCCTGCGGCACGACAACGCTTGAGTAGTCATTACTTAAGCAAGCAGGTCCTGCTACTCCGGGGCCGAGGGGCGCAACGGCAGGGGTTCGAGGCACACGGGTGGTGCGCTGGACCGGCCGACAGCCATGCTCGCCGGTGGTCATGGTGAATCCGGCGCGCCCTTCCGCCGCAGGCACCCGGTGCCCATCGAGCGGAGCCCGCAGGCAACCACCGCTCGTGAGGGGAAACGCTTTCGAACAGCACAGTCTACGCGGATCCAACCTTGCGGTCCCCGGACGAGTGGATTGTGCTCTTCTGACGAGGGATGGCGGATGGTCGGCCGGTGCGGGGCAGGCTCCCTGCCCCTCGCAGGCACCTTGAAAGACGCGAATCGGCCAGTGGTGCGCTGCCCGGCCCTGGCCCCCATGCCCTCCAGCATGGTTGCCCTGAGCAAACGAAGGCACCCGCGCGGCCGCGATCGGCCCGCCCCCACCGACGGCGGACACCGCCGTGCTGTCGGCGGCCGCCGACAGCCGTCACCGTGAGCGGCGCCAGTCAGAGAGCAAGAGACCGTACAGCAGGTCGTCCGTCCACTCGCCTTTGGCGAGCCTGTGCGCCCGCAGGCGGCCTTCCAGCTGGAAGCCGACGCGTTCGAGGAAACGGGCGGCGGTGATGGACCTGGCGTCACAGCGAGCAGAGACCTTCTTGAGCTCCAGAACGGTGAACCCATGCGCGAGCACGGCCGTCATCGCTTCCGTCGCGTAACCCAGGCCTTGGTGAGGCAGGGCGAGGGTGCAGGTGACCTCGGACTGCAGGAGGTTGTCCTGCAGGTGCACCTCGACGTCGCCGATGAGGGCTCCTGTCGCCGCCAACTCCACCGCCCAACAGAAGCGTCCGGGCTCCAGAGGGCTGGCTTTGGCGAAGTCGGCGACCATGGCGGCGGCCCGTTGGAGCGTTATCGGAGGCGTCCAGTCCTGATATCTGGCCACGGCGGGTACGGAGCGGTACTCGGCGAATACGGGAGCGTCATCCGGACGGAAATGCCGCACTCTCAGCCGAGCGGTAGTCAGCATATGCCAAGGATGGCATGCCCACGCGGTGCGCCGTAAGACGTCTACCGGCCGGTTGCGGTATACACGAGACCGGATCAGGACGAACTGTGCTGGGACGGCCGTCGTCGCCATCGAGGGCTGGGGGTAGGATTCCGGGGTGACGGAACCACGGTGGCTCGACGAGACCGAGATGAGAGCGTGGGCCGGTTTTCTGGAGACCAGCAACCTCTTGGCTAAGCTGGTCGAGACGCAGCTCCGGGACGTCGGATCGGTCACCCAGGTCCAGTACGAGATCCTCACGCGCCTCCACGAGAGTGCCGGCCTTCGCAGTCGCATGACCGAGCTCGCGCACGCCATGGTCTGCTCGCGCAGCGGCCTGACCTACCAAGTCGCACAGATGGAGAAGGCCGGCCTGCTGCGCCGGGAGACCGATCCCGATGATGAGCGCGGGGTGTTCGCCGTCCTCACTCCTGACGGACTGGAGGTCCTGGCCCGCACCGCGCCGGGCCACGTGGGCGTGGTTCGGGAAGGGTTCCTCGACGCACTCACCCCGAGGGACCTGGCTCAGCTGGCCGCGATCATGGATCGCACCCGTGCACACCTGAAAAGCCTCGTCGACGTCCAGCCGCCGCGTCGCGTCCCCCACGACTGAGCCAGTCGCTTCGGAGCACCCGCTCAGCGGTAGGAGGCAGGTGCCCACCTCCCACGGCCTCATCCGGACAGGGTCTCACAGCCGCACAGGACGCAGTCGACCACGATGCCGGTGCGACCTACCTACTGCACACGGCATCACGTCGAAGCCGCAGGGCGGGGGGGGGGGGGGGGGGCGGGC
>NZ_JBHXSY010000059.1:0-2741 GCF_042715295.1 Streptomyces sp. NPDC058701 | reverse complement strand
CCCCCCCCCCCCCCCCCCGGCCGCCGGGTCGTAGTTGGCCGCGCCGGTCAGCGCGACGACCAGCGTGCCCTCGACAACGGACACTCCGGTCCAACTCGACGTGCTGCGAGACCCCGGAAGGACATCTGGATGGGCTCGTCGAAGCGCAGGAGCTCCTCCGTCGCGCTGCAGGCAACTGGCGGGTCGCGGCGCACCGCGTCCGCCTGTTCGGGGTGTGTGAATAGGGCACGCAACCCGTTGGCGAAAAGGTTCATCGTGGTCTCGAAACCCGCGTTGTAGAGCGAGGCCAGCAGGTTCAGCAGATCCGGTGGGCTGAACACGTCGGGTTGGCCGGGCCGTACCAACGCCGACACCAGGTCCTCGCGGGGCTTCGTCCGGCGCTCCTCGATGAGGTCGCCGAGAAACTCCCACAGGCGGACCGCGGTCCGGTCGGCCCGCAGCATTTCGTCCTGCGTCAAGCGCAGTTCGAAGACGAGCACCCAGTCCCCCACGATCGACCGCAGTTCGCGGTGGTCGCCATCCGGTACGGCCAGAAGACCTTTGATGATGGCGAGCCGCCTCAGGCCGGTATACTCCGGCGGGTTCTTGCACCGCCCTATGTTCTGAAGAGGTTGTCGCGCAGGACTGCTTCGCATCCGGCGTGTGTACTCGCCTACGCGACGCCTTCGGCGCCGACGTGGACCGGAGCCGCCCGGCGAAGTGCTCGGTAGAGCGCGTACGGGTCCTCCCGGCGCGCCTCGGAGAAGACGGTGGCGATCAGCTCGTCCGCGTCGCGGCTTCCGACGGTGCGGTATCCATGTGTCCTACCTCGTCGTCATCCGCAGCCGACCATTCCGCCGACTGGCGGGCGTAAGTGACTCGTACCCAAGCCGTCGGCCATGAGCGACCACCTACGGACCGCACGCCTGCCCCGGGAGCCGGTTGCGGTGCCGATCTCGTGGACCGCGACGGCGCACGGGTCGAGGTGGCCGAATGCGGCCTGGCGCACCCGAGGGACCCGGAGCGGGCGGGCCTGGACTCTTCCTGGAGCGGACTGGCCCCGGGCGTGGGACCGGACCGGATACGGATGCTGCCCGAGGGCATCCCGGACATCTGCCTTCCTCGGTCCCCCATCCGCTGCGCGGTGACCGACCTGGCGCAGCACCGCCCGGTCCCCGCCATGCTTGCGATCCGCCGGGACCTGTCCGTCGCGGGCGATGGCGACGACCTTGCCGAGGACGTCCGCGACCACGTCCGCGACGCCCTCGGTCCGGACGCCGACCGCGTGGGGACGGTCAGCATCCTCAGTCAGACGCCGTGCGCGGACCCGCCGCCCCGTGTCCTGGAACGGTTCGGCGCCCGTCGCGACCCTTCCTTCTCGACGTCGTCCCACGGCACGTCGAGCGCGCCCTCACCGACCACGACGCCAATGCCATTTGGTGCGCGACCGCGTGGACGCCGCCGTCCACCCGCGCGGCGCGCACCTGTGGGCAGCCACCTACCGGTGACCCGCTGCGCTCAGGGGCGCCGCTCCTTCAACGCGGCCAGCATCAGCCCGCCGGTCAGATCGAGGTAGTCCGCGGCCGCCCGGCCCGCGCCGGCCGCGTCCGCTGCTTCCACCGCCTCGGTAAGGGGCAACAGGCGCTCGCCGGCCAAGGCCGGGTCCTCAAACGGCCCGGTGAGCAGGTGCCGTACCGGGACGTAAGCCGCCAGCAGCGTGTTCGTCAAAAGGACGTACACCCTGTTGCAGGACAGCCGTGCCAGTTCGCGGTGCACTTCGGCCTCGGCCGACTGGGCGCGCTGCGCATCAGAGGCCGCTGCCACGGCCTGCACGGTACGCCGCAGCGCCGCGGTACGCCGCAGCGCCGCGGTACGCGGCCCCGCCTGCTCAGCGCCCCGTCGGGCGATGAGGCTCCCTACCGCCCTGCGCGCCTCGAACACGTCGTCCAACCAGCCGGCGTCCTCCTGTACCAGGAGCGGCAGCAGGTCCGCACCACCGGAGGCGAGGAAATCACGGACCCTGCTTCCGACGCCGTGCCGGGTCACAAGCAGGCCCGCCTGTTCGAGACGGGACAGCGCGTGTTTGAGAGTGGCGCGGTTCACGCCGTATCCCGCGGCCAGATCGCGCTCCGGCGGCAGTTTGGTCCCGGCCTGATGGATGCCGCCGAGGATGTCGGCGCGCAAGCATTCCTCCAGTACGTCGACAACGCTTCTGCGGTCGATGGGTTCCACAGCGCACGATCCTCTTCCCTGTTGTCACTCAGCCACGACGGGAAGTCGAGCAAACGGGTCATCTACAGTCAAGGAGCACAGCGACGGCTGGATGTCCGACGCAGTCTTCTCGGCCCTTCGACGTGTTGCCGCCTCGAGCGAAGACGGCTACGCACACGACTCCTGCTCGCATTCATCCGCACGGGAAAGTCGCCTCGCACGCCGTCTATGGAATCCTGTCCGCTGGTGACCCCAACGGCCGCGACAGGGCGGCAATTGAGCCAGTCGAGCTCGGTCTCCACTCACCCGGCACGGAGTCGCTACCGGACACCGACCCTGTCACCGCGGTCACGGACCTCGGCCGCGCGGACGTCGAACGTCGTCGCTTCCCGGCCAACGCCGCCTTCACTACAGCAGGTGTCGCCACGCCGCTCCTCCTCCCCCCGTTATCTTTTTCGCGGTCCTGCAATGGGGCCGCTGGCCTCCGGGTCCGGTATGACTGTGTCCCCTCTGTCGAAGTGATGACCTGGGGGGTGGTGTCGCCGGGTCCG
>NZ_JBHXSY010000058.1:0-33204 GCF_042715295.1 Streptomyces sp. NPDC058701 | reverse complement strand
CCCGGCGCGCGCGCCCCGGCCGGCGGCCGCGGGCGCCGACAGCCCGTACCCGTAGCCCGACCGGACTACGCCACGCCTTCGAGGCGGTCGACCATGGAGCGAGCCGCCTCGTACGGGTCTCCGCCCGGGGGCAGGGAGGGGGCGCGGCCCGCTACCGGGCGGGTGGCGAAGCCGGTGTCGAGGTGGGGAGGCCGGAAGTCGAGGACGCGCAGGTGTCGGCCGCGCACCTCGCGTGCCAGGACCCCCAGCCAACAGCCCAACGCGGCCTTGGCGGCCGCGTAGTCGGCCATGCCCTGCAGGGGCGTGTCGACGACGGCCCCGGTGACCGCCGCCAGGAAGCCGCCCCGGGCCACCTGGGACGGGGCGCCGCGCAGGACGGCCGCAGGGCACAGGAAGTTCACCGCGCACAGGTGCTCCGCGACGGAGTCGGGCAGTTCCCCGGCCCGGCCGAAGGCCGCCACCCCGACCGTGACGAGGACGCCGTCGAGCCCGCCGAGTTCACCGCGGGCCCACGGCGCCAGGGCGGCGCACCCGTCGAGGTCGTACGCGTCGATCCGGCGGACCGGCCGGCCGCCCAGTTCGGCCCCGCGTTCGGCGAGCACGTGCGGTGCGCGACCGGCGAGGGCGAGGACGGCGCCCCGCTCGGCGAGCTCCCGGGCGGCCAGGCCGCCCAGGACCCCGGTCGCCCCGACGACCAGCACGCGGGCGCCCGCCAGGGGCGAACCCGCCGTGTCCGGTCCCCGAGCCGGTGGTGCGTCCCGTACGTCCATGGCACTGCTCCTCGTCCCGGCGGCGCACCCCTGGTCCGCACCAGGTTCGCGCAGCCGGGCCGCCGCCTCACCTCGCATCGTTCGTGCACGGAAACCGGCCGGTGCGAGTCGTGGCGGTGACGGCGGTGAGTGACCGGGAGCGGGATTACCGCGTCAGGGGCGCGGGCGGGTCGAGTCCGGGTCCTCGTCGGGCGTCTGCCAGGAGTCGTGGCGGGCTTGCGCCTGGGGGCTCTGATCCGCCGGTCGCGCACCGGGGTCCTTGAGCTTGGCGGCGCGTCGGCTTCCGTACCAGAACGCGCCGATCAGGAGGGCGGTCACTACGACACCGGCCACGATGAGGAAGAGGGACGTCGAACTGTCGGCCGCGAGAGTCATGGAGGTGATCATGGGCTGCGTCTACCCGGTCTGGCGCGTTCTGCACGCGACGGCGTTTCGCGTATTTCGCACGGGACCGTGTCGCACGGGATTGTTGCGCGCGGGACCGTTCTTCGCGCGGTCCCCGGGCCGGAACTCCGACCCGTCCGGCCCGGGGACGCCGGACCCGCCTCGGCTAGTGGTCGCCGTAGCGCATGCGGCCCAGCGCCGTCATGGGCCGGTCGTGGGCGGCGACGGGGGCCGGGAGGCAGGTCGAACCCGTCAGGTACCGGTCCACCGCGGCGGCCGCCGCGCGGCCCTCGGCGATCGCCCACACGACCAGGGACTGGCCGCGCCCGGCGTCTCCCGCGACGAACACGCCGGGAGCCCGCCCGCCGCCGGCCGCGAACGCCGCATCGCGGGCGAAGTTGCCGCATCCGTCGCGCTCCAGCCCCAGCTGCGCGTCCAGACCGCCGCTCCGCTCCGGGCCGGAGAACCCCAGGGCCAGCAGGACCAGCCCGGCCGGGATCACCCGGTCGGTGCCGGCCAGGGGCTCGCGCGCCGTCGGCCCGACGGCGGTCAGGCGCATGGCCCGTACCCGGCCCGAGGAATCCCCCTCGAAGTGCAGGGTCGCGCAGGAGAACGCCCGGGGGTCGCACCCCTCGCGCCCTCGCGCCTCCTCATGGGCGTGGGAGACCCGGTACACCTTCGGGTAGACCGGCCAGGGCTCGTCTTCGGCCCGGCCGGGCCCGGGTTCCGGGTTGATGTCGAGCTGGACCACGGACAGCGCCCCCTGCCGCAGGGCCGTGCCGAGGCAGTCGGAACCGGTGTCGCCCCCGCCGACGATCACCACGTGCCGGCCCTCGGCGGTCACCGGCGACCGGGCGTGGTCGCCCTCCCGCACCCGGTTGGCGAGGGTCAGGTAGTCCATCGCCTGGTGGATTCCGCGCAGCGCCCGTCCCGGAACCGGCAGCTCCCGCCGTTCACCGGCGCCGACCGCCACCACGACGGCGTCACACCGGCTCCGCAGTTCGGCCGCGCCCGTCGAGCCCCCGACGTCCGCACCCGTCACGAATGCCGTGCCCTCCGCGCGCATCTGCTCGATCCGGCGGTCCAGGTGCGCCTTCTCCATCTTGAACTCGGGGATGCCGTAGCGCAGCAGACCGCCGATCCGGTCGGCCCGCTCGTGCACGACCACGGTGTGCCCGGCCCGCGTCAGCTGCTGCGCCGCGGCCAGCCCGGCCGGGCCGGAACCTATGACGGCGACGGTCTTGCCGCTGTGCCGCTCGGGCGGCCGCGGCGCCGCGTACCCGCGCCGTTCCCCCTCGTCCGCGATCGCCTGCTCGACGTTCTTGATGGTCACCGGATCCCCGTTGATCGCGAGCACGCAGGCGTCCTCGCAGGGCGCCGGGCAGAGCCGGCCGGTGAACTCGGGGAAGTTGTTCGTCGCGTGCAGCCGGTCGTACGCGGCCCGCCAGTCGCCCCTGGACGCGTACGCGTTCCACTCCGGTATGAGGTTCCCCAGCGGACAGCCGGTGTGGCAGAACGGGATGCCGCAGTCCATGCAGCGGTCGGCCTGCCGGGAGACGAACGGGAGGAGCGCCTGGCCCGCGTACACCTCGTGCCAGTCGCCGAGCCGCTCCTCGACGGGGCGGGCCGGGACCGGTTTGCGGGGGATCCGGAGGAAGCCGAACGGATCGGTCACGCGCCGCCTCCCTGGATCGTTCGCGGTGTGGGCGCGGCACCGGCGCGTACGGCGCGTTCCGCGTGCCTTCTGTGGCGGTTCGACCAGATTACGCCGCCTCCGGCGCTCCTTCCCGGGCGGCGCGGCGGCCCGTGCGGCGGCCGGTGCGGGAGTTCGTGCGGGAGTCCGTGAGCCCACCCGTGCGGGAATCCGTCTCCAGTAACGGCGGCGTCGCGGTGGGTGATGTCGCCCGGGGCGCGCCGCCCCGCCGTCCGGCCCCTACGGATCCGCGGCCGCCGCTACGGTGGGGCGGATGATGGTGGGAACGCCGGACACCCGGCTCGTCGTCCTGCGCGGAAACAGCGCCTCGGGCAAGTCCTCGGTCGCGGCCGGCCTCCGCGAGGGGTTCGGCCGCGGGCTGGCCCTGGTCGCCCAGGACAACCTCCGCCGGACCGTCCTGCGGGAGCGCGACCGGCCGGGCGGCGTGAACATCGGGCTGATCGACGCCGTCGCCCGCTACGCCCTGGACGCCGGCTACCACGTGGTCGTCGAAGGGATCCTCTCGGCGGACCACTACGGGGAGATGCTCGCCCGGCTGCGCGCCGACCACCGGGGCCCGACCCACGCCTACTACCTGGATGTGGCGTTCGAGGAGACGCTGGCGCGGCACGCCACCAAGGCGATCGCCGACGACGTCGGCGAGTCCGAACTGCGCGACTGGTACCGGCCGCTCGATCTGCTGCCCGGCGGCGGCGAGACGGTCATCGGCGCCGACAGTGCCCTCGCCGACACCGTCGGCCGCGTCCTGCGGGACACCGGCCTGGCCGGTCTGTCCGCGGTGGAGGGCGGAGGAGGCCGCTGAGGGTGCGCGGGAGCCGTGCGGCCGGCCGCCTCAGTCCCGGCCGGACCCTCCGGCCGCCGACGCGGCGCCGGGGGAGCGGCGAGGCCGGGTGTCCGGCAGGGTCCACACCCGGCGGCCGTCCTCGGCGGCGTCGCTGCCGCAGCTCGCCGAACCGCTGACGGCGGCGATCCGCTTCAGGAACGCGTCGTCGTCCGGGGCCGGTCCGGCGCGGTGGCTGAGCACGACGATGAGGATCAGGTCGTCCTGGTCGGCCGCGTGCACGCTGACACGCTTGCCGCCGTCCGTGACCCCTGCACCCACCAGCAGTGCCACGGACCGGCCGATCGACTCGTCTCCCGGGTGCTCGTAGCCCCAGCCGCGCACCGCCGCGATGATCCGTGCCGCCGCCCGGCCGGCGGCCCAGCGGTCCGCGGGGAGGGTCCAGCCGGCCGCGCGCCGGTTGCGCACGGCCACCTCGCTGCCGCGGAGGGGCGACTCCTCCGCCCGCCCATCGTGGCAGGCGGAGGCGGGCGGGGCAGCTGACTCCGGCCTACCCCGCGACGTGCCAACTCGCCCTGACGCAAAGGCTGGTACTCCGGCGGAACCGTACGGAACCACCGGGTCGCGGAGCCCGGTCATTCACGCCGTCGGGTGAACCCGCCGGGCCCGCGACTCCGGGGCTACCCGCGCAGCAGGGCGCACACGAAGTCCTCCTGGACCGAACGGACCCGCGCGAGCAGTTCGGGAGAGTTGGTGAGCGAGGTCTGCGTGGTGATCGAGAAGGTGAGGGAGCGGCTGCCGTCCGCCGTGGCCGCCGCCAGCTGCGTGTAGCCGGGGGTGTTGCCCGTGTGCCCGTACACCACCCCGCAGCGCGTCGTGTAGCGGTAGATGGCCAGGCCCGCGTCGGTGCGGCCGGGGCCGGGGGGCTGCGAGAGGGCGCCGGGGATGAAGGTGAACTGCTGCTCACGGGTCCGGTTCGAGACGAGCGCGCCGCCCGCGTAGCCCCGGATGAACTTGGTCAGGTCCTTCGGCGTCGAGACGATGCCGCCGGCGGCCCAGGCCCCGGAGGCGCTCACGGCCTCACTGACGTCCACGGGTTCGGCCGGCGGGGCGACCTGGTAGCCGTGGAGGAAGGGAACGGGCAGCCGGTACCCCTGGGGCAGGCTCGTCCGCTCCATGCCGAGCGGCTCGTAGACGAGTTCGCGCAGCAGTGCCTCGTACCGGCGCCCGGTGACCGCCTCGGCCATGAGCGCGACGGCGATGTTGTCGGAGTTGGAGTACTGGTAGCGGCTTCCGGGGCGGAACTCGAGGTCCTCGCCGGCCACGAAGCCCAGCAGTCGCCGGGAGTCGAAGCGGTGCCGCGGATCGGCGGAGATGATGTCGATGAAACCCTGGGAGCCCGAGTAGTCGGGCAGTCCGCTGGTGTGGTTGAGGAGTTGGCGCAGCGTCACCCGGTGCCAGGCGGCCGGCTGGCCCGGCAGCACCTCCCCGATGGTGGAGTCCAGGCGCAGCCGGCCCCGGTCGACGAGCTGGAGCGCCACCGCCCCGCTGAAGGCCTTGGCGACGCTGGCGATCCGCATGTGATCGCCCGCCCTCGGCGGCCGGCCGCTCTCCACATCGGCCACGCCCGCCCGGTAGACGTCCGTGCGGTCGCGGTCCCGCAGGACGGCGATGACACCGGGAGGACCACCCGGGGTGGCCACCAGGTCCCGCAGCTCCTGCCGCAGGGAGGCCGCGCCGGAAGACGGATCGCGGTCCTCCCCGGCCTGCGCGGGCTGGGCGAGGGCGCCGAGTACCGCGCCGCACACGGCGGTCGCCGCGACCAGGCGCAGCGACGGGCGGATCCGGCGGTCGTGGCCGTACGGACGTGGGGACACGGAGGTACCTCCCGGGGAAGACGGAGTGGAGCGCGGTGGCTCACGATGGCAGGGGCCGGACCGCCGGCGGAGGTGACACGGCCGCCCGCGGACGGGCCGTGGCCCGTCCGGCCCTGCGGGGGCCGGCCGACGCCCCCGTTCCCTCTTTACGTTCCCGGCGTGATGATCTTCGCGATCTGCAGGAAGAGCTCGGTGGCGTGGTCCTCGTCGAGGGTCGCGAACGACCGGTTCATCTCCACGATCACGGTGGCGCGGGTCCTGGGGTCGTAGAACATCGCCGTGTTGTAGCCGAGGATCGTTCCGTTGTGCCCGATCCACCCGTCGAACGACCCGACGCCCAGGCCGTACGACACCTGCACCGGTGCGGTGGCGATCGGGACGAACCGGAGCCGCTGCCGCTGGAGTTCGGGGGTGAGCAGCTTGTCGCCGGTCGCGACCTCGCGGGCCCAGACGCGCAGGTCCACGAGGTTCGAGAGCATCGCACCCGCGCCCGCCGCGTAGGAGGGGTTGGAGCGGGTGGTGTCGGCCATGGCGCCGTCCGGCCCCGCCGTGTACCCGGACGCGAACGGTTCCTGGATGTCGGAGTCGGTCGGGTAGCTCGTGGCGGCCAGACCCAGGGGCCGGGCGATGTCGGCCCGCATCCACTCGGCGAGCGACTTTCCGCCGGCCTTCTCCACGATGTCGCCGAGCAGTACGTAGTTCGTGTCCGAGTACCGGATCCCCTTGCCCGGCGCGAAGTACGGCGCGTGGCGGCGGGCGATGTCGAGGGCGTCCTGCGTGCGGAACGGGGCGTCCGGGTGCTCGGTGTACCGCTTCAGCCAGGCCGGATCGTCGGTATAGCTGTAGATGCCCGCGGTCATGTTCAGCAGCTGGCGAATGGTGATGTTGCCGCCGTTCGGCCAGCTGACGTACTTGTCGAGGGGGTCGTCGAGGCGCATCCTGCCCCCGCGTACCAGCTGGAGCACGGCCGTGCCGGTGAAGGTCTTGGTGATGCTGGCGATGCGCACCTTGTCGTCGAGGCCGATCGGCTGCTTCGCCTCCAGGTCGGCCGCCCCGACGGAATAGCCCCACTCGCCCGTCCCCGGAACGTTCACGTCCGCGCGCACGCCGGGCACCTTGTGCGTCCGCCGGGCGGCGTCGACCGCCTCCCGCAGCTTCCGCTCGACGTCGGCGGGGAGCGGTTGCCGGGCCACCGCGGTGCCGGTGGGCTCGCCCGAGGCCGTGCGCGCGGCGGTGCCGGTGCCGGCGGAGGGTCCCAGGGCCTTCGGCTCGCTCGGTGGCGCACACCCCGCGGTGAGGCTCGCCAGACCTGCCAGCGCCACCGCCGCAACGGTGGCGATCCTGAATCCCTGCCGTCCCGAACGCTTCACCGCGACGCCTCCCGTGCCCGCTATGTCCCATGCGTCACGCGACCATACGTCTGCGGCCCGCCGGAAAGCGTCGTGCCACGAGCGCGGAGGGGTGAGAGGGGGTGGGGAGGGAGGCGTGTCAGGCGCGCTCGAGTCCAGCGGCTCCGGTGCAGCGGCCGCGCCCGTCAGAACCGGGGCAGGCCGCTCGTGATGCGGCTCCACACGGAGCGGGTGGCCCCGAAGCCGCTCTCGTGCACCCACACGTGGGTGCAGCCGGGGCACTGCAGGTGCAGCAGGCTCCCGGTGTGGGTGAGCAGGTAACGCCAGTGCGCGGAGCACGCCCGCCGCTCCTCGCACGGCGCGCACCCGCGGGTGTCGAGGCAGTTCGGGCAGGCCACCCAGGCGCGGCGCCCGATGTCGGCCTGCGGGTCAAGCGGCAGCATGGCCGCCCCCGCGCCGCGGGAGGACCCCGGCCGCGACCAGGTCGTCATACAGGCGCTGCTGCTCCGCGTCGAGACCCGAGTACAGCAGGTCGTACGCGGCCTCCTCGCCGCGCAGCACCTCGATCGGGTCCCAGTCGGGTCCGAGCGCGGCCATCACGTGGGCCCGGCGCAGTACCTCCTGGGACGCGAGGTCGACGGTGAAGCCGACCGTGCCGGGGGTGGCGGCTCCGGATGACGGGTCGGCGGGAGGCGTGGGGAGGTGCGGGCTCATGGCCTTGAACTTAGGTAACCCTTCGTTCGTGGGTCAAGGGAGGGTGGGCGGAGTCACAGCAGGTCGGAGGGCTGTCGGCCGGGCGGGGGTGGTCGCATTTACCGCGCGTGGCGGTGCCGGTTGACGTCCGTGACGGGTTTTAGGCTCCGGCCGTGGCTGACATCGAACTCGCCGACGAGTTGATCGTTCTGCAGAAGCGCTCCGATACGGCGTGGGCCCGGGTCCGCGCCGTCCAGGACCGGCACGGTCGGCCCACGCGCGCGGGCGGCTGGCCGTCGCAAGCGCATGCCGAGTGGCGCACGGCCTGGGACGAGTGGGGCGCGTGCGTCGACGCGGTGCGCGGAGCGATCGACGCGTGGGCGCAGGACAGCGGGCAGCGGGCGATCGACGTCGACGCCAGGCTCAAGGGCCTGGTGCGCGGCGGGAAACCCCCTCGGCCCTGGCCCGAGGCCTAAGCGCGGCGCACGCCGGTCCGGACGTGCGCCCGGCCGTTCGGGGTGGGACAGGGCGGCCTCTCTCACGCTGTGGTGAGCACCCCCGTGGTTCGCCGCGGCGTGGGTGAGGCCGCCCTGGATCTGGGGTCAACCGGCTGCGGCTGAGGAGCGGGCGCCGGGGAGACCGAGCCGGGCCCGGCAGTCTGGTGAGCCCTCCGCGTCGAAGAGGGGGAAGCGGTCGGCGGGAGCGATGCCGGGGAGGAGGTAGTTCCACAGGTCGATTACGCGCGCGTGGAGGTCGCCGCGTGCGGTGCGGACGTGTGAGGTGACCTGGATCCCGGTGAACGACCCGACGAGGAACGTGGAGAGGTCGTGGGTGTCGAGCCCGGGGTGGACGTCGCCCCGTTCCTGGGCCGGCACCAGGCAGCGGTGGCAGGTGTCGATCCAGGAGTTGTAGGGGGTGGGGTCGGGGTCGGTGAAGGAGCCGAACTCGACGAGCAGGCGGATTCCGGCGCGCACGCGGGCGTTGGTGCGCAAGGCGTGAGCCATCTGGTGCGTCAGGTCGATGACGGTCTGCAACCCCGGGTCCTCGATGGCGTCGACGCCTTCGGCGACCTGGAACTGCTCGTCCATCAGGGCCCGGGCGAGGGCCTCCTTGGACTGGAAGTGGAAGTAGAGGGCGCCCTTCGTGACCCCGGCGTGCCGGACGACGTCGCTCAGGCTCGTGCCGTCGAATCCTGAGTGGTCGAAGGCGACGGCCGCGCCGTCGAGGATGGCGCGCCGGGTGATCTCGGCCCGCTCCTGCCTGACCCTGGCCACGGTCTTCTCCCCCTCGACGGCTGCTCGTCCACGCTCAATGTAGTGGAAACCAGGGGAAGTAAACCAGTCAACCAGTTTGTTCTTGCGTCAAGACGGTTTTACTTTATGGGTAATTGATATTCTTTGCGCTATTACTCTTTGGTCGCTGGCCGGTGCCCCGGGGTATGAAGGGGCTCGTACGGCCACCGCGTGAGCCAAAACGGCTTGAAGTGATCCAAGCCGTGAGGGGAGGCTCGATGGCAGACTTGTGGCCTCGGATCAGCCGAGTGTCTCTGAAGGGGGAAAGCGCCGTGGATCCTGCCGTCGCGGCCGTGGCCGCCACCGCCGCCACCACGCTCGTCACCGCGATGACGACGGAAGCGTGGACGCACACCAAGCGCGGTTTCGTCCGCCTGATCGGACTCGGCCGGCCCGACGAAGGCACCGCCGCAGAAGCGGAGTTGGAGCAGGATCGACAGACCGTCCTCGCCGCCCACGAGCGGGGCGACGAGTCGGCCCTGCGCGCCGCGCACGACACGTGGGCGGCTCGGCTCGGGGCGGCCATCGAGGCCGGAGCCGGCCGCTCGGCCGAGTACGAGCTCCTGCTGCGCGAACTGATCGCCGGGCGGCCCCGCGCCGACGCCGAGATCCACGCCCTCGGCGCGGCGCTGCGCAGGGCGGGAACCGACGGCGCCTACATCCAGGTGATCCACGACGGCGGCGCGGGCGCCCAGGGGCCGAAGTCCAGCGTGACCGTCCACCACCACCGTTACGCGCCCGGTGGTCCGACGGGCCCGGCCTCCGTCGGTCAGTCTTGAGCGAACCGCGTTACGTACAGCACGTCGCCCCCGGCGCGGCCGCGGCCCAGGGCCCGTACGCGACGGCGACCGTCATCCACCACTACGGGTCCCGGCTGCCCGCCATCGAGCCGTTGCCCCCTCCGGCCGCCCCGGACACCGCATGGCTGATGGCGCAGCCCAGCCGCCTCCTCGACGCGCGCAGCCACGTCGTCCCCTTCACCGGGCGGACGGCCGAACTGGAGCGGCTGCGGCAGTGGCGCGACGCACGGGATGCGCGGCTCTCCGTACTGCTGCTCCACGCCCCCGGCGGCGAGGGCAAGACCCGGCTCGCCACGGAGTTCGCGGAACGCTCCCGCAGCCCGGACCTGCCGGCGGCCGAGCGGTGGCAGGTCATGCAGGCGGGCTTCCGGGACGGGCCCCCCACACCGGGACCCGCGGCCGCCCCGCCCGAGGACGGGGCCGGGGTGCTGCTCGTCGTCGACTACGCCGACCGCTGGGCCCACAGCGAGCTGCAACGCCTGCTGTCCGAACCCGAACTGCACCGGCACCGGCCCACACGGGTCCTCCTCATCGGCCGTACCGTCCGCTGGTTCGCCGCCCTGCGCGGCGAGCTCGCCGAACGCCGCGCCGCAGGCGCCGACCTGCTCCTCCCCTCCCTGGACGCGGACCGGCTGCGGATGTTCACCGCCGCCCGCGACCGCTACGCGGCGAGCGACCTGTACGACCTCCCCGGCGCCGCGAGCGCCGCACCGCCCGCCTCCCTGGACCGCGGCCCCTTCGGCCTGACCCTGAACCTGCACATGGCCGCCCTGGTCTCCGTCGACGCGCACGCCCGCGGCGAGCGGCCGTCCCTCGCGGAACCGCACGACCTGTCGGCGTACCTCCTGGACCGCGAATACTGGTCGTGGCAGAAACTGTTCGACGCCGGCAGCCTCGGGCAGGACTACCGGACCCGCCCGGCGGTCATGGCCAAGACGGTGTTCACCGCCGCCCTCACCGGAGCGGTAGGCCACCCCACCGGAGTACAGGCGCTGCGCACCCTCGACCTGCCGGGCCACCCCCTGGAACTCCTCCTCGACCACCGCTTCTGCTACCCGCCCGCCGACCGCGACCTCGTCCTGGAACCGCTCTACCCCGACCGGCTCGCCGAGGACTTCCTCGGCCTGCTCACCCCGGGGCACGCCATCAGCGCGTACGACCCCGACCCCTGGGCTAGCGGAGTACCGGCCGCCCTGCTGGGCGGCGACCTTGCCCCCGCCGTGGCCCCGCGGGCCGTGACGTTCCTCGCGTCCGCCGCCGCCCGCTGGAGACACGTCGGCGAGCGGGTGCTCTATCCGCTGCTGCGCTCCGCACCCGCCCTCGCGATAACCGCCGGCAGCCCCGCCCTCACCACGCTCGCCGCCCTCGCCGACGGGGGCGACGGCGCCGCGAGAGGCATCGACCCCGGCCTGCTGGCCGTCCTGGAAGCCGTCGAGGCCCACCTGCCGCCGGGCCGCCACGCGGACCTGGACAGCGGAATCCTCGCCGTCGTCGAGACGCTGACCGCCCACCGGCTGACCGCCACCACGGACCCCGGACGGCGTGCCGCCCTGTACGCCACGCTGGCATGGCGCCGGGCCAACGCGGGCCGCCGGGAGCAAGCCGTCGCCCCCGCCGAGGAAGCCGTACGCCTGCACCGCGCGATCGCCGCGGACGACCCCGGCCACCAGCCGTCCCTGGCCAACTCCCTCGGCACACTCGGTGACCGGCTGGCCGCCGCGGGCCGCTGGGAGGAGGCGCTGTTCACCGCCGAGGAGGCCACGGCGATCAGCCGCCGCCTCGCCGACGCCGACCCCACCGCCCACCGGGAACGCCTGGCGGCTGCGCTGACCGGGCTCGGCAGCCGATTGTCCCGGCACGGCCGGAGCGAAGAGGCTTTGGCCGCCACGCAGGAGGCGGCAGACCTGTACCGGCTGCTGTCCGACGCCGACCCCGCGTACCGGCCCGACCGCGCCGGCCTGCTCACCAACCTGAGCCTGCGCCTGATCGACGCGGGCCGTACCGAGGAGGGCCTGGCCGCCGGCGAAGAAGCCGCCGAACTGTACCGACGCCTGTCCGACGCCGACCCGGACGCCCAGCGGCACCACTTCGCGATGTCCCTCGCCAACCTCGGGACCGCGCTGCGCGCCGCGGGCCGGTCCGAAGAGGGGCTCGAGGTCACGGAGGTCGCCACCGACCTGTACCGGCAGCTCGCGGACGCCAACCCGGACGCCCACCAGCCCGACCTGGCGACGGCACTGGTCAACCTGGGACTCTTCCTCGCCGACCTCGGCCGCGGGGACGAGGCCCTCGCCCGGGCCGAGGAAGCCGTACTCATCCAACGCCGCCTCGTCGAAACCGACTTCGCCGCCCACTGCCTCGACCTGGCCAAGGTCCTGAACAACCTCGCCGCCCTGCTCCTCGCCCTGGGCCACGAGGAGCGCGCCCTGGCCGTCACGCGCGAGGCCGACGACCTGTACCAGCGGCTGGCACTCGCCCATCCCACCGTCGACCTCCCCGAGCACGCGGACGTACGCAGCCGGCTCGCGCAGGACCCGCGCGACGTCCGGGAAGAGGTCCTGGCCGCCACCCGCGAGGCGACCGAGCTGTACCGGCTGCTCGCGGAGTCGACTTCCAGCGTCGAACTCGGAACACATGCCGCGTCGTTGGGACGGGTGAGCCAGACCCTGGCCCGCTTCGGGCGCTTCGAGGAAGCCGTCACCGCGGCGGAACACGCGGCGGCCCACCACCTCGACGCCGGTGACCGCCGCCGCGCGGGCGAACTGCTCCTCATGTCCGCCCAGGCCATGTCCGGCCTGCGGAGCTCCGGACACGCGGCCGCCCTCTTCGGCCGGGCGGCAGACCACTTCCGCAGGACCGGAGACCGCGCCCTGGAAGGAACCGCGCTGACGAACCTCGGTACCGCCCTGGCCGCCGAGGGCCGCGGCGACGAGGCCGTCACCGCCGGCGAACGGGCCGTGGCCGTGTTCGGGAGCGGCGGGGGACGCCTCTTCGAGATCGCGGCGCTCACCAACCTGAGCAACGCCCTGACGGCCGCGAAGCGGTTCGACGAAGCCGCGGACGTCATCCGGCGGGCAGCCGCCCTCTCCGAGGAGGGCGGCGAAGAGAACAGAGGCGGCACGCCCTTCCACAACCTGGGCAACATCCTGCTCCGTCAGGGGCGGTACGAGGAGTCCATCCCGCCCACGCGCAGGGCGGCGGCCCTCTACCACGAGCGCGGTGACCGCGACCGCGAGGCGGACTCGCTCAGCAACCTGGCGGACGCCCTGTACGAGACGGGCCGGCTCGACGAGGCGATCGTCGCCTCCCGGCGTGCGCTCGAGCTCTTCCAGGAGATGGGAAACCGCCGCAAGGAGTGCTGGGTGCTCGGCCGGCTCGGCCCCGCTCTGCTCCGCGCCGAGCGGTACGGGGAGGCCGTCGACCCCTTGCGGCGGTCCGCTGTCCTCTCCCGCGAGCTGGGCGACCGCGCGGGCGAGGCCTCGGCACTGGCCAACCTCGGCAACGCCTGTACACAAACGGGCCGGTACGCGGAAGCAGCCACCGCGTGCGGGAAGGCCGCCGCGCTCCTGCGGGAGTCGGGCGACCACGAGAGCGAGGCCCATGCGCTGTCCAACCAGAGCGAGGCACTGGCCGAGGCCGGACGGGTCGAGGAGGCCGTCACCGCCTGCGAACAGGCCGTCGCGGGATACCGCAGGGCGGGCAACCGCGCCCGCGAGGGCGTCCTGCTGAGCACCCTCGGCACCCGTCTCTTCCAAGTGCACCGGTGTGCCGAAGCCATCACCGTGATGGAACGGGAAGTCACGGTCCACCGGGAGTCCGGCGAACGGAACAGTGAGCTCAAGGCGTTGCTCCGGCTCTCCATGGTCCTCGAGTACGAGGGTCGGCACGCGGAGGCCGTGCCCGTCTGCGAGCAGGCCGCCGCCGGATTCCACGCGATCGGCGACCGGGACAGGGAGGGCGAACTGCTCGGCCGGCTCGGATCCGCCCTGGCGGAGCTGGGACGCGTCGAGGAGTCCGTCGCCGCCCGGGAACGGGCCGTGAGCGCCTTCCGCGCCGCAGGCGACGTCCGGGCCGAAGGCTCCACGTACGGCGAACTCGGCCTCTCCCTGCTCCGGCTGGGGCGGCCCGCGGACGCCGTGACCGCCGGCCGGCACGCCGCACGGATCTTCCGGAGGTCCGGCGACCGCGCGGGGGAGGCCCGCGCCCTCACCCTCGTCGGCCGCGGCCTGGCCGGCCAGGGAAAGCCGAAGAAGGCCATCCCCGTCTACACCGAGGCGGCGGAGATGCACCGCGCCGGCGGCGACGGCCGCGCCGAGGCCGACACCCTCCACCACCTCAGCAGTGCCCTCTCCGAGGCGGGCCGGGACGCGGATTCCTACGCGGTCCTGCAGCGGGCCGCCACCAGCTCCCGGGAGGTGGACGACCTGCGCGGCGAGGGCTCGGCCCTCTACCGCATGGGGGAGAAGTACCTGGAGCAGAACCGGTTCGACGAGGCCATCGCCACGTACCGGCGAGCGGTCGCCGTGTTCCGGGAACTCGACCTGCCGGACCTGGAGGGCTCCGCCCTCCTCAATCTCTGCCGCGCCCTGCGGTCCGTGAACCGCGACGAGGAGGCCGTCACCGCCTACCGGCGGGCCGCCGACGTCTACCCCCGGACCGACGACCGCGACCGCGAGTGCCATCTCCACGTGCACCTGGGCCAGACGCTGGAGAAGACGGGCCGGCCCGCGGACGCCCTCCTGGCCTACCGGCGCGCCGCGGAGCTGTTCCGCGCCCGCCAGGACCGGGCCAACGAAGCCGGGACGCTGTTCCGGCTCGGCGTCCTCACCCTTCAACTCGGGAAGTACGAGGCATCGGTCCCCGTCTTCGAGCGGTACCAGGAGATCTGCCGGGACACCGGGGACGACCACGGGGAGGGCAACGCCCTGCTGATCCTCGGAGGCCTCCTGGTGGACGTGGGGCGGTACGAGGAGGCCGTGGCCGTCAACGACCGCGCCGTGGACCACTTCCGTGCAGCCGGCGACACCGAGTCGGCCGACCTGGCCCTGAGCCACCGCCGAAAGGCCCTGCGCGCACTGGGGCGCGACTGACGGGGTCAGACCGGCTGCGGCGCGAGGCGCTTGGGTCCCTTGCGGTCGTAGTAGGCGGTCATGGCGAACCCGAAGACCAGGGCGAGGACGGTACCGATCGCGATCATCACCCAGGCGCGGGAGAGTCCGGCATCGCCCCGCGCGTCGAAGTACAGGATCGCGCGGACCCCGTCGCCCAGCTGGCGCATGGGCTCGAAGTGGGACAGGAAGCGGTAGAACCCCGGAACGGCCTGGAGCGGGATGGTGGCGCCCGACGAGGGGAGGCCCAGCACGATGAACACGAACATGGACACCAGCTGGCCCAGTCCGCCGAACGCGGCGTTGATGGCCTGGACCCCCAGACCGACGGCGAGGGCCGCGCAGTAGGAGTAGACCCACAACAGGGGTACGTGGGAGGCGTCCATGCCCAGGACGACGACGCACGACAGGAGCACCAGGGAGGTGCTGACGAGTGTGACGCCCGCGGTCATCAGCATCTTGAGCAGCAGGGTCTGCGTGCGGTTGATCGGTACGGTCGGACGCCGGGTGTGCCAGGGGCCGATCTCGTTGTCGGCGTAGCCCAGCGCGGTGTCGACCGCGTTGCTGATGACGTTGCCGCCCATGAATCCGGCCAGCACGAGCAACAGCGTGTAGTAGAACGCGGTGAGGCCCAGCCCGCTGTGGGCGCCGATCGGATGGCCGACCCGGGTGACGACGTCGACCGGATCGGCGAGCAGCAGTCGCGCGGTGGCGTCCGCCTGCGCACCGGCGGAGGCCGTGAGCCGGCGGCCGATGGTGCCGGAGGCGCGGTGGGCGGCCTGCGTGGTGATCTGGCTCGCCAGGGAAGAACCGAGGCTGCCCTTCCCGGGGTTGGTGAGCACGGTGATCGTCGGCCGCCGGGTGGCCCGGGTCGTCGTGAGTGCGGTGACGGAGTCCGTGAACCCGGCCGGAACCACCAGCGCGCCGTAGATCCTGCCCGAGTCGAGCTGGTCCTGGGCCTGCGCGCGCGTCAGCGTGCGCCAGCCGGCCTTGCCGCCCGCACTGTCGGCGGCGACGGCGGCCGCGATCTGCGCACCCAGGTTCTCCCGCTGCCCGGGCGGCGGAGCGCCGCGGTCCTCGTTGACCACGGCGATGGGCAGTTCGCGGAGGTCCGCGTCGGGGTTGACGACGCCGCCCATGTAGAGCAGGGACAGGAGCAGGGCCAGCAGTCCCGTGAGGATCGTGGGCACCATCCACAGCCGGGGGTTGCGCAGCAGCGTCGTGGCAGTGGCTTCGGGGGCGGCGGACGTGGACATGAGTCTCCGTGGGTTCCCGGCGTCGCGGGGATCGCGCGGTGGCCGGGGGCGAATGGGCGGGGTGCCTCTACCGTGCGGGCGCGGTGCCCCCGGGCGCGGTGAACTCGGCCGGAGCCGCACCGGAGCCGGCGGGCTCCGGCGCTGCGGCCTGGCCGGGTACGGCGGGCACGATGTCGTACTGGGGACAGGGAGCGGTGAAGCACTGTTTGGGCGCCGGTACGCAGACGAAGCCCGCGGCCGGCCTGACGACGTCGCAGGGGCCGTGGCCGGCGCTGGGCCGTGTCGTTCGGATCATGGCGGGCCCGGGGTGTCCGGCACCGCGCCTCGCGGCGTTCTCGTCGGTCGCCGACACACCACGTCGGCTCCCTCCCCGGCCTTGCGACGCACGGCACCGGACACCCCGGGCTGATCCGCCCTGATCCGAAAGACACGGCCTACCGGCGTACGGGGGTGGCGCCGGGTCCGCCTGCGCCGGGCCCACCGCGCTGAACAGGAGCGGGGCGACGACCAGCGACAGGCCGCCGGCGAACCGGGCCGGGCTGAGGAACGTATGGGAGCGGGCCATAGGAGGCAGCCAAGCACTCGCACGGCACGCGGCGGGGCAGCCGTGCCCCGGAAGTCACCCGTAAGAAGCGCGAGGGCGGCCCCAGACCGAAAACCGTGCGGCCGTACCAGCGCGTGACGCGCGGCCGCGCCGGCGCGTCGTTCGCCGCGGTTCCCGCACGGACGGAACGCCGGCCGACCGGACCGGGGGTCAGGGCGTCGCCCCGTCGTCGACGGGGACGTCCAGCCGGCCGGCCAAGGCGGTCAGCGTCGTACCCAGGGGGAGTGCGACGCGGGTGACGGCGTGCCCGTCGCCGCGGGTCGGGTCCCGGTTCACGATCAGTACGGGCGTCCCCTCGCGGGCCGCCTGGCGGACGAACCGGAGCCCGGACATCACCGTCAGCGACGAGCCCAGGACGAGCAGCGAGGACGCCCCGGCGACCAGTGCACGGCAGGCCTCGACCCGCCGGGGCGGTACGGCCTCGCCGAAGAACACCACGTCCGGCTTGAGGACGCCGCCGCACGCCGAGCACGGCACCACCGAGAAGTCCCCGACCTGCCCGTCGGTGAGGTCGGCGTCACCGTCCGGGTTCAGCCCCGCGGCCACCGGCGCGAAGCCCGCGTTGGCCTCCTCCAGGCGCCGGGCGAGTTCACGGCGGTCGCTGACGGCACCGCAGGAGAGGCAGACCACCCGGTTCAGGCTCCCGTGGAGTTCCACCACGCCCTCGCTCCCGGCGGCCTGGTGCAGTCCGTCGACGTTCTGGGTGATCACCCCTGCGAGGAGGCCGTGCCGCCCGAACGCCGCCACGGCCCGGTGCCCGGCGTTGGGCCGGGCGCGGCCGAACGTGCGCCAGCCGAGGTGGCTGCGCGCCCAGTACCGGCGCCGGGCCCGGGCGTCCGCGGTGAACTCCTGGTACGTCATCGGCGTGTGCCGCCGCAGGCTCCCGCCCTCACCCCGGTAGTCGGGGATGCCCGACTCCGTGGAAAGGCCGGCCCCGCTGAGCACCAGCACGCCGCCGGCCCGCAGCGCGGCGGCGACCGGCTCCGGATCGGTGGTGCCGGGCCGGAGGTCCCCGGTGGGCGTCCAGCTCAGGGTGGGGCGCATGCGCATGCCGCCAGGGTACGGAACCGCGCGGCGGAGGCGGGACCGGGCCGCAGGTCACCCCTCGCGGTCGGGACCTGCACCGTCGAGGCAGAACCACAGCCACTTGCCGAAGCCGTCCGTGCTGATGCCCCAGGCCGCGCTGAGGGCGTCGATGATGCCCAGGCCCCTGCCGGACTCGTACACGGCGCTGTCCATGGCCGGGCGCGCCGGGCCCGCGCCCGGGCCCCCGGCGGGCGCCGCCACCTCCGCGCTCGCGTCCCGTACGGCGCACATGAGAGCGTCGGTGGCCGTGTCGTGCCGGATGACCAGGCGCAGACGGTCGCTCACCGTGTGCTCCACCGCGTTGGCCACCGCCTCCGAGAGCAGCAGCGACCCCTCGTCGGCGAGGTCGCGATCGCTCACGCACGTGCTCAGGGCGCGACGGGCCTGGCCCGCGGCTTGCAGGGTGCTGGGCAGAGAGATGTCGATGATCTGGGGGGACACCACGTATCTCCTGGCTGTGAGGACGGGACCGGGGCGCGGCGGAGGTCATTGCCCCGCGCTCTTCACGGTAGGTGCCGGGCGGAAGCCGCCACCACGGCCGAGAGGCCACCGACGACCCGGCCGTACGGAGGATGCGCCCGGCCCCGGGAGCCGCCGTCCGGCCACCCGCCGGGGTCAGGAGCCGAGGCTCTGCTCGGTCCAGACCGTTTTGCCGGAGGCGGTGTAGCGGGTGCCCCAGCGCTCGGCGAGCTGGGCGACGATGAACAGGCCGCGGCCGCCCTCGTCGGCCGTGCGGGCGTGGCGCAGGTGGGGGCTGGTGGTGCTCGCGTCGTGGACCTCGCAGGTGAGGGCGCGGTCCCTGATCAGGCGCAGGCGCAGGGGAGGGCTCCCGTAGCGGAGGGCGTTGGTGATCAGTTCGCTGACGATCAGCTCCGTGGCGGCCGCGGTGTCGTCGTCCACGTTCCAGCCCCGCAGCGTCCGGCGTGTGTGCCCACGGGCGGTGGCGGCCTCGGTGAGGTCGTCGGCCAGCAGCCAGGTGGCCGTGGAACGGGCGGGGAAGGCGGCGGTACGCGCGAGCAGGAGCACCGCGTCATCGTCGCCGCCGTCGGTTCCGAGTGCGTACAGGACGTCGTCACACAGGTCTCGTAGGGAGCGGCCGGGGCGGGCGAGGAGATCACGGAGGGAGCCCGGGTCGTCCTCGGAACCGGGCCGGGCCGCGGAGCGGAACCGGGGGGTGTGCAGGGCGATGACGCTGTCCTCGGCGAGCTCGACGGTCGTGGTGGCGAAGGGCGAGCCCTCCCCGCTGCCCAGGAAGGGCCCCCCGGCGAGATCCACGGTTTCGGCGGCGCCGCCCGGGTGGACGATCACCGGCGGCGGCGGATGGCCCGCGGACGCGAAGGTGCAGGTGCGCGGGAAGGGGTCGTACACGGCGTAGAGACAGCTCGCGGACAGCGGCTGCCGGTATGCCGGGTCACCGGCGGGCCGGACGGCCCGCTCCGCCGCCAGGAAACCTGCCGTGTCGTTGAGCCGGGCGAGGAGCTCGTCCGGCTCCAGGTCCAGGGCGGCCAAGGCGTGGATGACCGTACGCAGCTGCCCCATCGTGGTCGCCGCGTGGATGCCCTGTCCGGCGACGTCGCCCACGACCAGGGCGGTGCGCGCGCCCGACAGGGGGATCACGTCGAACCAGCCGCCGCCCCCGCCGGTGCCGGGCACGTGCAGGTGGGCCGTCGCGACGGTGCTCTGCCCCGCGGGATCGCGCGGCAGCAGGTGCCGCTGGACCGTAGCCGCGATGGTGTGCTCGCGGGTGTACCGGCGGGCGTTGTCGACGCACAGGGCGGTGTGGGCACTCACCTCGCGCACGAGACGCAGGTCGCCCTTGGTGAAGGGAGGCGAGCCCGCGACGCGGTAGAGACTCACCAGTCCCAGGCCCCTGCCCCGCAGGGCCAGCGGGGCGACGAGCAGGCTGTGGGCCCCGGCGGCGCGGATGGCGCCGGCCCGCTTCGGGTCGGCCCCCAGCCACGGGCTGTCGTCGCCCAGGGGGATGATGCGGGGCCGGAGGTCGGTCAGGGTCTGGCTGTAGGGGGTGGGATTGTGCAGACTCCGTACGTCGCCCACCGGATGGGCCTGTGCCTGCTCCGGGCCGCCGCGGGCCTGGAACGCCGCCCGGCGCAGCGGGACGTCCCGGGCGAACGGCCCCGTCGGCGGTTCCTCGCCGCGCACCACCGCCTCCACCACCTCCACCACGGCGATGTCTGCGAAGCCCGGGACCAGGGCCTCCGCCAGTTCCTGGCACGTGCCGATCACGTCGAGGGTCCGGCCCACCCGCTCGCGCACCGCGTCCAGGACGCGCAACCGGGCCCGCGCCTCTTCCGCTTCCGTGATGTCGACCGCCGCGACGGCCACCCCCAGGACGGTGCCCTGCGGGCCGGTCAGGCGGAACACCGACACCGAGCGCGTGCGCTCCCGCCCCTGATCGGCGTCGAGCCGCGAACGCACCGGCCGCTCCCGCACGGGCACCCCGGTCTCCAGTACGTCCCGGATCATCGCCGTCACCTCCCCGGGCGCGTCGAGACCGGTGAACACGTCGCTGAAGTGCCGCCCCAGGAACCGCTCGACGGGAACGTGGTGCATGGACCGGGTGGCGGTGTTGACCCGTACCAGCCTCAGCTCCGTGTCCAGCACGTGCAGGCCCACCGGTGACTGGCTGAACAGGGCGTCCAGCACGGCCAGGTCCACGTCCCCGGGAACGCCCGGTCGCGCCTGTCCGGACGGATCATCGTGCGTCACAGCGACCACCTCCGCCGCCCACCCTGCCCGACGGGCATCCCGGCGGGCATCCGCGGAGCCGTGAAGTAGCTCGTTCAGCCTCCGGCGCTGCCCGTGGGGGACACCCCGGGCCTGGTGGAGGCCACGCGTCCGGTGACGGCCCGCACGCATGTCCGGGGCCGTGCCGTGGTGGATCCGGGGCCGTGGGGGAAGGTGTCCCGCATCACCCGAGGTCCGGTGCCGGATGTGGAGCAACCGCCCCTGACCCGGCCTCGGTTGTCGCTCCGGTCGCGGCCGGGGCGACGGAGGAGCCGACAGGTGTCGGCGGTGAGGAGCGGACCGATGGGACAGCAGGTGAGGGTGGAGCCGGACACGGACGGGGTCCGGATCATCGCGTGCACGGGAGAGTTCGAGTACGGGGCCCTGGGCCCGCTCAAGGCCGCGGGGGAGGCCGCTGCCGCGGATCCGAGCGTCTCCCGGATCGTTCTGGACGTCCGCCGGGTCACCTTCGCCGATTCCTCCATGCTCGCCCAGATACTGCTCATGCTGCGCGCCGGCCGCCTGGTCCTGGCCGGTCCCCTGCCCCCGCAGCTCGACCGACGCCTGAGCCTGACCGGGGTGCGTGACATGTTCACCGTCGTCGACGGGGTCGCGGCGGTCCGCGCCCGGTAGATGGTGTCCGCGCCCAGGAGAAGGTGTCCGCGCCCTTTGGTCTGATCGGCCGCGCCGGAGGATCGCGAACGGGTGGGTCGCGGCGTGGCCCCGCGCCGTTCCCGGCGCGAGGGGCAAACGTGTTGGCCATGAAGACACTCCTTCGGCTCCGCACCCTCGCCGTCTGCTGCGCCGTCTCCACCACGCTGCTGGCCGGCGCGTGCGGCGGCAGCTCCACCCCCGGCACCGCCGCCCCCGCCGCCCCGTCCTCGTCGCAGGCCAGCCCCACGGGCGGTACCGCGCTCACGGAGGACCAGAGCGAGCGAAAGGCGCTGGTACCCGCCGCCAAGGTGGGGTGGAACCAGGCCGCGGACACCGCGGTCGCCGCAGTCCCGACGGGCCGGCTCGTCGAGATCGAGCTGAGCACCTCCCGCGGCACCCCCACGGCCACCCCCACGGGCACCCCCACGGACAGCCCCCAAGGCAGCCCCAGCCCGTCGGGTTCCGCCCCGGCCGCGGGAGCGCCGGTGTGGGACGTCACGGTTGCCGCGCAGGACGGGACCATCCACGACGTCCAGGTGGACGCGGTCACCGGCAAGGTCACCCGTTCGCGCGTCGAGCCCGGACAGGACGCGGACGACAAGAGCGAGGTGACCGAGCAGCTGAAGGCCGCGACGGTCACCGCCCCGCAGGCCGTGCGGACCGCTACGGGCCGCACGGCAGGTACGGTCACGGCCGTGGAGCTCGACGACGACGTCTGGTCCGTCGACATCGTCACCCCGGACTGGAACCAGACCACCTACGACGTCGATGCTGCCAAGGGCACCGTCGTGCGCCAGCACGTCGACCGCGACTGACCCGGGGTCTCCTACACGGCGTACCGGACCAGGCAGAACTCGTGCCCCTCGGGATCGGCCATCACGACGACCACCCCCGCGTCGTAGTCGTGCCGCTCTCCGGTGAACCGTCCCCCGAGGGCCACGACCTGCGCGATTCCCTCGTCGACGTCGTCGACCGCGACGTCCAGGTGCAGCCGCAACTTGCCGGTGGGCGGCTCGGCCACCGGCTGGAAGACCAGACGCGGCTGCGGGTCGCCCGGGAGACCGAGATAGACCCACCCCGGTCGGGACGGACCCGCCGGGCGGTCCAGCAGCCTGCTCCAGAAGGCCGCCACCCGCTCCACGTCGACGCAGTCGACCGTCACCCCCACCCAGCGGTTCGCCATGGTGTCCTAGCCCCTCGTCGTAGTGTGCACGGCGTCAACGGTCGCACCTACAGGCCGGTTTCCCCAGCGGACCGCGTCAACTGCCCACGCCCGGCCCGAGGCCGACGCGGTACGGCCGCCGGTCGCGGCCCGGCGGGGTGGGGGACAGGAGTTCCCGGAACACGCCCGAAGAGCGCGGGTTCTGCCCGCACTGCCACACGCCGTGCGGACAGTAGTCGGTGATGCTGTGGTACAGCGGCTGGTGCGCGGCGATCCACGCCAGCATGCGGCGCACGTACTCGGGGTTGTCGCCGTTCCGGAACAGCCCCCACTCGGGGTACGAGATCCGCTTGCCGTGGGCCTTCGCGAAGTCGACCTGCTGCTGGAGCCCGTACGGCTGGGTGACCTGCTCGTCGAAGCTATGACCCGGGGGCTGGTCGTAGGTGTCCATGCCGATGACGTCGACCACGTCGTCACCCGGGTAGCACCGCGTCCAGGCGATGGCGTCGCCGCCCCGGTTGGGGGCGAAGTCGAAACGGAACCTCTGTCCCTCCACCGCCCGCATGGCCGTCACGATGCGCCGCCAGTACGTCTTCCAGTTCGCGGGGTCGGGCCGGCACCGGTGGGTGTAGTCGAAGCCGTTCATCTCCCAGCCGAGCACGATCACCGTGTCCGGCACCCCCAGGCCGACCAGGCGCGTCGCCAGCCGGCTGAAGTGGTGGTCGTACCCGCCGCGCGCACCGGTGCGGATCAGCTCGGCGACCCGGGCGTCGGGGACACGGGCCTCGTTGCCCTCGAACATGGGAACGTTGAGTACGAACAGCCGGTCCGCCCGGGCGTTGCGCCACCGCGCCCAGCTGCGCAGGGAGTCGGGTGCTCCCTCGATGTTCGACCAGGTGTCGCCGGGGAGGTAGGTGTGCCCGGCGCGCAGCTCGGTACCCCCGAGCCAGCGTGAGAACTCCTGCATCCGCTCGACTCCGGGCGAGCCGTAGTGGAGATAGGCGCCGACCGCGACCCCGGTCCCGGCGGCGGCGCCGGAGGAGCCCCGCGGCGGTGGGGCGGGGTCACCGCCGGTGCAGAGCAGGAGGAGGCCTGCGGCGACGGTACTGGCGCACACGCCGACCAGGCGGCGGCTCCGACGGGACATGATGCCTCCACGAGCTTCGCGAGCCGATGTGTCTGGCAGCGACGGTAGGCATCCCGTCCCACCGGTGGCCTGTCCGGGGCGCCCGCAGTGGGCCGTTCGCAGCACCCTCCCGCATGCGCTTGACCCGACCGGGCGACGTGCGTGCCCCGCAATCGCCCGCGTCGGCGGGGACCGGACGTCCGTGCCGCTCGCCCACCGGCCGGTGCCGAGCCAGACGTCGTAGCGCCTTGAGACCAGACGGGCACCGGGCCCGCCGATCACCGAGACCTCCACGATCGTGCCTTTCCCGAACCGAGTGCGCAGTGGCCCCGCTCGGGGCGCCGGCCTACGCCGCGCGGGTCGGGCAGAGTCAGAGGACACTGATAGGGCGGGTCGCGGCGGGGCGGGGGAGCTCGGGGATCTCGGGACAGTGAAATGTACGGCCGTGGAGGAACCATGACGGCGACCACACGCGACCAGACCCCCGTGGCGCTCGCGGGCGACGGCGTCGAGTTGCGCCTCAAGGAGATCGGCGGCGGCTTCTCCGTCGCATTCATGCAGCTCTCCCGGGGCATGGCGATGGCCCCGGCCCTCAAAGGGCTGCCGGACGACCTGTGCCCGTGCCCGCACTGGGGCTACCTGCTCAAGGGCACGCTCAGGATGCACACCAAGGACGGTGCGCGGGACTACTCGGCCGGCGAAGCCTTCTACTGGGCACCGGGCCACGCCCCGGAGGCGATCGAGGACGTGGAGTACGTGGACTTCTCGCCAACCGAGGAATTTCAAACGGTCATCGACCACGTGACCTCGCAGGCCGCCTGAGCCCGCCGCGCGGCCCGCGGCGGGCGTTCCCGGGGGCCGGTCGGGCGCGCCGTCCGGACGGGGGTCAGGCGCGGCAGCGCAGCATCTCCAGCGGGGGGTTGGCGTGGAAGTCCGCCCAGAAGTCCTCACCGAACTCGCGCAGGCCGGCCTCCGACACCGTCAGCGGGACCCACGTCAGCTCGCTGAAACCGGCAGCCTGCAGGGACTTCTCGTAGACCTCCCGGCGCGGACGGTTGGCGACGAACGAGACGGGCGGGTCGAGCAGCGCCGTGGTCCGCACCCGGGGACCCGTCTCGCCCTCCTCACCGGTGAGCTCGGTCCGGAAGCCGTACCGGTCCGGCGGCGGCCCGTCGAAGCGGAAGTCGGGCGACTGGTTGAGCAGGAAGAGCGGCGCGCCGGGCTTCAGGCTCCGGTGCACGTTGCGACACATCCGCTCCGTGGCGGCGAGGTCCGGCGCGTAGTTGAGCAGCTGAACCGCCAGACCCACGTCGAAGGGCCGCTCGAAGGAACGGAGTTCGGAGGCGTCGCCGACCTCGTAGCGGACGCCCAGTGGATTCTGCCGCTCCAACTGCCGTGCGACGGAGACCATTTCACCGGAGATGTCGATGCCGAGTACCTCCGCGGCGCCGCGCCGCCGGAACTCCCTGCTGTAGAAGCCGGTACCGGACGCCAGATCCAGCACCGAAGCGCTGCGCACGTCCCCCACCATGGCCAGGAAGCTGGGAACCACCGCGTACTGCTCCAACGGCAGGGCCTTGAAGCCCTCGTAGGCCTCGCCTATCTCGTCGTACTGCTCGTGCGCGCTCATGGTGATGTCCTCCCCGTTCAGACACGTACCCGGGCACGGCCCCGTTCCCGGAGCCGGCCCGCGGCTTCTCTCCGGCAGTCTCTACGGGGCCCGGCCGCGCCTCGCACTGGCAGAAGCCACAAAGATCCGCGCTGCCTCCCGGCATCGAGCACGGCGGCCCCGAACGCCTCAGTGCTCGGGTGATCCGTCCAGGGCGAGCACGCCCACCCGCTGACCGCCGCTGACCTCGCCGGTGGGAGTGAACCCGAGTCCGAGGTAGAACGGCTCGGGAGAGTGCACACCCGTGTCCCAGCAGACGTACGCCCGGTCGGCGCCGCGGCGGCGGATCTCCTCGACGGCGGCGCCGACCGCGAAGCGGCCGTAGCCCTTGCCCTGGTGACGGGCGTCGATGTTCAGCCGCCAGATGCCCGAGCGCAGGTCGGCGGGGTCCTCGGCCGGGTTCCAGACGATGTCGAGGAACGCCATGACGAAGCCGACCACCACGCCGCCGTCGACCACGGCCCGCGGCCAGGCGACCTCGCCGTGGGCGTAGGCCTCCGCCAGGGACTTCATGACTGGGGACACCAAGTGCCCTTGATCGGGACGTACGTGCACCCCCAGCACGGCGTCGACGTTCTGCGTGGTGACGGGTACGAGGCGAAGTGCGTTCGAGGGCGGGGGTTCAGACATGACCACAGGGTAACTACGGCCCCGAGCGGCAGTGCTGAGAGGCCGCCCCGCCGGGTGGCCGCCGGCGTTCCCGGGTCCGACCGGGCGCCTGCGGGGTACGCGGAGCGTCCCGTTCGGCGGGTCTCCGGGTACGCCGCCCCGCAGTGCCCGTGCCACGGAACGGGAGCACAATGAGGAGAACGGCGACCGCGGGACGGAGGGTGACATGGCGCGCGGCGAACAGCACACCGGCGACACCCCGGCCTCCCCGGCCGCGGCGCGGTGGCGGATCACCAGCGGCTCGCCCGAGCCCGAGGAGGTGGCCGCGATCGCGGTGGCCCTGTCGGCGGCCATGGCGGCGCGGATCGCCGAGGCGACGGAGGAGGCCCGGGAAGAGGGTGCGGAGCGCGAGGCCGCCCGCTGGGCGCCCGCGGCGGCCCGCCGCAAGGCGGCCACCTCATGGACCGCCGGCACGCGCCCGGGATGGCGCGTCAGTCACTGATCCGGCTGAGCCGAGCCGGTCACCGGATGACGGACCCGCTGAGCCGAGCCGGTCACCGGATGACGGACCCGTTGGCGGCGCTGATTCAGTCACCGGATGGCGAGCCGCTGAGCCCACCGCGCGCGGGTGTGGCGGGCCGGTGTGTGTCCGGGGCGGCCGTGCCGTCCCCGTAGGCTGTGACAGCAGACCTTTCGCTGTCTCGCCAGGGGAGTTGCCGCCATGCTGACCGCCCTCACCGGTGTCCACGGGGATCGCGCGGACGCCGTCACGATCGCGGGCCGCTCGGCCTCGTACGAGGAACTGCTGGGCGCCGCCCAAGGGGTGGCAGCCGACGTGGCCGGGGCCCGGGCCGTCGCGGTGAGCGCTACCCCGTCGCTGGAGACCGTCGCCGCCGTCGTGGGCTCCCTGTTGGCGGGGGTGCCCTGCGTACCGCTGGCGCCCGATTCCGGACCGGCCGAGCGCGAACACATCCTCCGGGACTCGGGCGCGGTCATCGTCGAAGCGGATTTCGGCCGCCGTGCCGGGGGCCCGGCGGAGACCTCCGTACCCGTGTCCGGGGCGCCCGCGCTGATCCTCTACACCTCGGGGACGACCGGCCCGCCCAAGGGCGTGGTGCTGAGCGGCGAGGCCATCGCCGCGGACCTCGACGCGCTGGCCGACGCCTGGCAGTGGAGCGCCGAGGACACCCTCGTGCACGGCCTTCCGCTGTTCCACGTCCACGGGCTGGTCCTGGGCGTGCTCGGCGCCCTGCGTACCGGCAGTCGCCTCGTGCACACGGGCCGTCCCACTCCCGACGCGTACGCGCAGGCGGGCGGCAGCCTGTACTTCGGGGTTCCCACCGTGTGGTCGCGCATCGCGGCCGAGCCGCACGCGGCGGCCGCACTGACCGGGGCGCGCCTGCTGGTGTCGGGCAGCGCGGCCCTCCCCGCCCCCGTGTTCCGCAGCCTGGAAGCCCTCACCGGGCACCGGCCGGTCGAGCGGTACGGGATGACCGAGACGCTGATCACCATCAGCGGCCGCGCCGGGGGCGGCGTACGGCCGGGCACGGTCGGCACGCCGCTCCCCGGCATCCGCACCCGTATCGCGGCCGAGCCGGGAGCGGAGATCGGGGAGCTCCAGCTGACGGGCCCCACCCTGTTCTCGGGCTACCTGGGCCGTCCCGAAGCGACCGCCGCCGCCTACACCGAGGACGGCTGGTTCCGTACGGGTGACATCGCGGCCGTAGACGAGGTGGACGGGGTCCACCGGATCGTGGGCCGGGCCTCCGTCGACATGATCAAGTCCGGGGGGTACCGGATCGGGGCGGGCGAGGTGGAGAACGCACTGCTGGACCACCCCCGGGTGAGCGAGGCGGCCGTGGTCGGCGCCCCGGACCCCGACCTGGGCCAGCGGATCGTGGCCTTCGTCGTCGCCGAGGGGGTCACGGGCGCCGAGCTCACCGACTTCGTCGCGGCGCACCTGTCGGTACACAAGCGGCCGCGCGAGGTCCGGTTCATCACGGCCGTGCCGCGCAACGCCATGGGCAAGCCGCAGAAGAAGCGGCTGCTGACGGACGAGTTCGAGGAGCGGACATGACCACCGCGCACACCACCGGCGAGGGCGCCGGCCGCCCGGGCCCGGGGCCCGACCCGTGGCTCCGCCGGTTCCACCCCGCACCGCCGGGGCCCGCGCCCAGGCTGGTACTGCTGCCGCACGCGGGCGGCAACGCCTCGTACTACTACGCCTTCTCGCAGGCGCTGTCCGCGTACGCCGAGGTCCTGACGGTCCAGTACCCCGGCCGGCAGGACCGTTTCGCCGAGCCGGCTCCGGGCAGTATCGCTGCCATGGTGGACGGCGTGCACCAGGCTCTGCGGCCCTGGCTGGACGGCCCACTGGTGCTCTTCGGGCACAGCATGGGCGCGCTGGTGGCGTTCGAGCTGGCCCGCCGGCTGGAGGCCGAGTCGGGTTCTGGCTCCGGTGCCGGTGCCGGTGCTGGTGCCGGTTCGGGTTTGGGTCCCGGCTCGGGTTTGGGCTCCGACTCGTATGTGGGCTCCGGTTCCGCTCCGGATGTGGGTCCGGATGCCGGTGCCGCCGCTCCCGGACCTCTGCGCGGACTGATCGTCTCCGGGAGGCGGTCCCCGCTCCTGCAGCCTGCCGATGACGACCTTCCGCAGGACGACGACGGCCTCCTCGCGCACCTCGGCTCGCTCGCGGGCACCGACCCCCGGCTCCTGGCCCACGAGGGGTTCGCGGAGCTGATCCTGCCGGCCCTGCGGGCGGACTACCGTGCGGTCAGGGAGTACCGCTGCGCACCGGGGCCGGCCCTGCGGGTTCCGGTGAGCGTGCTGTGCGGCGAACAGGACCCGCGGGTGACCGTGCCCGAGGCGATGGCGTGGCGCGAGCTGGCGGCAGGGGCGTTCACGTTCCGCGGATTCCCCGGCGGACACTTCTACCTCGCCGAGCGCCAGGACGCGGTCGTCCGGGCCGTCCGCGAGGACCTGGCGTCCTTCGGGGCTTCGGCCGCGAGCCCCGCCTCTGTCTCTGTCTCCGTCGACGGGGCCTCCTCCGCTGCCGGGGCGTCCTCCGCCGCTCGGGCCGGGGGTGCGGGGACCCGGTAGTCGGCGGGCCGCGCGGCGGCGACACTGCCGCCGCCGGCCGCCGGGTTCCGGTTGCCGGCTCTGCGCCCACCGGGGCCCGAACGGCGTGGGCAACCCGTCGGTGTGTGGGTACGTTGACCCGCATGGATCAAACGGCTGGCGACCCCAGAACCGATCACCGCGCCCTGCTCGCAGCCGGCATCACCGTCGTGCTGTGGGCTTCCGCGTTCGTCTCCATCCGTGCCGCCGCGGCCCACTACGCCCCGGGTGCCCTCGCCTTGGGACGCCTGCTGACGGCCTCGCTCGCCCTCGCGCTCGTCCTCGCCGTCAAGCGGGTGCCCTTCCCGCCGCGGCAGGCGTGGCCCGGCATCCTCGCCTCGGGGGTCCTCTGGTTCGGCCTCTACATGGTGGCGCTGAACTGGGGCGAACAGGAAGTCGATGCCGGCACCGCCGCCATGATCGTCAACATCGGCCCGATCGTGATCGCCCTGCTCGGCGGCTGGCTCCTCAAGGAGGGCTTCCCGCGCATGCTGCTCATGGGGATGGCCGTCTCCTTCGTCGGCGCGGTCGTCGTGGGCGTGTCGACTTCGCAGGGCGGCGCGTCCTCCGTCGTCGGCGTCCTGCTCTGCTTGGCGGCGGCCCTCACGTACGGCGCCGGCGTCGTCTCCCAGAAGCCGGCACTGAGGTACGCGAGCCCCATCCAGGTCACCACCTACGGCTGCTTCGTCGGCACCGTGGTCACCCTGCCCTTCGCCGGCCAGCTCCTGGCCGAGCTGCCCGAGGCTCCGCTGTCGGCCACGCTCAACATGGTCTACCTGGGCCTCTTTCCCACTGCCCTGGCCTTCACCACCTGGACCTACGCCCTCTCGCGCACCACCGCCGGGAAGATGGGCGCTACCACCTACGCCGTGCCCGCCGTCGTCGTCCTCATCGCCTGGATCGCCCTGGCCGAGGTTCCCGGCTGGCTGACCCTGCTCGGTGGCGCGATCTGCCTGGCCGGAGTCGCGGTCTCCCGCCGCCGCCCCGCCCCACCTGACCCTCCCGCCCCGGCCGATCCCGGGAAGGCATCCACCACCACCTGACTGCTGCCGCCAGGCCTTGGCCGGGGGGCCGCTCAGATGATGCGAAGATTCGAGGGGGACGGCAGCGAGCCGACCCGGCGAAAGGTGTCTCCACATGGCCGCAGGATTCTCGGACTGGAAAGTCAACCGGCAGTACGCGGAGAACGACCGCGTCGTCCACCTCGGCCAGCAGTACCGCTGCCTGGCGCCGCACAAGTCCAACTCCGCGAGCAACCCGAAGACGACCGTCAAACTGTGGCGGAAGTACACCGGCTGAACCAGCCGCGCCGAGGCCGCCACGCTCCCTACGCCGGGCCAGACCTCGGGACGGCCTGACGGCGCCCATGGCCTGACCGGCTTACACGGCAGACGAGACGAGACGCCCCGTCCCTGCTCGGGAGCTGACTGCTGTTACGTCGCCGCACCCTCACCTTCGCGCTCGCCCGTCCCGTCGGCAGAGAGCACGCTCTACCAGGCGGCAACCCGGCGGCAACGGGATGGGCTCCGCCCCGCGCCGACTCGGCGGTGCCTGCAGCCGGTGGAACGGGACGGTTCCGCGTCACGTACCGGCGCCCCGCCGACCCGACGTCGTGCTGTACCTGACGGTGGACTCGGGGCGGCCCGGGCCCGGGGCACACCGTTCGGGTGCGCAACGGACGGGTGCGCACCGGGCCCTCCCGCTCCGCCCGGTGCCCGTGCTCGGGACGCTCCGCCCGCTCGGTACGGCGGAGCAGCACCAGCGGTTCCGTACCAACGACGTCGTGGTCGACGAGCGCACCACCATCGCGGCCGGCTACGCGCTGGCGCTGTTCACCGAGCGCGCACAGCGTCCGGCCTACCCGGGGGAGCGGAACGCGGCTACGGTCTCCCACAGCCCGGCCGACATCGGCACCGGCAAGATCGCCAAGGCCCTCGCCACCGCGCCGAACGACCACCTGGTGCTGTGCTACGTCTCCTACGGCCGCTCACCGGACGGCCCGGGCAACATCACGTTCGACGCGCTGGGCAACGCCCGGATCCCTGGTGCGCCGTGCACCGGCGGAGGGCTCTACGGGGCGGGCTTCGGCATGGCGCAGGACGCGGCGAGCGCGCCCGGGTCGGGCGATTTCGGCTTCCAGGGCACGGGGTGCGGGCTGGACGCCGGCCGCTTCTACCGGAACGTCTCCCCGTTCACTCCGGACGGTCAGCCCGCTTCTCCGCCGACCGGATGGCGGCAGGGCGACAACGTCCAGCCCCAGGGCGTCGTATCCCAGGGCGAAGGCACGACGATATGGCATGCCAACTACGGCGGGCAGTGGCGTCCCCCTGCGGGGGGACCACGCCGGAGGTGCTGGCCGAGAAGGTCGTGGACGTCGTCACCCGCGCCTCAGCCCGCCCGCCGCCCCTGACGTACGAGCCGTATGCCGCGTGACGTGGGGATTCGTCCGCTTGGCGGCGTCCGGGGTGCCGGGTGGCGGGGGGTGGGGGAGGATCCGGGTGTGGGTTGTCGGTCTGGATGGTTCTGGATGGATGGGGTCACTGTGACGGTGCTACGTCGATGTGCGGGTGTGGTGTCGGGGGTCGTGGTGGCGGTGTCACTGGTCTCGGGGTGCTCGGGTTTGGGGCGGAGCACGGTCGGCATGCTGAGCTTTCGTGGTGAGGACGAGCGGGTCGAGGTGTCGTACTCGAACACCCTGGTCAAGGGGTGTCACCAGATCGGGGTTCCGGGCGGGGCGACGCACGTGGTCAACAACACGCTGGTGGACGTCGTGCTCTACCGGACCGCGGACTGCCGTGAAGTTGCGGGAGGCCAAGGGATCTACACGGCCACGACCCTGTCGAACGTGACGGCCCCGAACAGCCTGCCGTGGCGGAGCTTCAGCGTCATCCACTGACGACGGGACAGCGGCAATGTGCGTGGCGCCGCCGCCCAGGGGCGATCCCCTGATGATGCAATTTTCCCGCAAGGGCCTACTCGGACGTCTCGCCGGGAAGGAGACGAGTGATCGCCTTTCCCGCTTTGGTCTCGGCCAAGGTCACGTACCCGATCCAGTCCCCGTCTTCGGGGTATGCCCAGGCGGCCGGGTCATGGAGCATCACCGCAAGCTGATCTCGCGGCACCAGCTCGCGGGGCTGGCAGCCGCGTTGCCCGGTGGGAGAGGTCCATGGTGCGAGCCGACGGACCTCGATCCACTCGCGGTGGATGAGGGTGAGCAGGAACGTGGCGCGTTCGTTCACCGGTCGGGACTGGTCGATTCATCGAGATCGCCCCAGACGCCGGGCAGGATGTCGCTCTCATAGGAATTGACCATGAGGGCTTCCTCGGCCGTGGTCCATGCTTCCCAGTCGTGCTTGCTCATCCCTCAAGGGTCGCTGGCTGGAGGGATGCGCGAGCGAGGTCACTCCCCGAAAGTTGCCGCGACCTGCGGAACCAGGGTGAGGCGGAGCGGAGCATCAGACCCCGGCGGGGGAAGCCTCGGCTTCCGGCACCACCACGAGGAACGCGTCCCGTTCAAGGTCCATCACCACGCTCGCTACCACACCCCGCGCGCGATGCTGAGCCGCAAACTCCTCAGCCGGCCAACTTCCCCGCGGGCCACCAGCGGGAAAGCACTCCAGAACCTTCAGACCGGACATCACAGCCACCTCCAACACCCGTACGCCCCATCGGCGTTTCACGCCTATACCCCGCGAACACCTAGGCATTCCCATAGGCCTGACCGGGGTGTGGGGTGCGGCATTCCGGAGTCCGCATCAAGGAGCTGTGCGAGCTGACCCACCTCAGCATCCGCCAGTATCAGCGCGCGAACGGCGAGGTCACTGCCCTGCTCATCATCGAACCGTCCAAGACCGACTGCGAGCGCGTCATCCCGATGTCGGCCGAGCTGTTCCACATCATCGCCTCGATCATCCGGCGCCACGGCCGGCGAAAAAGGCCGATTCGCTGGTCAGCCGCTACAACCCGCACGACAAGGTCTGGAGTGCGCCGATGCCGTTCCTCTTCCAGCGCCAGTACGGAGCGATCGGATCGAAGATCTTCAACCCCGGCACCATCCAGAAGATGATCAGCCGACGCTGTGAGGACCTGGCCGAGACCCACCCTGGCTTCCGCGGGCTGAAGTTCACCCCGCACGACTTCCGGAGGATCTTCGCCACCGAGCTGGTCAACAGCGGCCTGCCCATCCACATCGGCGCCGCACTGCTCGGTCACCTCAGCATCCAGACCACTCGCGGTTATGTCGCCGTCTTCGACGAGGACGTGATCCGCCACTACCAGGCCCACCTCCACCAGAGGCGCCAGGTCCGACCCTCGGAGGAGTACCGGGACGCCACCGAGCAGGAGTGGACCGAGTCCCGGCGGATTGTGTGGGGGGTTGGTGTCCTGTTTCTGGGTGCGCCTGGGTTGT